>JAZTWM010000015.1:0-150092 GCA_045635825.1 Candidatus Enterousia sp. | reverse complement strand
GTTCGCTGGATTTATTCTGGTGATTATTGAGCGGGAGCCACCCTCTGTTCCATCCCGAACCAGACAGGGAAACCCCGTATCGCCGATGGTACTTTGGCTTAAGCCACGGAAGAGTAGGTCGTCGCCAGAATAAATCCAGTTTCGATATAAAAACCAATTTAAATACCCCACTGGGGTATTTTTTTTACAACAAAAAAAGGGGTCAAGTTATGGGATCAATGAAAGATTTTGTTCAAACATGTGGCTATAATATCTCTGCTGCTGCATTACCAGATACATCATGTGAAAATTGTGGATATCTATGGGAAAAACGTATTATGGGTTCTAAGCGTAATTTTTGCGGTCTGTACAAGAAAATGCGTAATGACGAAGTTATTATTCCAAATCCACGACACTCTGTCTGCAGATGCCATATTGCAAAACAAAAATAACCCCACCGTCCCAAAGAGATTTTTTTATGCAGACACAGAAATTTGATAGGAAATTATTAGTAAACATTGCCAAGGGAACAACCGCATGGGCTGGCTTGACATCAGTCGTCGCCTTGCCAGCACTGCTTGATTCACACCCAGTGGAAAGTTTTATGTTGGGGTGTCTGGCGACTGGGGTTGTATTTCCATTGGGAATATATGCTGCGACCAGTCATAAAAAAGGCAATTATTTCGGTAAGTTTTACGTTGATTTATTCGACCAAGTATTTCGTTGTAGTAAAGATAAGCAAAGATAATTTCACCGCCCCGTTTGGGGCGGTTTTTTATTGCGTTACGTCTATCTTTTGATACCATCTTGCACAAGATAAAAAGGGATTAAATATGCCAATCACACCATTGTGCAGATATTATAATATTTCGGACGCAATCAAAGTATATAATCACGAAAATGGCGATGTATATATAACACGTGGCGAAAACTTTTACGCAGTACACATTATCAAGCAAACATCCGCATACAGTGAAGAATACAAAACACGTGGTCGCTTGGATGCGAATGCGGCAACAGAATTTTTCAATACCGCTGTGCGCTATGTTAGTGGCGAAATTGAATGGACGGAACCTGTTCGTAAATTTAGTTGCAAATACAACCAAAATCATTCCAAGGGTTGCACAGATAAAAACTGTCCACGTGCACTTGGTGGCGCAGATTACAGATATATTTTTGGTATGTCTTGTCCATTCAGAAGATTACCACGTATGCGTTAACCCTCACCGCCCATTGGGCGGTTTTTCTTGGGCAATCGTTCCTGTGGTGTATGCAGTATAACTGTGTCACCATACCCGTACCAGAGGATGAGAGAATACCCATGTCAGCAAAGTCTTATATTTTTATGCCGGTCGTGTTGCTTGGTGTCACTGCAAATGCAATGTCAACAAACAATGGTCCAGAACCACGTGTATTGGTTGCATACTTTTCTATGCAAGATGGCAATACAGGTGATGTTGCACGTGCGATTGTTGATGCGTCTGGTGGCGATATATATCGCATAATGGTTGCAGAACCATATCCGGCAGATGATAAAGTACGCAAAGAGTTATTGACAATGCAGGTGGAACAAAATATTTTACCACCACTTAGTGAGCCTGTCCCAAACTTTACAGAGTATGATATAATATTTCTTGGTTCACCTGTTTGGGCAAACCACTTATCACAACCTGTAAAGAGTTTTTTGAATAAATATGATTTGACGGGCAAGACCGTTATTCCATTTGTTTCACATGGTGGCGGTGGACGTGGTCGTGCCTTTATAGATGTTGCAGAACTGTGTGATGGCTGTATTGTTGACACCGATGGCTGGTCCAGTTGGGGTGGTGGTCGTCAGCGTGGCATTGTTAAATGGGTTGAAAATAAGCTGAAGCAACATAAATAAGCACAACCGCCCCAAAAAACGGGCGGTTTTGTTTCGGGTGAAAATATGTTATAATTGTACCATGAAAAAGTTTAATCGCACCATTCACAAAAATATGGGAACATTGCCAGAAATATTACGTCAAATGGCGGGTGGTGATGCACGAATGGCAACGACTGTGTTCAATACGTTTATGACGGAATTGGCAATGGATTTCCATGCACAACTGGCACGTGGTGTTGACAAAGACAATATAAAATTAACTGCCCCACGAAAACTGTTTGGGCATGATGTTGTGTTGGAATATGTGGCATCTGGCTCGGTCGGGTCGGTTTATAAAATGCAAATTGGTGATCATGCATTTGCGTTCAAGATTAACCGCAATTCATCGCATGGTGAATTATATGCGATGTCTTTGCAAAAACGTGCACGTGGACTGGTGAACCCTGCATATATTGGTGCAGTGTTTGATTTCAGTGGACGCAAATATTCATGGGTGCTGTCAGACTATATCGCGTCCAACCGTATCGATAGTTTTGAATCCGCCATGGAAAAACTTTATTTTACCTATTTAACCAAAGGGCTGACGGTCACAGATGCACATGCAAATAATTTCAAAGATGGCAAATTAATTGATGTTCCATCATTGGTACGTCGTGACGGTAAATTAGATGATATAAAGCAATTAACACGCATCGAACACAATATGGTCCAGCGTCTGGCATACTATATCAAGACAAATGAAATTGAAAAATTTGAAAAAATGGTTGCAACAGCACGTGTTACAAATCCATCTGTTATAAACTATATGTTTCTGGCGATGAAGTTTGGTCGCCCGCCAATGTTTGCATCGGGTGGGACAAGTGATTTTGCAAATCGCCTGCGTTCTTTTGAATCTATAATTGATACGGCATATCGTGCAAATAAACGTACTTATAATCATACACGATAAATATTAAATTTTTCATTTGCATTAAATGAAAATATTTTGTTAAAGTGACTTCGTGACTCAGAGTCCAGAAAGGGGAAAATCAAACACACCGTATCGTTATCCAGACGGTGTGTTTTTTATTGCATCAAATCCAATACGTATTTTGCAAATTCACCGATTAGAAATGCTGTTACCGAAACAACTGTGCATATGATTATCATTTCAATTGCATGTCGCCACCATTTACGTCCGCATTTGCGCCCAATAGACCAGTTGCATCCCAGTATAAGTATTAATGCCATAATAAAAGATGTTATCAATGCAATATGCGTGTTATGAATAATTACAAAAGGTAAAATTAAAAACGCACATGTCCCCAGATATGCACCGCCTGTGGTAAGTCCTGCGTTAATTGCATGTGGATTTTCATTGGTCTTTTCCGCCAGATAACATGATGCACCCATTGACAACCCCGCCGCCACAGATGAAATAATAGCAGATAAAATGATTATGTATCTGTCCACCAATGCAAATGTCAGGCCACCAATCATACCGGTCAGTGAAACCAATGCATCATGCATACCCAAAACAAATGCCGCCGATGTTTTATATATTCGTCCCATGTGCAACAGGCTATCATGTATAATTGCGTATTTAAATAGGAAGAAAAATATTGCCATTGGGATAAAAAATGGTTTAACCTGTGCCAGTGAAAAGAAGGGATAAAATGAAACCAGAAATAGCAAGTTTACTATCATCCATGTGCCCCGCCACACCACGCAGGGTCGCATTGGCCAATGCGGTGGACGTACATGCACTGCGTGCATTATCACATGCACACAGTATGGGGTTTATTACTGCCTTGTTATGTGGCGATGAAAATGAAATCCAAGATGTTGCACGCAATAATGATATTGATATCAGTGCGTTTGATATAATTCACTGTCCTGATGAAATATCTGCTGCCCAAATGGCGGTGTCATTGGTGCGTGATGGTCGTGCAGATATTTTAATGAAGGGGTTAATACATACAGCCGATATTTTGCGTGCTGTATTAAACAAACAGACCGGTATTCGTGGTGATGGGATTTTATCGCATGTATCTGTAATGTATTCACCAACATATAATCGTCGTTTTTTCTTAACAGATATTGCAATGGTTATGTATCCTGATTTGGAAAAAAAGGTTGGATTGATAAAGAACGCTGTCTCGTTCGCCCATCATATGGGGGTGGATGTGCCACGTGTTGCACCACTATGTGCGGTTGAAACGTTAAATCCTGCGATGCAGGCAACATTGGATGCGACCGAACTGCATGAAATGAACGTGCGTGGTGAAATATCTGGTTGTGTTGTGTCTGGACCAATATCGTTTGATTTGGCGGTATCCCCAGATGCCGTTCGTGCCAAAGGCTATTCAGGTCCCGTCCAGGGTGATGCCGACATATTGTTGTTTGATAATATAGAGGCAGGTAATAACACCTTAAAAGCAATGGTTCAATTTGGTGATTGGGTTTTTGGTGGTGTAATTTTGGGTGCTCGTGCACCGATTATAATCAATTCACGTTCAGATTCCGATTTATCAAAATTGTTTTCAATTGCCTGTGCTTGCAATATGTAAAAAGGTCGGGAAGTCCCGACTTTTTTATGTTATAATTCATTGGAAATAAATTATCTGTATACGGGGGTGTAACATGTCAGATGCAATATTTAATCGTGCCAGCAAAAACTTTGATAAATACCTAAAGGCATTTCAACAAGATGGTACTGTATATATGTTACCTGTGGAACGATTAAGTGCCAGTGAATGGGGCGAATTAAATCGTGTGCTGGAAAAATATGGGGTCCGTATGGTGCCTGCACAAAAAAATGGTTTATCTTATATGAAGTTTTCTGCCCTGCCTAATCAAGGTCCGACTGTCAAGGCCGATGCTGATTTAGGTGCTAAACTAAAAAGATACACCGGACTTGAATGGCAACATAAGACCGCCAACGCTTCTGGGCTGGGATATGAACATTACAGAATAAAAATAGATGATATGACACAATCTCAGGTTCAGCGTATGATAGACGAATTGGACAGAAATGCCATATATGATGCAAACCCTGTTTATACGAACAAAGGTCAATTCTTGGTGGTTAAGGTACCAGATCCGGTTTTAGAATCAATCTTTGGATATTATAAAACTGTCAATATAAATGGTGTGCCTGCCTATATATACAATTGCAATGGAATTGGGCGTGCCGCTGCCAAAGCACGTGCTGAAAAACTGCAAGCCAATGGGGAGTATTATGCGACCACATTAAATAAAACCGGGGATGTTGGTGCCGATTATATTGTTATTGCTATCAAGAAAACTGATGCGAAATTACTGGGGGCGAAATATGAAAACGATATTTTAAGTCTGCCCAGAAAAAATACAGAACAAATGCAACGAATGAAAAATATAATTGGTCAGCCTTTGACCCATATAAATGGTGTCCCCGCAGTAATAGAAAGTATTGATGATTTTGGTATTGCGTGTAATCGTCCAATAATATTAGTTTCTGTTGGTGGTAAAAAATTACCTTTTTATATTTCCAGTGGCACTGCCGGCAAAACAGAGGTGCCAACCGGCAAGTGGGAGTTTTTTGGTGGAATAACCAAGAATGATTGGTTTCGCAAAGGCAGCCTGGAAGATATAAAAAATCATTATAATTCACCTGCATTAAAATCTATTGCATCTGCGCTGGATGCCCGTATTGGCGACCTGCGTGATACAGTTGATATTTTAAAGACCATTGGCCGCCAGGAATTGGGTGGTGTTGGTATTGTTGCACGTGCTATGCATGGGCCTAATATTGAATACACCAAAATCAATCAGGATGTGTTTTTGCCCGACAATGATGGTCTGTTTCCATTAGATGTCAGGGATATAAAACGATACTTACAAGACCTGAAACCTGGCAAAGACAAAGCCCAGGAATTAAAGCAGGGTGGTGGCAAATTGCGTGCTAAATTAGGCAAGTTATTAAATATCATAAAAAAAGAACGTGACCAGTAAAAAAATCGGGTTTTGACCCGATTTTTTTCTTGCATTTGGGCCTATCATACCCCACAATCTTCTAGCCTTAATTTTTATAAAAAGGAGAACTAATGAGCAACAAATGGGTATACACCTTTGGTAACGGCCAGGCCGAAGGCCAGGCAGATATGAAAAATCTGCTGGGTGGCAAAGGTGCTAATTTAGCGGAAATGAACTTGGTTGGTTTGCCTGTTCCTGCGGGCTTTACAGTAACAACCGATGTTTGTACATACTACTATGCAAATAATCAAACATATCCTGCAGATTTGATGGATCAGGTGCGTGCTGGTATCGCACATGTTGAATCCATTATGGGTAAAAAGTTTGCAGACTTGGAAAATCCATTATTGGTATCTGTCCGTTCTGGTGCACGTGTATCTATGCCAGGTATGATGGACACTGTTTTGAATTTGGGTTTGAATGACGATACAGTAAAAGCATTGGCAAAGATTTCTGGTAACGAACGCTTTGCATATGATTCATATCGTCGCTTTATCATGATGTTCAGCGAAGTTGTTATGGGTGCAGACATTGACCTGTTCGAACATACACTGGAACGTATGAAAGAAGACAAAGGTTATAAACTGGATACAGAATTGACCGCAGATGACTTGAAAGACTTGGTTGAAAAGTTCAAAGAAATCGGTGTCAAAATTGGCAAAGTTTTCCCACAAGATCCTTGGAAACAGTTGGAAATGGGTATCGGTGCGGTATTTGGTTCTTGGATGTCTAAAAAGGCAATCACATATCGCAAATTGAATAATATTTCTGCTGATTGGGGTACTGCAGTAAACGTTCAGGCAATGGTATTTGGTAACTCTGGCGATGATTCTGCAACCGGCGTATGTTTCAGTCGTGACCCTGCAACCGGTGAAAACAAATACTATGGTGAATACTTGATTAACGCCCAGGGTGAAGACGTTGTGGCCGGTATCCGTACACCACAGCCTATGAGCAAGGATGATTCAGGTCGTCTGTCACTGGAAGAAGCGATGCCTGCAGTTTACAAAGAATTGTGCGATGTTCGTGAAAAATTGGAAAAGCACTACAAAGATATGCAGGATATGGAGTTTACAATCGAACACGGGAAACTTTGGATGTTGCAGTGCCGTAACGGTAAACGTACCGCTGCTGCTGCTGTTCGTATGGCGGTTGAAATGGTAGAAGAAGGCCTGTTGACCAAAGAAGAAGCGATTTTGCGTGTTGGTGCAGACCAGTTAGACCATTTGTTGCACCCAATGTTGGATCCAAAGGCAGAAAAGAAAGTTATCGCAACAGGTTTGCCTGCATCCCCAGGTGCGGCTGTTGGTCAGGCTGTATTTAATGCCGAAGATGCAGAAAAATGGGCATCCGAAGGTAAAAAGGTTATGTTGATTCGTATCGAAACATCACCAGAAGATATTGCCGGTATGAACGCCGCCCAAGGTGTTATTACTGCACGTGGTGGTATGACATCACACGCTGCGGTGGTTGCACGTGGTATGGGTACACCATGCGTATCTGGTTCACCTGATATCAAGATTGACTACGAAGCGAAAACATTAAAGACAACATCTGGTGTTGTTATCAACGAAGGTGATTGGGTATCTATTGACGGTGCCAAAGGTCAAATTATCGAAGGTAAAATCCCAACAGTATCTGTTGAATTGACAGGTAACTTTGGTACATTGATGTCTTGGGTTGATGAAATCAAAACATTGACAGTCAAGGCAAACGCAGAAACACCAAAAGACGCAAAACAAGCACGCGACTTTGGTGCCGAAGGTATTGGTTTGGCACGTACAGAACACATGTTCTTTGACCCATCCCGTATCCAGGATATGCGTGAAATGATTTTGGCCGAAGACGAAGCAGGTCGTCGTGCAGCCTTGGCAAAATTGTTGCCATATCAAAAGGCTGACTTTGTAGAATTGTTCAAGATTATGGATGGTCTGCCAGTAACAGTTCGTTTGATTGACCCACCGCTACACGAATTCTTGCCACATACAGATGCAGAAATCGAAGAATTGGCTGCACATATTGGCAAATCTGTTGAATTCATCAAGGCACGTGCCGAAGCATTGCATGAACAGAACCCAATGTTGGGTCATCGTGGTTGCCGTTTGGCGATTACATACCCAGAAATCTGTGAAATGCAGACACGTGCGATTCTGTCCGCAGCATTGGAAGTTAAAAAGGCAGGCGTACGCGTATTCCCAGAAATCGAAGTTCCATTGGTTGGTTCCAAGAAAGAAGTGGATATCGTCAAAGCGGTTATCGATGCAACTGCCCAGTCCTTGTTTGCAGAAACAGGCGAATCAGTTGAATACACAGTTGGTTCTATGATTGAATTGCCACGTGCCGCCGTATTGGCGAACGAAATTGCAGAATCTTGCGAATTCTTTGAATTCGGCACAAACGACTTGACCCAGACAACATTGGGTATGTCACGTGACGACACAGCCAAGATTTTGGATGAATACCGCGCCCGTGGCGTATATGTCGCAGATCCATTTGCATCTGTTGATCAGTTGGGTGTTGGTCTGTTGATTAAAGACGCTGTTAAGAAAGCACGTGATACCAAGGGTGAACACATCCACCTGGGTGTATGTGGTGAACATGGTGGCGATCCAGAATCAATTGCATTCTTCCACCAGTGTGGCTTTAACTCTGTATCATGCTCTCCATTCCGTGTGCCAATTGCACGTTTGGCAGCAGCACAGGCAGCGGTTAAATACCCACGCAAGAACTAAAAAAATCCCCCACATGGGGGATTTTTTTATAGCAAGTAAAAATATTATTTGTCTTAGTATTTGTTTTTTGTTTATTGGTATTGTATAATTTGTGTGCAGTGGTGAAAACACTGTTGGGCTTAGAAACCCATTGGTCACGTCAGGAAAAGACGATAAAACATTCCAGCCAAATAGGTTGGAGTGTGTTGAATACATTGAATAAAACACGCAATTGACCAATTGTTTCTAAACTCCAACCACCATGATGTATTGGTGGTTTTTTTAACAAAAGGAATATAAGATGAAAAAAATATTTTTAACAACTAGTTTATTATCTATTTTAAGTATGCCTGCCATGGCCGAAGTAAAATGGTTTGTTGGGGGTGGTCTTGGTTATGCAACACCAGTTTTGTCGGATACTTTAGATGAGTTAATAGATGAAGATTATCTAAAAGACGACAGCGGTACTTTATCTTTCAATTTAATGGGTGGAATGCGTTTTGGTGAACGTGACAAGATTTATAACGGTGGTGTTAGTGCGACATATTCTTATATGGCCGATTTAGTACAAGTAAAAGATGGATATTACAGCCCATACTTTATTGATGGTACTTTGGACTTTTCGACATTATATTTTTCATATGATAATTATATTCGCTTGTCCGGAGATTCTGAATATAGAACAGACTTTGTTGCCTCGGTTGGTCTAGGTATGGGTTGGATTAGCGAAAGTGTAACATCTGGTGGTTACACAGCCTCGCTAGAAGATGAAGGCTTAATCTTTGTTTTAAAATTTGGTTTCGTAACCGAAACTAAAATCGAAGGATTGGGTTTATATGCAAATATGAACATAGTTGGCTTGAATGCTGAAGATGAAGCGGATTTGCAAGGTAGTGTAGGCTTTGACTTTGGCGTAAAGTACACGTTTTAAATAAAAAATCCCCCACATGGGGGATTTTTTATTTATGTTATAATTTTGATTGTTACTTCAAAATCTTGCTCATAAATGTATTGTGATTTTCTAATTCATCTGGTTTTGGTTCAAACTTTCTGTATGGGAAATCGCCACCAATCTTTGGGTGTGCTAACATTTTTGCATGCTGTTCTGCAATAATTTCACTAACATCTGGTGCCGGTGCAGTGTTTTCTAGTTCTAAATACACCTTGGCCAAAATCTCTGAGTCGATTAATGCCCCGTGTGCATCTGCACGTGCTGTTAACGGAATGCCATACCATTTTGCCAATGCATCCAATGTATAACTTTTTGGGCCAAATACACGATTACGTGCAATGACCAGTGTATCCATCTGTTGTTCGCGTGGAATTGGCTTCAGGTTCAGTTTGTTTAGTTCGTGATTCACAAACGGAAAGTCAAAGTCCAATCCGTTATGTGCGACAATTGGACTGTCGCCAATGTATTCCAGGAATCGTGGGGCAATCTCGCTCATCTTTGGTTTGTCTTCCAAGAATGCATTTGAAATTTTATGAACTTCGTATGTATCTGGTGGAATAATTTTGCCTTCTGGGTTAATGTATTCGTGGAAAGAGTTATCTGTAATTTTTCCGTCTAATATTTCAACGGCACCGATTTCAATTACTCGGTCACCACGCATATAGTCAAATCCAGTTGTTTCAATGTCAAAGCAAATAACGCGTTTCATAATAATTTTCCAATCCTTGATAATAAACTTTTGTGGTATTATAATTAAACAATGACTTCAATGCTAGAAAATCTTAATGCCGAACAACGATTGGCCGTTGAAACGACCCAAGGTCCTTTATTGGTGTTATCTGGTGCAGGTACCGGCAAGACCAGCGTTTTAACAACACGTATTGCATATATTTTAAACTGTGGTTTGGCACAACCTTGGCAGGTGCTTGCACTGACCTTTACGAACAAGGCCGCCAATGAAATGAAAAACCGTCTGTCTAATATGTCATCTGGCGAATGGTATTCGGTTGATATTTGGTGTGGAACATTCCATTCTATCTGTCTGCGTATTTTGCGTGCGAATGCGGAACGTGTGGGTCTGCGTCGTGACTTTATCATTTATGGCGAAGATGATCAAAAGGCGGTCATAAAATCATTATTATCATCATCAACTAAAACCCCAGGTGACTATGTTGAAGAGTTTTCATCAATAAAAGACAAAGGTCTGGTCGCCTTGCAAAACACAGATAAATTATTTAATGCATATAATGCAGAATTGGCACGCCTGAATGCGGTTGATTTTGGCGATATTATCTTAAAGGTCTTGGATTTATTTGATAAAAATCCAGACATATTGTCACGATATCAAAATCAGTTTAAATATATTTTGGTTGATGAGTTTCAAGATACCAACAATGCCCAAATGGAATTGTTGACATTGTTGACACGTGGAATCGACAATCCAAATATTTGTTGTGTTGGCGATGATGATCAATCAATTTATTCTTGGCGTGGCGCAGAAATAAAACATATCCTAAACTTTGACAAGACCTTTGTCAGTGCACAGATAATTCGTCTGGAAACGAATTATCGCAGTACATCAAATATCTTAAATGCAGCCAATTCTTTGATACGCCATAATCGTGGTCGTCTGGGCAAGGATTTGCGTTCACTTGACTCTGGTACAACAGGCGAACCTGTTTATGTTTTAACATTGCCAACTGATCGTGACGAAGCACGCATTATTGCTGATGCCATTATTCGTGAAAACACAACAGATTTTACAAAGTTTGCATTGCTTATCCGCAGTGGCAGTTTGTCCCGTATATTCGAAGAAGAATTTGCCTCTCGTGGTATTCCGTATAAATTGGTTGGTGCGACCAAGTTCTATGACCGCATGGAAATACGTGATTGTATCGCATACCTGCGTTTGTTGGTATATCCATTTGATGATATATCTTTCTTGCGTATTATTGGTAAGCCACGTCGTGGTTTTGGCGACAAAGCGATTGAGAAGTTACGCACCACTGGTGCCAGTTTGATGGGGGCTTTACGTATTGCACCGTTGCCCGCAAAACAGCGTGCCGTTGCAGACGAATTTTTATCTGCGTTTGATTTTGATTGGGCGTCCCTATCACCACGTGATGCGGCACAAATGTTGCTGGAACGTACGGGATATATGAAAATGTGGGCCGATTCCAAAGACCCAGATGCACCAGATAGACTGGTTAATATTCGTGAACTTCTTACATCTGTGATTTCAAAATATGACACCTTGCCTGAATTTTTAGAGCAGGCCGCCCTAATGATGACCGATGATAACGATTCTGCAGATGACGTGCAAAACAAGAACACTGTCTGCATTATGACAATTCACGCAGCCAAGGGTCTAGAGTTTGATACTGTTTTTCTGCCTGCCTGGGAAGAGGGCATATTCCCCAATGACAAGGCCATAAACGAAGGTGCAATCGAAGAAGAACGCAGATTGGCATATGTTGCAATAACACGTGCCCGTCGTCGCTGTGTTATATCAAATTCAATGATGAGAATTGTATTTGGTTCGCGTGCCTATAACTCGCCCAGTCGCTTTATCACAGAAATAGATAATCGCTATCTAGATTTCCAAGGTGGCATGCCACGTACTAACAATGTGTCACGCTCTTATGATGCACCACGCCCACGTCACCAGCCTGCGGTCGTAAAAACTATGACAGGTAAACTGGTAAATCATGACGAATTGGGTGGCGGTGTTGTTATCGAAGACAACGGTGCAATACTAACGATTGCATTTAAAACACGTGGTATTAAAAAGGTTGCACGTGAATATGTGACGGTTATTGGATAAACGAAAAAATAAAACCCGCAATTTGCGGGTTTAATCTTATAATTCTACCTTGCCATTTGTTGCAACCAGGTCTGCCATCATTTCAATATGACCGCCCGCTTCACGAACAATCAAATCGCCTGCGGCAATTTCTGCATAATCCAACGGATCGGATACGTATGCATCAAATTTGCCTGCACCAACCCATGCTAAATCCAGGGCTGGGCATCCTGTGCGACGAACGTCACCAACCAATGGGCGTGCGTCTGATGTGTTGTACCCAACTGTCAATTCTGCAGGATTGTTTATATTTGAAACCTTGATGCGTGCTGAATGGAATGCAGAGTAAACATATGCACCGCATCCCGCTTCGGCATAGTACAATCTTTCGTCAATCGGTGAATAAACCAATGCGATTTTTGTTTCGTCACCTGAACGCAATGCTAATGAAATTGCAAAGTGTGGATTGCCACGAACAAAATTGCCTGCACCCGACAGTGCCAAAACAAATTCATCACGACCATCACCATCACGTGACATATTTGGTGTCAACAAACCTGCTGCGGGACGAACCAGCAACAGGTCTGACAAAATACTTTCTTCGATTCGTGTTTGTGCCTTTTGAACAAAGTCACGTGCCCCACGCAATGATTGTTGCAGGTTTTCAACTTCGCCAAAGTCACGACGTAAACCCGATGCGGTACGCTGTAGTGCCATAAACATTTTGTTTAATTCGGTTGAACCCTTGATTAACAAGTCCATGTTGCGCCCCCTATCGGTTTATATATGAATCAAATAAAACTTAGAAGTTGAACCCAGCGAATTTTGACTTAAATTCTGCTGCACGCTGACCTTTTTCGCCTGCGTTTGAACGCTGGCCTGTCCATGCGGAATGGTTCAAGTTATCTGTAGACAAAACCATGTCTTTTTTCACAGAAGAATACATTTTAATTGTCTTGCCATCTGTGCGTGTGACGTTGATTTCGTGGTATTCTGGATGAATTCCTTGTTTCATGTTGTTTACCTTTGTTTAATTTTTAGCCCGCAAATTATACAAGGATTTTTACAGAAATCAAGCAATAATAGCATTTTAATATCGCCCAATGCATCCCAGGTAAGAATTTCCCGTTGATTCCAAGATATTTATGAACTGTGATTGGTTCTTTCCTGAAAATAACGCCAATATAGTACCTGCATCAGTCGCCAGCATATCTGCCACCGTTGCGATGCCGGCGTTCATCTTTTTAAAGAATCCACTGGTTGGATAGATTTCTGCTGCCAACAACTGGGTTTGCCCACGTGGTTTGGTGTTTTTTTGCGATTCGATAACCATTAACTGACATTCTGGCGAAATGATCAGTTTGTCACTGACAATCGCATCGCCCCCCAGCAGTTCGCCCCACCAGCCTGTGGATTCGCAAAACACAGGATAGTAAACCGCAACATTTGGGTTGTCCGTTAAAAAAGTGGACATATCCACATCTTCGGTTAATACATCTGGCATTACCCCAGTTGAGTTGTTAATTACTTTGCGTGCCAACTGGTATTCTGCACTGCCAGTTGTCTTGCGTGGCCAATAAAGAATCGGAAACTTTGTCATACTGTGAATTATATCAGATTCGGTATGTACAAAAAAGGGGGCCTTGTTAAATAAAGCACTTGATTTTTTATTTTTTTAACACTTGGTACCATTTTTTCAAATTTGCACCCACTATTTTTACGTTCTTAACAGTTGTATCATAGAATTTTGTAGAGATTTCAACCTTAAAGAATGTTTTTGCCAATGCTGGGATAGATGTCATAAACATTGCCATAAATACGCCCATTAATACAATGGTTATCAGGCTGTCATTACGCATCATCAAGGCGTCCATCAAAATATGCGAATCGTTTTTTTCCAGTGCGGTCTGCAAAGTGTTTGCACCACCCCAATCACCAAATACCGCATTCAAGAACATCACAGACAAAGAAACAAACACACCAGTTATGGCCAATCCCAATGTTCCGGACACGACATCATCAATAATTGCACGAATCGATTTGCCTGCCCCTTCCAATGATATTTTCCATCCCTTGAACAACCATGCCAACAGCATCAACGGCAACATAACCAAATCCATGGACAGTGTTATAAATATTTCCAAGAAATACAAAGGTATCGGCAGCAGTGCCATAAAGAACAACACTATAATCATCATGCCGCCAAAGAACAGCAATACATTTGGGAATATTGGGATGTCCCACATAATTTTATGCATATACTTATTGTTGAAAGCCATATTCATCATTGTCCAACCGATTGTCATCCCCAGTCCTGTCATTTGGTGAACACCGGCCAGTTCGCATGTCAAATTATGTCGCAGTTTTGGTGAAAATGCCCCAGCACTGGATGCTTTGACGTCAATCGCAACTGGGTCTGCTAATGCTGTTGAAACGACACATGCATCAAACTGGTCATCATAAACAACCGCACGATTTAGTGATAATCCAACATTAAAAATAGGTTCAACAGCGACTTCTGTAATAATTCTTGGTAATGGTGCAACCAATAATGCACAAATAAAACCCAATTTCATCAAGTGTGTTGTAAATGCATTTGTTGTTGCCCATGGATTTTCGCTTTTTGCGTTCATGTAATTACTTAACAGTCGCCACGCAAACCATATCCCCGACAGTACAATCGCAAAAGGTATAATTGTATGTCCCAATGCACTGTATATTCGTGGCAGAATTGTTGACATGGTTGCCATAATATCTGCGAACATCTGGCATGACCAACAACTGGAAAAAAACTGCAAGGCATCATTCATGTTCACAGGTGACATGGAACGATATATAGAAAAACCTGCGATAACTCCCACCCCCGCGATTCCGCCAATTACCAATGGTGCAATCGCCCCCGCACTCAAAGGCAGGAAGGATAAAAAAATAATCCAAAATTTTTTTAAGCGGTTCATTGTTATTTAAGTATATCATATTTTATCCCAAATGTGATATAATTGAAAAGATAAATATAAAAATGGGAATGTATATAATCAAAAAACTGTTGCTGGTGTTGGTTGCGTGTGTCGTTTTTGCGACACCGTCTGTTGCACATGCAAACTTGATTGATGCGTTTAACCTGGCACCATTTGTCCCGATTGTGCTGGATTCTTTAATGATGGTTGCGACCGGTGTGTATGAATATTTTGTCGGCAATGGCGATGGTGTTATATATATCATGATTTGGATTGTCTTGGCCATGACATTGGTAATTGGTTTGACCAAGATGTATATCCCAAAAGATTGGTTAGGCTTTTTGGGGATTGGTGGCGGTGGCGAAATGTGGGATGGTAAAATCACAGGTTCGCAAATCGTGCAAAATATAATGCGGCCTGGCTTTCGTGCGGTGTTGGCGGCATTGTTCTTGTTGCAAATCAAGCCTGTATTTATGACGCAATGGTTAATAAATCCATTTCTGAAACTGGGGTCTGTTTATACGCATGAAATAACACGTACTATAAACGCTGCTGGTATTGCTGCACCGGATGTTGAATGTCCGCCTGACATTGTTGCCAAGGCGTGGATTGACGAAGATTCGTGTAAGTTCATGACCCAGCCTGTATCGGATTTGGCCTATGCAAATAACAGTATTATCAAACGTGGTTTTAATTTTATAACCACTGGATTGCGTGGTCTGCTTAGTTTGATACCGCATGGTGGCGAAGATTTTCTGAACCTAGTGACAGGATTGCTGTTGGTGTTTACATTTGCAGCCAGTAATTTATTTATGTCGCTGTTGGTTATACAGGGGATATTTAATTTTGGTATGCAGTTGGTTTTGTACCCATTCTATGTGCTGACATATGTAATCAAGCCCAGCGATAAATGGTTTGATGTGTGGCCGGTTTTTGGTGGTATTACCAAGGCCCTGCAACAACTGATTGTGACAATGATTGCATGTGCATTTATTCTGTGTATCAATCTGGCGGTGGTCAAGGCGCTATTTCAATGGCAAACATCTGTGTTTGTTGTTGCCGCAGGTGGCAGTGCGTCCAGCAATGTTCCGTTGCCTGGTGCAGGTACATCTGGTTTTGGTGAGCACTCAATTATGTGGTTGTCATCAATTTTGACCTTCTACTTAATGTTCAAGATTTTTGATATGACCCAGAAGCAATTAAAGAAATATGTCGGCAGTGGAATGGATGGTTTGCATACCCAGGTTGTATCAGATGGCAAGATATTGTGGGGGCGTGCCAAAGGTATTGGTTCCAAGGTCGGTACGGCAATTGGTTGGATAAAAAAGAAGTAAAATGGCAAATTGGATGTCATCTTTGATAGAAAATACGGTGCAGTGCTGGGGCTGTCCAGTATTTGACAACCTGTTTCAATTGGTATCCAATGCCGCCGGTGCCGCCTATGAACGTTTCGCATTTGTCTGTGTTATTTTGTTTTGTGTCGTATTTGCCTTGTTTGTTTTGAATGCTGTATGGCAAAACATGCGTAATAATATTCCAGACGCATTTTATAAAAAGTCGGTTCAGCGTGTATTTATAAACTCGGTTGTATGTATCGGCTTTTTGGGAATGGGGGTTGCGTTGCCACGTTTTATTACGACTGTGACATTTGAACCTGTTGCCCAAATGACATTGATGTATACCCAAACAATGGTTGGTGTTACAGATGAATTTGTTAATGCCAAGGTTGATTATGTTCCACAAAAAATGGAAACAGATGGGTTTTATCGGCCTGAATTACGTGACCAGATGATGCAAATCATGAAAACCACAATCACACAATTCCAAGGTTATATTAAACTGGGGGTTGCGATTATGGATAATGCCTTTACCTGGAAGGCTTTATTAGGGGTTGGTGCATTAATTAAACATATCATGATGTTTATTATGGGTGCCTATCTGGCATGGGCTTTTTTCAAGTTATTCTTCAGGTATTGTTGTTATTTTGCAGATGTTATTATTGCAATGGCGTTTTTTGCATTTTTCTTTCCGCTTTCTTTGGCACTATACGCATTCCATGGTGCGGATAATGTCCCAAAATGGGTTGGTGGATTAGGCAAGGATGTGGGGGTACACCAATTCAAGAATCTGATAAACGCAATTGTAACATTGGCGGCATCTGTCATTACTTATACTGTGATAATGTCAATTATTGCAAAGTTCTTCAGCGATGGTGATGTTTCCAGTTCGGAACTAATGAGTGCAATAACCAGTGGTGAAATATTCGAAGCGGATATAAATACAGAAAATCTAGAGGCCATGACATTAACTGGTTGTATCGTGTTGGTGTATATTGTAAACTTCTTAACTGGACAAATCCCACAGGTTGCAAATATGGTATTGTCAGCATTTGGCGTATCTGAGAACAAGACAAATAATGAACAGTTGGCAAACGATGTAATGACTGTGTCTAAGCGTGCACTAGAGGTGACATATACGGTGGGCAAGGCTGCCATTGAAAAACTTAGAAATCGTGAAGATAAACCAAAAGATGAAAAGGGCGGTGGCAAGTCATGATGAAAGTAAAGATTATCTTGATTGCTGTTCGTGTCCTGATGATATGTATCGGGCTGGGGCTGGGGATTTGGTATCTATCCTCGTCATTAAGTGGTGCGTCTCTAAGTTATACCAGCATGGATGGCTTCTTAAATGCTGCTGGCGTTGAAAATGGCGATATATCCAGTGCAAATGGCTGCTTTATGTGTCGTTATATTGCAGACCTGTTTTATGTGATTGGTGATGCTGCCCAACGTTTCTGGGATTTAATGGTCGGTAATATTTGGATTTTGATGGTAATTGGTTTTGGGGTGTTCTTGCTGATACATACGGTCCAATATATTTTTGATAATGCCAAAAAGACAGTTAATTATGAAAAACCAACCAAGCACACATTGGAATTCAAACCCTGGTTTGATAAAGTGTGGAAATTGGCTGTTCGTATAATGGTGGCTGGTGCACTGATGGGTGCGCTGGGGCTAGGTGGAACAACCGCATTAAAGACCGTTTCACGTATAACAATAACACCTGTTTTATTTGTTGGGGCAGAATTGGGTATGGTTGCGTCTGGTGTTGCAGATGCTGCCCAATGTGGTGCGTTGCAAGCAACTGAAACTGGTACATCTGCCGATATTTTGAATCCAATCATGCAACCGTTTATGTGTGTTATGGGTAATATCAATGCAGTTATGTTGGCAGGTGCTGCCGGCGGATTTTCTTTGATGAATTATTCTTGGTTGGGGCTGGGCGGTGGTGCGTTTACCTGGTTGGCTGGGTTGGCCTTGGTGTTGATGTTCTTGGTTATTGGTTTTGATTTGTTTTTTCAAATATTATCTGTGGTGTTCAAGTTGGTGTTTGTAATTATATTCCTGCCACTAATATTGGCTGCATCTGCATTTGAAACCGCTTGGTCACGTGCCAAAGGTGTAATGACCCAGTCGTTAAATATGTTAATATCATCTGCAGTACGATTGGTTGCAATTACATTAAAGGTCTTGATTATATTTGGTACTGTATCTTATGCAGCAGATATGAACTTCCCAGGTCCTGTTGATGGATATACATCTGTTTTGCCACCGATGATGGGGGCACATGCAGAAAATCCTGATGCCAAAACCTTGGCTGTTATGAATGTGTTCAAAACATGCGAACAGGTTGCGCTGGATGACGGGGAATTGGACAAAGACAAATTCAAAGATTGCTTTACAGCCCAACGTGCCGAAGTTGAACGTCAGTACCCTGGTGCATTTGATTTTATGAGTGATGGTTGGAACTTTATGTTAACTATGATATTCTTATTCTTCTTGTATTACTATGCCATCAGCCCCAAGGTTGATAAATTGTTACCTGCGGGTTCTATTAAATTGCCAATGCCCACCGAAACCGCAGACCTGTCATCAAATGAGCAGTTTGACTTTGGTGGCCAGATACACAAATTGGGTCAAAAACTATGGAATACGCCGAATCAAGTCGCCCAAAAGGTTGCCAAGGCAATGGAAGAAAAGAAATGAAAATAATGCACAGATTTTTATCGCATTTAATTATCGCTGTCACCGCGATATTCCTGTGCGTGCCTGCTTTTTCTGCATCTAATTTATCAACCGGCAACATTGGTGACGAAGGTACCTGGGCAACCGTTGAAAATCGTGACAAGGTAATCGAAGGCCTGGACAGTGACCTGCAGGCATTTCGTCCGCCTGTACAATTGGTTGATGATTATGTCCCAATAGAAGCAAAGATCGGTCTGGCATTTATGAATGCAATGGGACACATCAGTCAAATCCTGGATAATACATTGGTGCGTTTTATTGTCATATTTATATTTTTGATGTTCGGGCTGTGGATAATGTTTGAAACATATAAAATGATGACCGATGGTAATGGCAAAATTGGCGATTTATGGATGAGCATCCTAAAAAAAGGTTTGACGATTGCCGTATGGGTTGTTGTATTACGTTATGGTGTTGTTCAAGTATTTATGTGGGTTGTTGGTCCAATTGTCAGTATTGGCACAATCGTATCTGACTTTATCCTAAATGTGGTTTCAAATACTGCTGGTATCCAGTTGCCAGATACATGCGCTGCTATTCATTCGTACGTCCAATCTAATGTCAGTGATACCGCCATAATGGATGCAACGGGTTTGGCAAATATTTTGTGTGTGCCGACACGTATGTCTGGTGTTGCATATACTGCTGTTGCTGCTGGTTGGGACTGGATGATATCTGGTATTGGTTCCAGTTTATTTACATTTCTTGCTGGGGTTGTGTTTATAATAATGTTTCTTATGGTTGCGTGGAAGTTCGCATTCCTTGCATTGGGGGTAATCGCAGATTTGTTCCTGGGGGTAATGATGTTGCCATTTACCGCCGTCAAAGAATGCTTAGGAACAACAAAATACCAAGGTATCCCCGGTCAAATATTCAATCAGTTTTTAACATTGTTTGGGGCCCAGTCCTTATCTGATCAATTTAACCGTTTTATTCAGGCAGCCCTGTATTTTGTATCATTGGCAATAGTTATTGCATTTTGTTTTGCACTGATGGCTGGCACATTCAGTACAGACTTTACCGCCAGTCGCCCCAGTCTAGAAAATGATGGATTCTGGGTCAGTTTACTGACCGCAGGACTTGTATGGTGGTTTGCCGCACGTGCCATGGATATCGCCAAGAAATTGGGCGGTTCAATAGATGCGTCTTTTGGCGACAAGGTCGAAGGTGATACCAAGCGTGTTGGTAAATTATCCTGGGACGGTGCACAAAAGGTATGGAAGATTATTCGTGAACGAAACGCTAAAAAGTAATATTTGCAAACGCCATAATTTTATCCTAAAATATTACATATTATGAAATTCAAAAAAATCTGTCGTATTTTATTAAACGTATTCTTCTGGGCATTTGTTGCAGGTATCGCATCTTTGGCGATGTTGGTTTTTATATATGGAAATGATTTGCCTGATTATAAAAAATTGGCAACATATGCACCGCCTGTGGCGACCCGTTTGTATGCATCGGATGGTTCACTGTTAATTGAATACGCCGAAGAAAGACGTGTGTTCATTGACTATGCGGATATGCCACCCCAGTTGGTAAACGCCTTTATTTCCGCCGAAGATCAAAACTTTTGGACGCACCCTGGGATTGATGTTCAGGGTATTGCACGTGCATTGGCAAATAATGCGATGCGTATGTTTGGATATAATAAAACACTGTCTGGTGCATCAACAATTACACAACAGGTTGCCAAGAATTTTTTCTTGTCGTCTGAACGTACCTTGTCACGAAAAATTAAAGAGGCTATACTTGCCTTGCGACTGGAACGCAGTTTTTCAAAACAGCATATTTTAACCTTATACATGAATCAAATATTCTTGGGTGCACGTGCATATGGTGTTGGGTCGGCTGCCTTGATGTATTTTAATAAACCGGTTGCAGAATTGACATTGGCAGAATGTGCATTTCTGGCATCCTTGCCCAAGGCCCCAAATAATCGTGAACGTGCCGTAGAACGTCGTAATTACGTTTTGCGTCGCATGGTAGAAGAAGGTTATATCTCTCAGGCCGATGCTGATTCCGCCATGGCCGAAGAATTAAATATCAACAGTGGATTTACCGCCCAAATGGAAGAAGACTTTCAATACTTTGCCGAAGATGTGCGTCGCCAACTGTTGTCTTCGTTGGGGCGTGAAACATTGTATAACCAGGGGCTATACATAAAAACAACGATTGTGCCAGAATTTCAACGTGCCGCCGCTGCCGCCCTGGCCAAAGAATTAGATACCTTTAATGCAGGGCGTGATGATAAATTGCAGGGTGCAATTATTGCAATGAATCCGCACACTGGTCGTGTTTTGGCAATGACGGGTGGGCGTTCGTTCGGCGAAAGTTCATTTAATCGTGCAACCCAGGCATATCGTCAAATTGGATCAACGATAAAACCGTTTGTATATTTGTCTGCCTTGGAACGTGGTTATTCGCCACAGTCTATGATTCTGGATGCACCAATTGTTGGCTGGCGTGAAAACGACACATTGTGGAAACCTGAAAATTATGACAAGAAGTTTTTAGGGGATGTACCATTACGCTTATCGTTAGAGACATCACGCAATGTGCCAACTGTACGATTGGTTGAACAAATTGGAACAACGAACGCCATTGAATCTGCCCAGCGGTTTGGGGTGTATCCTGCAGATATGCCAAATATGAATCTATCCATGGCATTGGGGTCTGGGGAAACAACGTTGGAAAAACTGGTGTCTGGATATTCCGCATTTGTAAATGGTGGACATGTTATCCGTCCAAAACTGGTAGACTATATAGAAGATAGATATGGTCGTGTGATTGGTGGTGACACAACCGAAATAGTTGAATGGGATGAAACGTTATTGCCACCCGAAATGACCGTAGAAACCGAACCTTTGTCTGATCCACAAAGTTTATATCAAATGGTGTCAATTTTGCAGGGTGCAGTTGAACGTGGTACTGGAAAACAGGCCCGTGTCCCTGGGCATACGATTGCTGGCAAAACTGGAACAACCAATGATGTCAAAGATGTATGGTTTATTGGCTTTTCCAAGAATCTAATTGCAGGTGTATATCTGGGATACGATACGCCAAAATCATTGGGGCGTGGGGCCGGCTCTCACATGGCGGCACGTGTTTTTGCGGATTTTATGCGTGTTGCGTTGGCCAATGAAAAAAATCAACCTTTTGCTGTGCCAAATGGTATGACATTTATGCGTGTAAATCGTCGCAGTGGTGCATCCGCCACCGATGACCCGTCTGGCACAATTATTCAAGAGGCATTCAAGCCCGGTCAAAAACCAAACCCTGCACCTAAAAAACAAAAAAACGCCCCATCGGCGGTTGTTGGCGGTGTGTTCTAAAGGCGAAAATCAGCCTTTGCGAATAAAATCTATATTAGCATTTGTCAAAACAAACTTTTGTGATAGAATGTCAGCATAAGGAAAGGATTTTTTATGCTGACTGACTATTTTTTGAATCAAGGTTTTTCATTTTTTGCCAGTGGTTGGACCCAGTTTGCAGGTGCGTTTTTTATATCGTTTCTGCTGGTTCTGGGGTTTGGTCGTCCGTTTATTCGTGCAATGCGTACCATGCAAAAAAAGGGGCAACCAATCAGTGAAAATGTTCCAGATTCTCACCGTCAAAAGGCAGGGACCCCAACAATGGGCGGTGTGCTGGTTGTCTTTTCTATTTTATTGGGCAGTTTATTATTTATGCCACTGTCAAATCCAACTGGCTGGATTTCATTGGCGGCATTGGTTATGTTTGGTGCGTTGGGTTTTGCAGATGATTATAAAAAGGTTATGTCGCAGTCCAAAAAGGCATCAAATGGTCTGTCGCCATCATTTCGCCTGATTGCCGAAGGTGTGTTTGTTGTTATTCTGGCATATTTAATTAACCAGACAATGCCACCATATATTCCGGAATATTCATTGGCGATTGGTGCGGGTATAATCTTGCCATTGGGGATTTTGTATTATGTCTTTTCCTATTTTGTAATCTGTGGCAGTGCGAATGCCACAAACATAACAGATGGGTTGGATGGTTTGTTGGCAAAATTATATATGCCAGTATTGGTTGTATTGGTCGTTGCCTTGTATGGTGCAACACGAATCGGCTTTATGGATACAGTTATGTTCTTGCCAATGGCAAATGGTTTGTATGCTGTGCTGGGGGCGGCATTCGGTGCGGTTCTGGGGTTCTTGTGGTTTAACGCAAAGCCTGCATCAATATTTATGGGTGACGTTGGTTCGTTGGCGTTGGGTGGCTTTATGGGAACGGTTGCAATGTTGCTAAAATCTGAATTGATAATGGGTATCGCCGCCGGCATGATGGTGTTGATATTGTTGTCATCATTTTGCCAGACAATGTTTTTCAAAATTACACGTAAAATGTCGGGAACTGGCCGCCGTCTGTTCTTGCGTGCACCACTGCACCATCATTTTGAAGAATTAGGTTGGCCTGAAACCAAAATTGTGGACAGGTTTTTCATCTTGTCTATATTGTTTGCAGGCTTGGCATTGGTGTTATTAAAGTTCGCATAAAGATAAGAAAGACATGGCAAAGTTTATAAATCGCATAGAAGACAGTAAATTAACCAGTTGGTATTTTGAAATTGACCGCAGATTGCTGGGGTGTGTTTTATTGCTGATTGCGTTGTCGGCTGTTTTTGTGGTGTCTGCTGGTTCTGTTGCCGCCGAACGTATTGGGCAATCTTGGTATTTTTATTTGCTCAAGGCGATACCGTTCTATATCGTTGGCTTAATATTTCTGCTGGGGGCCAGTTTCCTAAATAAAAAGTGGGTTCTGTGGTTGGCAGGTTTAAATTTGGCGGCTGGTATGGCTTTGTTGCCTGTAACGGTTTTGGCCCCAAATATAATCAAAAACTCTGCACGATTTGTTGACTTGGGTCCATTTAACATAATGCCTGCTGATATTATGAAGCCGGGATTTATTATCCTGACTGCGTATTTTTTGGCACGTATGAAGGAAAGATATGGTCGTAATATATTCTTGAACAAAGAAGCGTGGCGTTTTAACACCTGGCTCAGTTGGGTTTATTATTTGGCTGTGTTTATTATAACAATTTGCATTATATTTAATCACCCAGACCTTGGTACTGCGATGTTGTATCTGTTGGTGTTCTCGGCAATGTTGTTTATTGCAGGGCTGCCATTGTTCTTGATACCTGCATTTATATTAACGGCTATATCAATGTTAACGGTTGGCTATTTTACTTTGGGACACGTACATCGCCGAATTGATGCATTTTTAACTGGTGATGGTGATACGTATCAGGTTGACAATTCTGTTGATTCCATCCGTCATGGTGGGCTGTTGGGATCTGGGGATGATGCTTTTGTTAAACAATATTTGCCAGACGTGCATACAGACTTTATCTTTGCGGCAATTGCCGAAGATTTGGGTGCAATAATGGCGTGTGGTTTATTGGTGTTATTGTTCTGCGTATTTCGCCGATTAATTTCAAATGCCGCCAGTTCGCGTGACCTGTTTGTTATGTACGCAACAGGTGGTGCTGCGGCTATATTTGGAACGCAGATTTGCTTTAATATGCTGACAACATTAAATCTGTTTGCACCCAAGGGCATGACATTGCCGTTCATATCATATGGGGGCAGTTCTTTGTTGGCGTATTGTTTGTTGTTCGGCATGGTCTTGGCAATTGTTCGTGAAGACAAATGGAAACGATAGATATTTTATCAAAGGGGAATAAAAATGAAGATATGGATTGCAACAGGTGGTACAGGTGGACATGTGTATCCTGCACTTAGTGTTGCGGATTATTTGGCCGCCCAGGGTCATCGTATAACAATCTCGTGTGATGGGCGTGTGCGTGATATGGTTCGTCGTGGTGCACCATCTTCGGCGCGTATTGTTCATGTTTGGGCGTCTGGTGTTGGTGCGAAAAGCCGTCTAAAACAAATCTGGGCCTTGACCAAGATTGGTGTGTCGGCAATGGCATTGGTATTACGCTTTATGATTTTGCGTCCAAATCGTGTTGTTGCATTTGGTGGTTATGCATCTGTGCCGGCTGTTTTTGCTGCCCATGTATGGCGTATCCCAACATTTCTACATGAACAAAACGCAGCAATTGGTCGTGCGAATAAGTTTGCGATGCGCTGGGTTCGTACTTTGATGACCAGTTTCCCAACCGTATCAGGTATTCCTCAGTCATCAACACGTGTTGTTTATACTGGCTTGCCTGTTCGTCAGGATTTTGTAAATCACGCTGGTTCACCGTTACCGTCCGGTCCAAATCTGTTGGTGACAGGTGGTTCGCTTGGTGCCCAGATATTAGATGATGTTGTACCATCAGCAATCGTTGCGATGAAAAACAAAAAGATTTTTGTCACGCATCAAACACGTCCCGAAAATGTAGAACGCTTGCAAAAGTTTTATGCTGATAACAAGATACGTGCCAATGTTCTGTCTTTTATCCATGATATGGCAGGTGCGATTGCGGGGGCAGACCTTGTTATTGGTCGCAGTGGTGCCAGCACTGTTGTAGAATTACAAACAATTGGTCGTCCTGCGATTTTGGTACCACTAAATATCAATCCAGACCAGGCCGCCAATGCCGAAAGTTTTGCAAAAAATGGCGGCGGTTTTGCGGTACCACAGTCAAAGTTTACACCACGTTGGTTGTCGGCAACATTGACCGAATTGTTTGAAAATCAAAACAAATTGGACAAGATGGCATCCAAGGCACGTGTTGAAAATAATGCTGTTAAAAACATAGCAGACACAATATTGGCGTAATGTAAATTAAAGAAACCGCCAAATGGCGGTTTTTTTATTTAGCAGGTGCAACGATAATGGATTTTGTTCTTTCGTCTGGTTTTGATTTAGATTCCAATGTTCCACGTTCGCCAACAATTTCCATAATCTTTGCAAACAATTCTGGGACTGCGTCTTTGCCACGTGCCAACACTTTTTTAGAACCACGTGTCATGACTGCAATCTTGACCTTGTTGCCAGAACTTAAAAATTCAAAAACTTTTTTCATTTTGATATTCAGGTCGTTTTCTTCAATAAAAGGCTTAACCCAAACTTCTTTCATTTCAATTGTTTTTTGATTTTTTCTGGCTTCATTAGCACGTTTTTTTTGTTCGTACTTGAACTTGCCATAATCCATAATCTTTACAATTGGGGTTGCGTTATTGGCATTGATTTCAACCAGGTCCATACCTTCGTCCATTGCCATTTGTAATGCCTGTGCAGTTGGCATAACGCCCAGGTTTTGCCCATCTGCGGTAATGACCTGAACAGATTTAGCAAAAATCTTATTATTCATACGCGGACCATTGTCGCGACGATTATCACGGTTAATTGCAGGTTTAATTGTATGCTCCTTTATTACATATGCGAAAATTATTAACTATTATTCGGCAATTTTCAAGATATTTTGCACATTTTGCAATGCGTTCCACACGTCACGTTTTGCGGTTGGTTTCAAGATAAGGTAGTTTGGATGGAATATAGGCATAACAACCGTACCGTTTTCCTGTGTGATTGGTGTGCCATGTGCCTTGGCCAGATTTATGCCGGCGATTTCTGTCGCAGGCATGGTCCCCAGCGTCAAAATTACACGTGGGCGTATAATTTCAATCGCACGATCAATAAATGGACGTGCCATATCCAGTTCTTCACGTGTTGGTGTGCGTCCCCCAGGTGTACGCCAAAATATCATCGGTACAATTGTTGTTGTTTCGCGACTTTCACCAATGGCGTTCAGCATTTTGTCCATCAGTTCCCCATTCGCTCCGGTCAGTATTTGTCCGGTTGCGTCATCTTCACTGCTGGGGATGTCAGTAATAATCATTAATTTACCATTGCCAATATGTGGGCATACAGTATTGGTCGCGGTTGTGCGTAATGGGTGATTAAATTCGCCAATCATGCGATTAAGCGTATTCATGTCGTTGGGGCGTGACGCCATTGCACGTACAGTATCCATTGACATCGTCTGTACCGGTGCGACTGGCGGAACCACAGTATTTGTGCCGCGTCCTATTTCTGCAATTATTGTTGCGGATGTTTGGCGTGGGGTAATCTGTGGTGCTTCGACCTGGGTTTTGGTCTTTTGGGTCATTATTGGCATGTCTGCCAATTCCCATTTTATTCCAGCCAGTTCCAGGTCACGCAGTGTATAATCTGACATTTTGTTTTTCCTTGATAATTCAAACTGTTTATAGTACAATATACCACGAGCAACAGAAACTCAAGGGAGTAATTTCATGAAATTAAAAAACTTTGCTTTGTTGGCAGGTGTTGCAGGCTTGCTGGCAGCGTGCGGTGGTTCTTCTATCGTTGAACCAGCGGACTTGAACGATCAACGTGTATTCTTCGGTTTTAATTCATCTGAAATTTCCGAAGAAGCGAAAAACAACCTGTTGGGTCAGGCTTTGTATATGAAGAATCACGAAGATGTTAAAATCCAGATTGCAGGTAACTGTGACGAACGTGGTTCAACAGAATACAACTTGGCATTGGGTGCACGTCGTGCAAACGCAGCCAAAGACGTTATCGTAGCAGATGGTATTGATGCAAAACGCATCTCGACAATCTCTTATGGTAAAGAACGTCCATTGGTTCAGGGTTCTGGCGAAGAAGTCTGGAAATGGAACCGTAACGCAACAACAACTGTTAAATAATAGTTGGTGGAAATTAAATCCCTGCCGTTTGGCAGGGATTTTTTTATATGCTTTTTTCGAATCGATGTTTGTATGCGAATCGCTATAAAAAAAGCCCCCCGATTGGGGGTGCTTTTTAATCTGCGTCTGTTTAGTTAACAGCAGTTGCTGCCAATCTCTTACGACCGCATGCACGACGGCGATTCAAAACATCGCGACCGCCTGCTGTTGCCATTCTTGCACGAAAACCGTGTGTACGAACACGACGTGTTTTGGATGGTTGATATGTGCGTTTTGTTGCCATGACTTTAACCCTTGTTTTTCTTTACTGTTTTTAGTTCGTTTCAAGTTGTTCGAGCAGCATCATGAACCAACCTGAAAAAATCCGTTTGTGCGTACATTTAATCATATGATTTAAAAAAACGCAACATTTTTATTTAGATTTTATTAAACCAACCTTGGCCAGTGCCTCTGTTGTCAAATAATAAACGAAAATGGCACTCATAAATCTCCAAAATAATGGCCAGAACATGTTTTATAACCTCTTGTTACTAATAAAACTATTGTCTTACAAATCACTTGTTTTGTCAAGTGTTTTTTTAGCCTTTATTTCTTGACCAAAAGCCCATAAATCTGCTATGTTGCATATGTTATAAACATAGGAAAGGTAAGTATGTCAGAAAACATTAACGAAGTTAACGAAGTGCGTGTTCCCCAGTCATCTTTGGAACACGAAATGCGGACCAGTTTTTTGGACTATGCGATGTCGGTTATTGTGGATCGTGCGTTGCCAGATGTTCGTGACGGATGTAAACCTGTGCACCGCAGAATCTTGTATGTTATGAATGATGTTGCGCCATCAACTAAACCGACGGTTAAGTCTGCACGTATTGTTGGTGACGTTATGGGTAAATATCATCCACATGGTGACAGTTCTATCTACGAAGCAATGGTTCGTATGGGGCAGGATTTCTCTATGGGTGAAATGTTGGTCCAAGGCCAGGGTAACTTTGGGTCGCGTGACGGGGACAAGGCGGCGGCCATGCGTTATACCGAAGCGCGCCTTTCAAAACTTGGTGCATCCTTGATGGATGATATGGATAAAGATACTGTTGATTGGCAACCGAACTTTGATGGTTCTTTGCAGGAACCGATTGTCCTGCCGGCAAAGTTTCCAAATTTCTTGGTGAATGGTGGTTCTGGTATTGCGGTTGGTATGGCAACAAATGTGCCTACATATAACCTGGGCGAAGTTTGTAATGGTATTCTAGCGGTACTTGATAACAAAAATATCACAGATGATGAATTGTTTGGTATTATCCCTGGTCCCGACTTTCCAACAGGTGCAATGATTATGGGGCATGCCGGTGCCTACAAGGCACACACCACAGGGCGTGGTTCAATCATAATTCGTTCTAAAACACATTACGAAGATTTTCGTGACCACCAGGCGATTATTGTTGATGAAATCCCATATCAGGTTAACAAGGCGCAGTTGATTATCAAAATTGCCGAATTGATAAAAGACAAGAGAATCGAAGGTATTTCTGAAATTCGTGACGAATCGTCCAAGGAAGGTCTGCGTATCGTTATTGAATTAAAACGTGATGCCATTGCGGATGTTGTCTTGAATCATTTGTTCCAGTATACAGAAATGCAAACCAACTTCCCTGTCAACATGATGGCATTGAATCGTGGGCGTCCAATGTTGTTCAATGTACGTGGCGTGTTGGATGCATTTATTGATTTTCGTGCCGAAGTTATACGTCGTCGTACAATCTTTGACTTGAACAAGGCGCGCAATCGTGCCCACACCTTGTTGGGTTTGTCTGTGGCGGTTGGTAACCTGGACGAAGTTATTGAATTGATTAAATCCAGTCCAAATCCAGATGTTGCACGTGAACAACTGATTGCACGTGGCTGGAAGGCATCGGATATCGAATCTTATATCCAGTTAATTGATGACCCAAATACAGAATACAAAGATGGCATGTTTTATATGTCCGAAGATCAGGCACGTGCAATTTTAGAATTGCAACTGCATCGCTTGACTGGATTGGAACGTGATAAAATTCATAATGATTTGACGAATTTGGGGGCAACAATTCGTGATTTGTTGGATATCTTAGGCAGTCAGGAAAGAATCATCCAAATTATTCGTGATGAAACAACGGCTGTTCGTGATAACTGGGCGTCACCACGTCGCACAGAAATCTCAGACGCAGAAATAGATATCGATATCGAAGATTTGGTTGCACGTGAAGATATGGTTATCACAGTATCTAATACCGGTTATATCAAACGTGTCGCGTTGGATACATATCGTGCACAAAAACGTGGTGGCAAGGGACGTAATGCCATGGCAACCAAGGACGATGACTATGTGGTTCAGGTGTTTGTTGCAAATACCCACACACCATTGTTGTTCTTCAGTTCTTTGGGACTGTGTTACAAATTAAAGACCTATAAATTGCCCGAGGCTGCTGCCGCCGCCAAGGGGCGTCCATTGGTCAACCTGTTGCCATTGCAAAATGGTGAAACAATAACTGCAATCTTGCCGGTTCCCGAAGATGAAAATCAGACCGATGCCGAACGTGAACAATTCTTGATGTTTGCAACCGCGTCCGGTACGGTTCGCCGCAATCGTATGTCTGACTTTGATTCAATTCGTGCCAACGGTAAAATCGCAATGAAATTGGACGAAGGTGACAGCCTGATTTCCGTATTGCCATGTAATGAAGACCAAGATGTCTTCTTGGCGACATATCGTGGTCGTGCAATTCGATTCCCTGTGCCTGAAATTCGTGTGTTCGCAGGACGCAATTCAACCGGTGTTCGTGGTATCACATTGGGTGCAGACGACAAGATTATTGGTATGGCAATGTTAAATCGTGGCGAAGCGGATTCATCTGTTCGTGCAGCATATATTAAACAGTCACGTGCATTGCGTCGTGCCGAAACCGGTATCGAAGAAGAAGCAGATGCAGACGAAGAATCAACAACATTGGTATTGGATGATGCCAAGATGGCAGAAATGGCATCACGTGAAGAGTTTATCTTGACCATTTCTGAAAATGGTTTTGGTAAACGCACCAGTTCGTATGAATATCGCCTGACGCATCGTGGCGGTGGCGGATTTACGAACATTAAACTGGGTGGTAAAAATACCGCTGTGGCAGGTTCATTCCCTGTGGCCGATGACCATGATGTTATGATGGTAACTGACGGTGGAAAAATCATCCGTACACCTGTTCGTGATGTTCGTATCGCAGGTCGTTCAACCGCCGGTGTAACATTGTTCCGTACGGCCGATAATGAAAAGGTTGTATCTGCAATTTCAATTGAAAGTGCAGGTGAAGAATCTGCAGAAGAAACTGCAGAATCTGTTGAAACAGGTGACGTTACTGAGTAATAACCTGGGGGAAACAAAAAATGAAAAAAACATTGTTCTTTTTGATGGTTGCATTGCTGGGGTTGGGGGCATGTGACAAACAACCGGATACACTTCACTTGATATGTGAGCACAGAGAACCGGTTGATATGCCACAGCGTGTTGAGTTTTATGAAGTCAACATAAACTTCAATGACAAAGTTGCGGTCGTAAGTGGCAAGGGTGAAGAATATGAATTGCAGCAGCAATACGATGCACCTGTTGCATTTTATCGCACCGAACCATGGTATAATCTGCAAATTGGCAATCGAGAGTTTTCAAACAAGTATACACTGGGTATATCTGTGAATGATTCAGTGGTTTATATACCTTGTCACGAAGCGGATGAAATTAAATAACGGGGTGCCGGCATGGAAAACAATGAATACTTTGCATCAATAAATGAAGTATCAAAACGGTTAAATGTGCCGGCACATACCCTGCGTTATTGGGAAAAACAATTTCCGGTCGCTATCCGTCCCACAACCGGTGCTGGTGGTCGGCGTTATTATCGAACAGAAACGGTTAACAAACTGATTGTTATCAAGGATTTGTTATATACACATGGTATGACAATTGCCGGTGTGAAAAAGTTGTTGCGTGATGGTAACTTGCCAACCAATACAGATGAATTGCTGGCGTCTGTTGAAACTGTTCCTGCAACACCTGTGACATCTGGCCCTAATGATAATGTTGAATTAGATTTAGTAATTGAAATGCTGGAATCTGTTCGTGAAATCCTGCAATAAAATACCGCCATTTTGGCGGTTGTTTTTTACTTTTGTTTGCAACTGATTAGATTGTTTTTTTCATTTAACAAAGAATCAATTTGGTTTTGATATTGTGAAATTTGTGCGTATGTTGCACTGTCTATGTGTCTGCGTATATCGTGTGGAATTGTTCCTAATGTGCGACAGTGGTTATCAAATGCGTCAATTGTTCGCTTGTTTTTATAATATTGGGTTCTAAGCTTATTTATTAACATCATGTCGGAAAAATCAGAGAACAAGTTTTCATTACGATATACTGCACGTGTCAAAGAATTTGAACGCGCGTGTTTATATGCACTGTCCAGTAATTGTTTGTTGATTGCCCGTAAGCTATCTGTTGTGTGTTGATTCTGTGAAATATATTGATAATCAGGATATGTCATCAAAGAATCGTGGATACGTTCTTCTTTGGTTGTACGCAGGCTATCTATGTAACGTTTGCTGTTTGCAATTTCATCATCAATATTAGATATTTTTTCATTTGTCTTTTTTGCGTTTTCTTTATGAGAGCATTCGGTTGCTACCATCAAAAAGATAAATAGAATAACCGCAAGTTTTACCCCGATTCCAAACATTATCCGTTGGGGTGATTTTCTGTTATCACAGTCTAAATCCATGTCCTGTCCTTATACCAACACCGCAGACCAAAAACCGCCTCTCTCTAACAGTAACAATGGTCAATAAAAAAAGATGAATAAAGATGGCACTCCCAACGGGAATCGAACCCGTGTTACCAGAATGAGAATCTGATGTCCTAACCGCTAGACGATGGGAGCGTTCTTTTCATCTGCCCCACCATTCTATACATAAATGTAAACTATTTCAAATAAAACTTTTCCTTGCGAACAAAAAAATATTCTCTTACGATGGTGTAAAATAATATGGTTCTTGGTGACTAAATATGGCAAAAAGTAATATATTTACAAACATAATTTGTGGCTTTATTCCAATGCGTCGTCTGCGTTCACGTGTGCGTGTTCGCTTAAATAATCCATGCATTGGTCGCTATCTTCGCTGGGTTCGTGATTGGGCGAATAAAAATTGTGGTGGCGTCAGCACATTAAAAACCAGTTATGGTGTCGGCTGTCAAAATTTGGTTGTTATCTTAAACAATGCCCACGTGTTCAAGTTCCCATTACACCACAATCAAGATTTGGCCGAACGTGAATTGCGTATGTGTGACGCATTACGCAGTGTCTGTCCAGTAAATATTCCAAAAATGGAAATAATTAAATTGCATGACATTATCATACGGCGATATGATTTTGTGCCTGGTAAATTGTTGTGCGATTTTTCTGCGGATTATATTATGTCACATCGTCTGCATCTGGCACAGCAGTTGGCGGATTTTATGTATAAAATTGGATGTGCAGATCCAAAATCTATTCGTGACTTAAAGCCCACATCATCAGCAAAACCAGGTTATATGTATGGTTGGTTTCATAATGATATTGGCCAGAACTTTATGATGGATGATGACTTGAATATTATTGGGTTTGTTGACTGGGAAGGTTGTGCATTCTGTGATTGGCGTGTGTCCTTGCGTATGGCGGAACGCTTTTGGAACAAGAATAAATACAAAGGCCTGATGACAGATGTTTTATATGAATATTCCAAAATCTATATTGATAATATAGTGCATAAAAAATAAGAATCTTTGCCCGCCATATGGCGGTGCTTTTTTACCCAAGAAAACACACCTAGTTATTTTTTATTGCGTTCAATGTATATCTATATGTGTACAACCACAACAACAAAGGATTACATATGAAACACAATTTTCTTATGGGTATATCTGTTTTGCCTGCGTTACTGATTATGCCGGCAATGGGGGATACGGTCACCACCCGTCACGTTATAACAGGCAGCACAACATACAATAACTTAACTGCGACAAATATTGCATCAACGACCTCTAATAATGGTGGTGTTTTTTATATGCAAAATGTACCTAATGCGGTCTTGACGTTAAATGGTGTGACTGTGTTTACTGGCAATTCACTAAATGGTGGTGGTATGGGTGGTGTTATTGGTAATGGTTGGCTTTCATCGGCCAGCGGTGTTGGTTATACCGTTGGTGGCAAGATTGTTTTTACAGGTGATGCGACCTTTGCGTCAAACAGTACGAATAATCCAAATGGTGGCGGTGCTATATTTAATTACGGCACAGGAACCGCAACAAATCCAGATATAATGTTTGTGGGTGATACAGTATTTGAATCCAACAGTTCGACCGGCGCAATGAATACCGATTATACAGGTGGTGGTGCGATTTATCACAGGGATGGTGCGATTGTTTTTCAAGACGCTGCGGCGTTTCGTAACAATTCATCTGCAACCAAAGGTGGTGCGATAATCACAGGCGGTGACATGGTGTTTGCAGATGATACTGTCTTTGTTAATAATTCTGCCGCATCCAATGGCGGTGCGATTTCTGTTCTGTCTGGTGATATTTTGTTTGCGGATGGTGCGACATTTAGTGGCAATACGGCTGGCTCTGGTTCTGCTATTTTCATCAGCGGTCCTGATTCAAATTTGACATTTACAGATACTGCTTCATTTGTTGGAAATACAGGTGACGGTACCCTGTGGAATAACGGTGCAAATGCAAAAGTAACATTTAGAAATGGTGCGATATTTGATAGCAATACAAATCCCTTAAACGGTTCGCTTATCAATGCGGGTATTATTACCGGCACAGGGGGTGATTATGTCTTTTCTAATAATACAGGCAGCAATGGCGGTGGCTTAAAGAATTCTGGTACTGTTACGCTTGATACGACTGGCAAGATTATCTTTTCTGGTAACCGCACGACCAGTTCTGCCGGTGCATTAGATAATGGTGGGACGGTCACATTTGATGCGTCATCTGTTACATTTGTGAATAACCAGTCCAGTTCAGGTTACGGTGGTGCGATATTTAATGCCGGTGACATGCAGATATTTGGTGCGACCAATAATTTCAGTAACAATACCGCCGCCGATACCGGCACCATAAAAAGCGGTGGTGGTGCAATTCATAATCGTGGGCAAACGGGTGATGCCACAATGATAATCGGTACCACAACCAGCGTGAATACATTTGCGTCTAATGTGTCTGGGGCCTATGGGGGTGCGATTGTATCCCGGGCATTTGACGGCACAGGTCAAAATGCATCACTTACAATAAATGGCACAACAACGTTTGCAAATAATAAGTCTGCCTTGGATGGCGGGGCGATTTGGAATGTTGCAACTGAATCAGATGGTACAATCGGTACAACGGAAATTACATTTAATGGTGATGTTTCTTTTCTAAATAATCGTGCAGGCGGTTTGGGTGGTGCGTTATATAACAATGACACAGTAACATTTAATCAGTCGGCCGTTTTTAATGGGAATACCGCCAACGGTGTTGCCAACGATATTTATAATGATGGAACGGTTAACTTTAATGCAAACGCCAGTTTGTCTGGTGGTGTTGCAGGTAACGGTACATTAAATATTGCAGATGGTGCAACGGTAAATATCGGCTCAACCACCATTTCCCAGGGTGCAATCAATCTTGATGGAACGTTGATGGCGACATTACGTGCTGGGCAAATGCCACAAATCAATGTTGCGAATACGGGTGGATTTACAGGTGATGGTACAATCAAGTTATCATTTGATTCCGCTGGGACATATTATGTTTTTGGTAATCAAACATTTGCCAACACAGATATATCCAGTTCGATTTATGACCTGACGTGGAATGGTGGCAACGTTACTGCGACAATCAAGTCGGTTGCAGATATTGCGTCACAAAATAATCTGTCAAATGAATCTGCACGCACAATCGCAAATGTGTCCCAATCGTCATCATCGCAACTAAATAATTTGTCGGTTTTAATCCAAGAAAATCTGGCAACAGACACTCCCCAGGCACACGCTGCGGTCGAACATGCCACACGTTCCATCAATCCAGAAATTGATGCTGTGACCCAGTCATCCAGTCTTGCGTCACACAATGCAATTAATGCGGTTGTGTCAAACCGATTGATGGGTGGAAATTATGCATATATGTATGGTCGCAGTGCCGGTGATGTGTCGGTTGCACCCGGCGGTATCTGGATTCAAGGTGTGTATAATAAATCCAAATTAAACAATTCGTTTAATGGTTACACACGTGGCCTTTCGGTTGGTTTTGATGGTACTATTGATAATGATTGGACGTTGGGTATGGGGTATCTGTATGCACACTCAAATGTTGCGGCCACCTCTCGTGATACAGAAATAGATGCGCATTCTGTGTTTGCCTATGGTCGTTATCAGCCAAACGATTGGTACGTAAACGCAATCGTAAATTATACGATGTCGGATTACAGCGAAACCGGTAACGCACTTGGATTGGGTGTCGGGGCAGATTATGATATGGATGCGTTTGGTGCAATGCTTGAAACGGGATATGACTTTTTTGGTGGCATTACCCCAACGGCATCCCTGCGTTATTTGCATCTGGGGTCGGCGGATTATACAAACTCGCTGGGGGTACGCAGTCGCATCAGCGGAACAGATTATTTGACCGCATCCGTTGGTACACATTATGGCTTTGAAATGCTGTTGAATAATGGTTGGTTGGTGCGTCCCGATGTTCATTATGCATTGCAGTATGATTTAATGGCAGATGAACATCATATCACAGTTGCGATGCCTGGTATAAACGCCTATGTCTTAGACGGTAATCGTCTGTCACGTATTGCGAATACGGTTGGTCTGGGACTTGAAATGGTGTATGGTTCGCTGAATATATCGTTTGGATATGATATAGAATCACGTGCAGACTATACATCTCAAACTGGTCGTGTAAAATTCAGGTATGAATTCTAGGAAGTGTAAAACAAATGCCCCTATTTTGGGGCATTTGTCATGTTGCGAAAAATATGATATAATAAACACATAATTTATAAAGGAGAATATTATGGCCGATGTTGTAAACGAAAGATATTCTGCCGCCCAAGCTGAATTGGACAAACGTGCCACCAGATTGGGACACATTGTTCAAAAGTCCAATGGCAAACCAAAAAATGAAGCGATTGCACAGGGCATTAAACTGGTTGGTGAAATGATTTCAGGTCAATCAAAATTGTTGGATACAATGGTTTTTGAAACACCAAAAACCGCCCTGGAACAGCAACGTAATCTGGCACTGGCGACTGGTAACGCAAATCAAACTGTCCAAGAAGGTATGCGTTCCACGACTGATGCAATAGATGGTGTGCTGGAAATGCTAGAACAAATGCTGAATCAAAAACAAAAGTAAGTAATTTGGTATTCACCGCCCAATCGGGCGGTTTTAAATTTGGAATATAAATACTGGTAAAATATTATTTTGTATGAAATAATTCCTATTATGATTTAATTTTAGACAAAGGAACAGATATGTCTGCAACATACAAAAATAATCGACCAGATGTTACCATTTGCACCATGTTGTTCAAGATGCCAGACGAAGGTAACCTGGCGTCTATCAAAGGCTCAAACCGCAAATTTGATGAGTTTTATCTGCCGTCATTAAAGAAATTGTGTGAAACCTTTCATCAGGTTGCCTTGTGGTGTGACGAATATACGGCAAACTATCTCAAGGAAAATGGGTTGGCCGATCGTGTAAATATGCATGTGCTGGATATAACCCAGTTGCCACATTGGGCAGATCGTGATTTATATTGTGATATTATGCATTCCATGAAACATTATGTTGGATATTTCTTGCACCGTCGCACACCAGAGGCGTACAAAGACTATCTGCCCCTAATGTTTGCTAAGCCTGCTGTTGTGGATTGGGCTGCCAAGAACAATCGCTTTAACAGCGAATATTTTATGTGGATGGATGCTGGTGCATTCAGTCCTGCCTATGATAATGCACCAATTTGGAATAATTGGACTGGGGAAATAACTGCACGTCCCGAACGTGTGCGTATGACAATATCAATCACATTGGGTAAATCACGTCCGCATTTCGTGCCACGTTTTGTATATGATATTTGCAAGTTCTTGTTTGTAAAGCCAATCCAGCCTGCCTCATCTGCCAATATTGCTCAGCAAGAGTTTAAGAGTATTGCGATGGTGAATGCGGATTATGATGTGCCGGGTGGTTCGTTTATGGTTCCGCTGTCCAGATGTGCAGATTTTTATCGTGCCTTTGAACGTGCACATAATGTATTGGTTCGTCATAATCTGATTTGTGTTGACCAAGGTGTCTTTCAAACAATGATGAAATTGGATGGTGAACATATGTTTGAATTAAAGCATATAAACGGATACAGGGGACTGTATGCAACCATTGCTAACGGTGATGCAGACTTTGTCTTGTAAACAAAACCGCCCAAATGGGCGGTTTTTTATATGGTTTATGTCGTCTGTAGTTTATACAAAACACGTACAAAACGTTGATAACGTTTTGGGGTACAAATGCAAAGCAAAATTGTACAATCCGTGACGTATAGCAAAATAAAAAATGCCCCGATGGGCATTTAAATAACTGTGGTTGGGGCGCTACGCCCCCCTTGATAAATTATTTCCAAAAGTGTCTGTTTGCGAATGCGTATCCTGAACCTGTTTTAAGATATTGTTCAAATTCCAATGCTGCATCTTTTGAACTAAACGCAAAATAATTTACCAATTCCCAAGGTTTATATTTTGCTGTATGTATTGAATATCCTGCATTATGTTGCTCTAACCGCCGTTTCAAATCATCTGTTTGACCGATGTATTTTTGTTCTGGATGGGGAATGCTTTTTATAAGATAGACATAAAACATTTGTAAGTCCTCCTTCGTTAAAACTTCGGACGACACTACTTCGCCTTTGCTGCTCGCCTTGTGTGGCCTGCCACACGAAGCCTCGTAGAGGCGAAGTGTGGTTGGGGCGCACACAGGGGTGTGGGGATGTCCCCCACTAGTGTTTTGGGAAATCTGTGATTTTCTAAAACATGTACAAAACATTAATAATGTTTTGCCGTACAATCACTGAAACCGATTGTACAAACCGTGTGTATAGCAAAATAAAAAATGCCCCCAAGGGCATTATTTTATTTTGGTTGGGGCGCACGGATTCGAACCATGATAAAGAGAACCAAAATCTCTTGTCCTACCATTAGACGACACCCCAATAGCGGTAATGATTATACTTATCTTTCAGACTTTTGCAATAATAAAATTATCTATGTTTGAAATTAGTATGATTTTGTAGAATATCTTGCTGGCGTTCGAATTCTAATTCCTGGGCGGTCTTGATTTTATTGCGGATTAAGAATTGATCCTGTTCGCTGATATAGTTTTTTTGTGCCTTTTTGGACAGTTGGGCAATTTCATGACCACGTTTTGTTGAAAAGAAATGTGGTGCATATCCGTATTCCCACGACAGGCGGATTCGGTCCGCGTCCCACAAACACGCCGATACATTGTCGGGTGCCACCCGACCCGTTGTGTGATTATGAACAGCGGATAAAATCTGTTGAACTGTTTTTTCTGGCAGGTGTGACCAATGTTTTGCCAAGAAATCTTTGCCAACAATGGCGGCCTTGGGGCCATGTTCAGTGCACCATTTGTCATTTGTGCGTGCACAGTCATGTAATCCCGCCGCCAGCATCACAGGTGTTGCGTCTTGGTTTATATGTGTTGCCAAATCAATTCCATACATTGCAACCTGAATCGTATGGCTTAACCCATGATAACCAAATCTGGATTGTGTTGTGATTTGTGAAATCTGGGGCAATATCTGTTCAAAGAACATTTGTGTATAATACAATCGCTTAGAATCCATCTCTTACATACCTTGTTTGCGTGAACAATATTACAGATAAAACACCTGTGTTCAAACAAAAAAACGCAGATAAAACATTTTTTAAAAAAAGAACTTGAAAAATAATTATTAAAACATATAATAATTATCGTTTTTAACAATTTTTAGAACCGAACCTATTATATAGGAGAATGAAATGGCGCGCAAGGAATTTGTTCGTTTAATGGAAGAAAATATTTGGACGCTGGACAGAATTGCCGACAAACTGCGGTTAGATCGTGCAGATTCAACCGGCTATCCACGACAAATGATGTCAATTTTGGTGCGTTTATATAACGGTGGTCGTGCCAGATTAAAGGACATTGCACGTCGTGAACATGTTTCGGCACCGAATCTGTGTGCGACATTTCGCAAGTTAGAGGCTGATGGTCTGGTCATTCGTATGGTTGATGAAAATGATCGTCGCAATACTTGGTACAGCGTGTCGGAATCTGGTGCCAAAATGGCGGTGGTCGCAATGGATTTGTTTCGTTCTGGGATTGAACGTGTTTTTTCAAACCTGTCTCGTGAAGACGAAGCATCTCTGACAGAGGCCTTGCGTACAATGCATAACATTATCAAAAAGGTGGAGTTGAATAATGCCTAAATTACAAACATTATTTGTATTTATGTCGGTATGTGCAATGACGTTTTTTTCGCCTGCATATGCCCTAGATTTATCGTTAAATGATGCGGTTGAAAAAATCATGGCTGAATCCCATGATTTGAAAAAGGCCAATGCAAACCTGAAAAAGGCCGAGGCGTCCTTGGATGTGGCCAACGCAAATCGTTGGTTTAAACTGGATGGTTCTGCATCGTATATGAATATGGTAAATATTGAAAACTTTTCTCAGTCCCAGCAAATTGAATTGCCACCTGCGTTGGGTGGTTTGATATCCGAAACGTTAAAGGATCAATCAATTGTAATTGAAATCCCAGATAATATTTTTCAGGCCGGTCTAACATTGACACAGCCAATTTACACATTTGGCAAGATTGGTAATGCGGTACAGTCTGTTAAATCTGCTGTGAAGATGGCGGGTGCATCCCAAGAAATGGTACGTCGCGAGGTGCGTTATGCGGCGGCAAACCTGTATTGGACGGCTAAAATGACAGATGAAATTGTTCGTCTGGCGGAACAAGATTTGAAAAATGCACGTTCTGCGAAAAATAAATTAACATCTGCTGGTCGTGCCAATCGCAGTAACCTGTTAAAAATTGAATCTGATATTGCAACCAAACAAATCAATGTTTCGGACGCATATTTTAATCGTGATACTGCACACCGTATGTTAAAGATTATGTCTGGAATTGACGTTGATGAAGAATTGACATTGACGGATAATTTCCCAACAGAGTTTGCAGACTTAAATGCGGGTAAACTGACCAAAAGCCCACAGTGGGATATTTTGACAGAACAGGTAAATATGTATGAACGTGCGGCACGTGCACAACGTGCAAACAATTATCCAACATTGGCGGCAACTGCATCATATACATACTCTTCTATGTCTGGTGATGTTGGCCATTTGTTTGATAAAAAAGGCAGTCAGTCTGCTTATTGGGGGCTTGCATTGCAAATGCCAATCTTTAACGGTGGTCTAAATCGTGCCAACGCCACAGTAGAGGCGATGAACGCAGAATCTGCCCGTCAAGACCTGGCACAGGCAAAAAAAATGACAACCGAACAGTATAACAATGCGGTAAAGCAATATAATCATTTGCGTGGTAATTTATCGACATTGGAAAATGCACGTGATTTGGCGGCCAAGACATATACCTTGTCGCAAAATCGTTTTGCGTCTGGTCAAACATCTGCGGTTGAATTGGCAGACGTGTCTGCCGGTCTGTATCAGTTGGATATGGCATTGCTGAATACAAAATATAATATCTTAATGTCTGCAGAATCTGTAAAAAAATTAGGTGAATAAAATGGATAAAATACAAAAAACATTGGCAACAAAAAAAATCAAAAAAATAATATACATCGCATTGGTTGCGTTGTTGGTGGGGTGGGTAATCTTTCGTTTCACAGCGGTTGCGTCCGAAAATGCACGTTATGTCTATAATGCGGCACGTGTGTCTGCGGATGTTGGGGCACCCATAGAATATATCACAATACAAAATGCGTCTGGTACATTGTATGAACCATTGGCGGTTAAAAATAATCGTGCATATGTAAATGCGTCACGTGCATCAAAACTTCGTGCCGGCCAGCGTGTTGGCGATGGTAAAATCATGTCCGTATCATCAAAAATTGATTATGATACAGGTATGTATGTTGTTCGTACGTCTGGGGTTGCAGATGGTTTGCAATTTGCAGAGTTTACAACGACCGGGCATTTTGTTCCATTGTATGCCATAACCGATGGTACTGTATTGGTTGCCCAAGATGGTGTTGCGGTTGCACGTAACATAACAATTGAACGCCAAGATTCACAGAATGCCTTTGTTTCATCTGGCTTGAATAATGGTGATATTGTAATTTTGTCTGCGGTGCATGCCGGCGACAAGGTCAAGGTACAACAGTAATACAAACAACAGGGGGAAAGGTATGCTAAAGTTTTTTGTTCGTCGTCCAATCACGACATTGATGTTTGTTTTGGTATGGGTTGTATTGGGTTTGGTATCGTTTCCAAACATGAATATTGAACGTACACCCGCATTAGATTTTCCAATGGTGACTGCAACATTTATTTATCCTGGTGCATCACCTGCTGAACTAGAATCCCAGGTTGTAAAACGTGCCGAAGACAGCATGTCCGAAGTTTCGGAATTAAAAAAGATTACATCCTATGTTTATGAAAACAGTGCGATGGTTATGGCCGAATTTAATCTGGGTGTAAACGTAAATGACAAGGCGAATGAAGTTAAAACAAAACTAGATTCCTTGATTTCAGAGTTTCCATCAGACATGGAAAATCCTGTGGTGGAAAAGTTAAACCCATTACAGCAATCTGTGGTTGATATTGTTATTCGTGGTGCAGATGCACGTGATGTCGAAGAATATGTTGATGATGTTTTGTCTACCAAGATAACTGGTATCTCGGGTGTGGCCAGTGTTTCTGTCTTTGGCGGTCGTGAACGTGCAATCCGTATTGCGATGAATCCTGATTCTATGTCTGCCCATGGTGTAACGGTTATGGATGTTGTGTCTGCTTTGGGGGCGCATAACTTGAATGTGCCTGGTGGAAAAATCGAAACATCTGTAAACTCTTCCAATGTGCGTTTTATTGGTGAATTTGCATCTGTTGATGAAATTAAGAATCTGCGTTTAACAACAGTCGAAGGTAATAATTTCAAATTATCTGATATTGCTGATGTTACAGATGCGGCACGTGATATTGAAAACGGTGCACGTTATAATGGTGAATCCGTTGTTATTGCATCTGTGGTCAAGGCCTCTGACGGTAATGCGATAAATATTTCACGTGCATTGCGTGAAAAATTACCAGAGTTTCAGTCCGATATTCAGTCGCGTTTCCCAACGGCTCAAATGCTGATAACTGCCGATTCTTCTACCGCTGTATCTGACGAAACAGACAGTACGATTAACGGTATTATTCTGGGTGTATTGTTTACTATTTTAGTTCTGTTGGTATTTACACGTAATTGGCGTTCAACCGTTATCGCAGGTGTTGTAATTCCTGCATCCTTGCTGGCCGGTTTCTTCTTTATGGATGCCAGTAACTTTACAATCAACGCATTGACATTGTTGGCATATTCGTCTGCCCTGGGTACATTGGTGTCAAATGCGATTATTTTGATTGAATCTGCATTGCAAGAAATGCGTGCCGGTAAAAAGCCAGAAGATGCCGCCATTGATGGGACGAAAAAGGTTGCCGTATCAGTGTTGGCAGGTGTCGGTACCAATGTTGTAGTGTTCTTGCCATTGGCATTTATGGGTGGTATTGTTGGTCAGTTCATGGTTCAGTTTGGTATGACGGTTGTGTATTTAACATTGTTGTCTTTGATGTTCTCGTTCACATTGACACCAATGATGATTGCCAAGTTCTTGCGTCTGACCGATAAGAATAATAAGGTGGCCAAGGCCAAACAGCAGGCATATCCAAAACCAACCAGTACCGGCTGGATGCGTCGTTGGTTTGATTTCCAGTCTGCCCATCCTGGTCGTGTTATTGGTATGGCGGCGGTATTGTTTGTTGCATCTACTATGTTGATGAAGTTTGTTGGTAATGAGTTTTCGCCATCAACCGATGCAAATGAAATTACAATTACTGCACGTGCACCGATGGGGGCGACATATGAAAAGTCTGAATCAATCGCAAAGCAGATAGAAGAACGTTTGTCTGCATTCCCAGAAGTTGCCGCCACAACCGTAAAAATTGGTGATCAGGGTTTACAGAATATTGATATCACATTGGAATTGGTTGACGTTTCACAGCGTAACATATCTGATAAATTGTTGGCACAGAAAATCTTGCCTTCTATCGCAGATATTGCCGATGCAGAAATTCAAATTCGTGCCGGCGAAGCCCAGTCCGCAGGTGCGTCATCCGATTTGGTATTAAATGTATTTGGTGCAGATGATGCCAAACGTGAAGATTATGCGAACAGAATTATTGACATCATCAATCAAATACCAGAGGTGCAATCCGCTGTTCGTGCCCAGCAGTTGCCTGCAATGGAAACCCAGTTTATCCCAGACCAAGAAAAAATGAATTTCTGGGGTGTGCAGAACTCTTATGCGGGAACAACCTTGCGTACCGCACTGTATGGCAATGATACGTACAAATACAAAGAAGCAGGTGAAGAATACCCGATTGTTTTGGAATTTGCCAAGCCCTTTAAAAATGCAGCCTTGTTTGACAATGTCTATGTGAACTCTCAAAAGGGTATGGTGCCTTTGTCGTCCTTGGGGACAATTCGTCAGGAACGTGCCACCCCAGACATTCGCCGTCAGGATAAAAATCGTTTGACTGAAATCAATGTAAATATTGGTAAATCAACAATGGGGCCCGTTCAGGCCAAGATTCAGGCTGAATTAGATAAACTGGATTGGGAATATGGCTATTATGCTGAATTTGGTGGTATGTCCGAACATCAGGCCGAAAGTGCACGTGAAATCGGCAAGGCATTCTTACTGGCAACAATTCTGACATTTATGTTGCTGGCGGCGATTTTGAATTCTTTGGCACACCCATTTACAATTGCAACATCAATATTGACCAGTTTTATTGGCGTGTTTGTCTTGATGTTCTTGTCTGGTGCAACAATGAACATCGGTGCGATGTTGGCATTCGTTATGTTGGTTGGTTTGGTGGTTAATAATAATATTTTGGTGTTAGAACCGACAATCAATCGTGTAAATCGTGGCGAAGATATGCATACTGCCTTGTGGGCTGAATTGATGGATAAAAAGAACATGGTTTTGATGACATCTATTGCTGTTATCGCTGGTATGGTGCCGCAGTTATGGTCTATTGACGGTATGAAGGTTGCCATGGGTGCGGTTATGATTGGTGGCATGTTGGCCAGTTTAATATTCACCTTTACATTAACGCCCGCCTTGTTCTTTCTGATGGAACGTGCACGTCGGTGGAAGCCAAAGTTCCGTAAATAAGCATTAAAACAGGGATGTAAAATAATTGCATCCCTGTTTTATTAATGTTTGCCAGTGTTAAAAATCATTGTTATACTATGGCTGGATTTTACAAAAGGGTTATGTATATGTTAAAAAAGACCGAAGTTGTTTTATTTGATTTTGATGGTACGTTATCCGGGCCTGATTCGAATGTAGAGTTTGCACGTTATTGTTTTCGTCGCAGTTTTCGTCCTTGGTTATATCTGCCATTGATGGGGATTTGTGGTATTGCGCGCTGGGTTCGTCCAAATGGTGTTTGGTGGCGTGAAAACATTCGCCGTTTTTTGACACCTGAAATGGTTCGCAGGTTTGCACCTGGTTTTATTAAACAGCATAAACGTGAACGTTTTGGGTGGGCCAAAGACAGGGTGCAAAGTGAACGTGATGCAGGTCGCAAAGTCCTGATGATTTCTGCCAGTCCTGATTATCTGTTGCGTCCACTGGTTCGTGATATGAAGTTTGATGCAGTATTTTGTTCAAAAATGGATTCTAAAAAACCATGGAAATATGATTTTCTGTGCTGGGGCCAGAACAAGGTTGTTGTCATGGACGAATGGGCCAAAGAAAATAAAATCATCCCACACGTTGTTCGTGCGTATTCTGACAGCAAATCTGATATGCCAATGATGGAAATTGCCGATGAACAGGTTTGGATTGATAAAAAGACCGGCTTGCGAAAACAAGCCTAATGAATCTTTATCGTCAAAATGTTACAGTGTTTCCATGGCAATTATGGAAACACTTTTTGATGTATTAAGTGCCTCAATCGGTGCGATTTTTGGTGCGTTATTTGCATTCTTTTTAAATCGTAAACGAAATAACAAAATGATAGGTCAACTGGGGGTTAGCCGTCAGGCCCTAGACAAGATTAAACTAGAAAACCATTATTTGTTGGAACAAATCAAAGAAAAAGAAAACCTGATTTTGAAAATGCAAATGCAGATTCTTGGGACAGATGCAAAACCACCAAAAAAAACAAAAAAGACAAAGAAATAATCTTCGGTATTCCATTTTGTGCTTGCGTGCGATTCGTCATTTGTTCTATGATTATCTCAGGAAGGAAAGGAATCATGCGTCATATTACCATCAGTATATTGTCGTTATTTGTTGTAATGCCTGTAATGGCTGGCGTGCGTTTGCCGGTTGTAAATATTGCGTCTGGTGGCGTGTCTGCACGCACCGCATTTGGCGAAGATGTTGCACCGACCCGTACACCTGTGGCTAAAAAGAATGTCACAGTTGCACCAACCCGCACCAGACAGGTTGTCGCACGTGCTGCTAAACCAGTGGTGCCGACCACACCATCTGTCGATTCGGGTGCGTCATTGCTGGCATCAAATGATGTTTTGACGCCACGTCGCCCCAGTAATGATTTGTGGGCAAAGAATGATACGGGCTTACGCATGCCCACCCCTGCAGAGTTCTCGGTTTATCGCAGTGACACCCCTTTGCCCGAAGAAGATTTAGATTCCGCCATGGCTCCTATGCCTGTTAAAATTGCCGATGTTGCACCAGTTGCCCGTACGGTACAGCCTGTTGCAGAACCGATGGCAGAAATCGATACCCAGATTGCCCGTTTAACAGAATTGCAACGTCGTGCAGAGGAAAGTACACGTTCTGTGTCAAAGCGTGTAATTTCTGCACCAATTGCAGAAACAAAAACTGTGGCTGTTGCGGAACCTGAACCTGTGCATGTCGCATCTAATACAGCGGATACGGATGTTGCTTTGCGTCGCTTGGTTGTGCCAATGACAGATGATGTTATTGTTCGTACAGTTGAAAAAAATAAATCGCCACGCATTGCTGCGGTTCGTGATGATATGGCAAAAATGACACCGGCCCAGTTGCGAAATGCGTTCCGTAAAACCTTCTTGTCTGAGAACAAGCATCTATCTACATATTCTATTGACGATACTTTTGATGTGGCCAGCGATATGTCATCATCTATCGAAGGTTTTACCGCCAGTCATGATATATCCGAAGGCGGTGGCATTCGTCCGTTAGAGGTTAAGATAAAGTTTCGCAACGAAGATTCTGCATTGTCACGTGATAATTATACCTTGTTGACCGAGTATGCAGGTATAGTCGTCAATAAACCAACACGTGCAATTCAGGTTGCGATTCCACAGTACATGACACAAAGCAAAGATGCACGTAAATTGGCGGCACGTCGTTTGGCAATCATTGAACAGGTTTTGACCGACAATGGTGTTTCCCAACAAAGGATTGTGCCGGTACTATCAAACCGCAATGAATCAGGGTTTGTTTTGCGTATAATTTCTGGTGAACAGTACGACACCCTGACCCAACAGTCTTATAATATGTTTGGTGATAAAACCGGCAAAAAAACTTATAAAAGTATGTCGTGGTAAATCCGTTTATAAAATTACTTGAATTTCTGTTGCCACCGGTGTGTCCATTATGTGATGCACCGGTATCTATTCATGGTGAACTGTGTGCAGATTGTTGGCCAAACTTTGCCTGGATTGATGATTGTAAATGTGTAAAATGTGGCTATCCGTTTTCAACAGAATTATCTGTATCTGGTGACTTGTTATGTCCTGTTTGTGCGTCTGGTCAGTGCGAGTTAGATTGGATACGTTCCGCCTGTGTATATGATGATGTATCACGTTCTGCAATGTTGCCATTCAAGCATGGTGGGCGTATAAAATATGCACGATTTATGTCGCGTGCGATGATATGGGCGTTGCGTGATATTGATGTGGATGCAGATGTTGTTATGCCAATTCCATTGGCGAATCGACGATTGTTCAAGCGTGGATATAACCAGGCGACTTTATTGGCACGTCCCATTGCACGTGCATTGGCACTGCCGATGGACTTAGATTCTGTTCGTCGTAAACACAGGCCCGATATGGGGCATAAAAACTCCAAGGAACGCACGCAAAATGTTCATGGTGTATTCAGTGTCATTGCACCTAATAAAATCTGTGGTAAAAAGATATTGCTGGTTCATGATGTTATGACAACAGGTGCAACATTCTTTGAATTGCGTCGCACTTTATTGCGTGCGGGTGCATCTGCGGTATATGGTGTAACCTTCTGTCGTGTGGCACGTACAGTATAAAAATGGAAAGTTTTAACTGATATGTGTTCTATTACGATGCGAATGCATCAATGCCCGAATTTCTTGTGCTATTACCTGTTGGGCGCATTGTGTGAACAGACTTAAAATTACTTGGTCGTTCCCAGATACCATTTTTTGTTTTGTTGAAATGATGGTTCTAACGATTTCTTGGCCACCAATATGCAGACAGTAATCATATACCGCCTCGGCTGCGTCACTTACCACTAATGCACGCGATAATATCAACAGTTTATCATCTGCCAATGGTACAGTATATTCTTTATAGTCGCCGTCTAAATCGCTATAAACGGAAATCCAGCCCGCCTGCAAGGTGCGCCGGATTACTTCTAGCAATTCTGGATCGATTATATTCTGTGCCATTGGTAGGTGACCTTATATTGTTTTAATTGATTTCCCTCTCAAGAAATTAACAATACTTTTATCTGTGGTATCCATTTCTTCGCGTGCAATGCGTAATTTGTTCAGTTCGCCCCAGCGTGTGCTTAACGCGTTCAAGATATCAAACATTGCAATCTGTTCCGCTGTTTGTGGCTTCTTGTCGTTTTCACACCATGCAATATTCTTTGTTTGGCCGTTAATGGTCAGGCTGTATGCACCATAGTCCCATCCGTTTACGTATCTAATCAGTTCCTTGCCAGACTGGTCTTTTACAATATATGTGTCCATGCCCCAATCACGTTTCAGGTCAATGTCATTAGATTTTTTAATCGTTTCAATAATAATCTTTTTTACAAATTCATTCATCTGATTGCCTTTTTATTATTTTCTTGACTATAATCATAATACAATAGTTGCGTTTGTCAAGTTATTGTTTCTTGCAAACCACAGTTTTTTTGTTTAGTATTCCTATGTCCAAATATGTTTGTCAGTAAAGAGAATAAAAAGGGAATAACTTATGAAAAAATACATTTTATCGGTTTTCGGTGCATTATTATTGCCTGTTGTTGCAAACGCATCTATTGCACATGTTGGCACGTACCAAACGATTGACGATGAAACAAATACACCAAAATCCATTGTTGCATTATATGAATATCGTGATGGCGATGATGCAAAATTGGCGGGTCGTATTATTGCGCTGTATGGCACAGACGGTGTGATTTCTGAAACATTATCAAATCCAACCCGTATTGCGGACAAGGTCAAAGGCACACCAAAAATGGTCGGTATGGATATTATCTGGGATATGGAATGGGACAATGATGACAGCCGTTTTGAAGATGGTAAAATCATGGACCCAAAGTCGGGCAAAGTTTACTCTTCTGTCATTTGGGGCAAAGACGCGGGCAAGTTAAATGTTCGTGGCAAAATTGGCCCATTCGGTCGTACACAGGTCTGGAATACATTAGATGCATCTGCGTTACCTGCAGAACTGCAAAATCTGGATACCGCCAATTGGACACCGGTTGTCATAAAGTAAATAAAACGCCCGTTTTGGGCGTTTTTTCTTGAAAATCTAATTTTATCTGGTACGATTTTACCCAGACTATTTTTTATAAAAAGCAGGATAAAACATATGAATATAGAACTTGGTAAAAATATTGCAGCGCGCGAAATCGAAACAAGAATCCAAGATTTTTGGGACAAGAATACATTCTGGAACAACGATGTCACATCGGATAAACCGGCATTTTGTATTATGATGCCACCACCAAATGTGACAGGTTCTTTGCATATGGGGCACGCAATGAATAATGTTTTAACAGACATTGTTTGCCGCTACAAACGTATGTCTGGTTTTGATGTCCTGTGGCAACCTGGCACAGATCACGCGTCCATTGCAACCCAGTTGTTGGTTGAACGTGATTTGTCCAAGCGTGGTATAAACCCACATTCTTTGTCATTACAGGAAAAATTAGACTGTGCCTGGGCCTGGAAGGCGGACAAGGGTGGTCAAATCATGAACCAGTTGCACATTTTGGGTGTGACCCCTGTTTGGCATCGTGAAAGATTTACCATGGACGAAGGTTTGTCCAGTGCGGTTACAAAACTGTTTGTTAAGATGTATAACGAAGGTCTGATTTATCGTGAAAAGCGTCTGGTTAACTGGTGCCCAAAACAGCAGACATCTGTCTCGGATTTAGAGGTTGAAACGCGTGAAGAAAAGGGCAAGTTCTATTATTTCAACTATAACCTGGTTGATGGTGGTGTGATTGAAATCGCAACAACACGTCCTGAAACATTGTTCGGTGATCAGGCAATTGCAATCCATCCAGAAAATGAAAAATTAAAGCATTTGATTGGCAAGAAGGCGATAATCCCATTAACTGATATTGAAATACCAATTATCGCAGACGAACACGCAGACCCAGAAAAGGGGACAGGTGCGGTTAAGATTACGCCGGCCCACGACTTTGACGACTGGGAGGTTGGCTTACGTCACAATCTGACACCTGTTTGTATTTTGACCCCAGATGCAAAGTTAAATGACAATCCTGTTGTGCCGGAAAAGTATCGTGGTTTAGACAGATACAAGGCGCGTGAAGTCATCGTTGCAGATATCGAAGCGGCGGGTCTGTTGGTCAAGACCGAAGATAGAACAATTCCAACCCCATATTCTGAACGTGGTGGTGTGCCTGTTGAACCATATTTAACAGACCAATGGTTTGTTGATGCAGAAAAATTGGCAATCCCTGCGATTCAGGCGGTTGAAGAAGGCAAGATTAAGTTTATGCCTGAACATCGTTATAACCTGTTTATGGCATGGATGAAAAATATTCGTCCTTGGACAATTTCACGCCAGTTGTGGTGGGGGCATCATATCCCTGCGTGGTATGACGAAGAAGGCAATGTATATGTTGCTGAAACCGAAGAAGACGCAATCAAAATGTCTGGCGGTAAATCTTTGACACGTGATCCAGACGTTTTGGATACTTGGTTCTCATCCGGTTTGTGGCCATTTTCAACATTGGGTTGGCCAAACGACACGTTGGAATTGAAAAAGTATTATCCAACAGATTTGCTGTACACTGCGGCCGATATTATCTTCTTCTGGGTTGCACGTATGGTTATGATGGGTATTTATGTAATGGGCGATGTTCCATTCCATACTGTAAACTTCCATGGTTTAATTCGTGATGCCAAGGGACAAAAGATGTCCAAGACCAAGGGTAACGGTACAGATCCATTAGATGCAGTTGAAAAGTTTGGCGTTGATGCCCTGCGTTATTGGATTGCAACTGCACCAATCGGTACAGATATCCGTTACAGTGATGACGAAGTTAAACGTGGTTCAAAACTGTTAACTAAACTGTGGAATGCATCAAAGTATGTTTTGATGAACCTGTCTGATTTTGAACCAGATACAGCAAAACAAATCCCTGTTGCGGATCGCTTTATCGAAGACAGATGGGTATTGGCTGAATTAAACAAAACAATTGCAGAGGTACGCAAGCATTTGGATAAGTATGACAACTATAATTCACGTGCTGCGATTGATACATTCTTCTGGGATATTTTCTGTGACCAGTATTTGGAATTCATCAAAGACCGTTTCTGGGCACCTGAAAAATACAGTGCAGAATCCAAATTGTCTGCCCAGTGGACATTGTACACAGTACTGCGCACAATTATCGGTCTGTATGCACCATTTATTCCATTCTTGACCGAAGAATTATGGCAGAAAATATACAAACCATTCGAAGGTGGCGAAACACTGCACTTGACTGAATATCCAACCGTAACACCAGAATATGACACAGATGTTTCAACAATGGATATTGCGCTGGAATTGTTGAAGAACATTCGTGGTCTGCGTACAGATCGCAAGGTTGGCAATGGTGCAAAACTGGAAATGTTAACAATTCCAACAGATACGCCTGATGTGCTGCATGGTTTGATTAAGTCAGCAGCACGTGCAAATAATATTCAGTTGGGGGACGCTCTGGATTTTGTTGTTGCAGAAAATAAGATATCAGGATAATTCCATGGCAGATAAACTGATTGAAAAGCGTGTCTTGCAGGCATACCAGTGTGATCGGTTCGGTAATGTTCGTCCATTGATTTTAATGAACGAATTGCAATCTATTGCTGACCGTCATGCTGAAATCTTGGGCTGTGGTCGCACATATTGCTTGGAAAATAATGTTGGCTGGGTTGTTATGTATTATCTGGTCGACATTATTGAACTGCCAACCGAAGGCGAAGAATTAACCTTTGCCACATGGCCATCATGCCAAGATGCCTTGCGTGCAACACGTGATTTTGAAATCCATGGCACAGATGGTCGCTTGATGGTTCGTGCAACATCACAATGGATTTTAATTGATATGGATCGCCGCCGCCCATTGCCTTTGGCAAATCATTTGTCGCCCACAGTCGTTGTGCCGCATCGTGCCTACGGCTGTGCATTTGAAAAGTTTCCAGATTTTGAAACCAACAAAACGCATGTTATGAAATGTCGTTTTGATGATATCGATGTGAACCAGCATATAAATAATGCTGTCTATGCGGTCTGGGCAACAGAAAGTGTTGGGTATAAATATCGTTCCCAGCACAAGTTACGCAAAATAGATATTTGCTTCAAGAAAGAAGTCAGCCCAGATACCCCAGAAATACGTATAGATGTTGCGATTGACGGTTTGGTGTCAAGACATAAAATATGCACCGATGATACAGAACATGCAGTTGTGATTTGTCATTGGGAACGCATTACAGAATAAGAAAAGATCCGGCGTCTGCCGGTCTTTTTTATTCGTCACCAAAATCCATTGCACGCAGTTTTTCTGCACGTGGTGCAATTTTGCTGATTGATATTTGTAATTTATCGATATCAGTTTTTGCCAATGCAAAGTGTTTTTCAACATCGTCTGCACGTTCCGTCAGGCGTGCTAAATCGGTCAGCAGTGTATCCAGTTCTTTTTTAATTTTACCGGCCACACGTTTGATTTTTATATCCGCCAAAACCGCACGAATTGTGTTCAGTGTCGCCCACATTGTGGATGGCGATACAATAAATACTTTACGGTGTCCTGCGTATGCGATTGTATCTGGAAACTCACGATGCAGTGTTTCAAATACGGATTCGGACGCAATAAACATCATTGCGGATTCTGCGGTGACCCCCGGTATAATATATTTGTCACCAATTGCATCAATATGCCTGCGAATGTCTAATTCAAATTGTCTGCGTATCAGACTGTCCTTTGGATTTTCTGCCATACGGTTTAAACTTTCCAGCGGGAATTTGCTGTCAATCACCATATCACCTGGTGGGTATGGCAACCTAATAACACAGTCTGGTCTTACACCTGTGTCCAACACGCATTGAAACGCATATGATTCAGGTGGCATGATGTCTGTTACTAAATCTTCCAGTTGTCGTTCACCAAATGTGCCACGTGCCTGCTTGTTCCCCATCAAGATATTTTTAAAGTTCGCAATATCTGCACTGATATTCTTCAGTTCATTGGCGTTTTGTGCCAATGCGCCCAATCGTTCGCCCAGTCTTTCGGCCAATTTTTCACGCAATCTTGCGTTGTCTTCGCGCAGTGCAGAAATATCAACGACCGGTCTGCGTGCCAAAATTGCCAACAGTAAAACGATAATAATTGCTAATAATACAAAAATATAAGTTGTCATTTCCTAATCCTTTGCTATGATTATTATAAGAGGTTTAAAATATGTTGCAAATGAAACTTTGTGGCGACAAGGTTTTACGGACCAAATGTGACCCGGTGGCCGAAATCACGCCTGAATTATTGTCGATTATGGATGAAATGGTTAATATGATGCATGAACAGCGTGGTGTTGGCTTGGCTGCCCCCCAGGTTGGTATTGCATCACGATTTCTGGTTATGATGGACCCAGATACAGATGTTATATATCGTATGATTAACCCTCGTATTGTATCATACGGCACAGATTCTTGCACATTGGAAGAGGGGTGTCTATCTGTATTAGGGAATGACGGCCTGCCTGTTTTTGCAAACGTTACACGTCCTGCGTCTGTTATTGTTGAATGGACAGATGAAATGGGCGATAAAAAAATGGCAGAAATGTCTGGCACACCCGCCCGCATTGTGCAACATGAAACAGATCATCTGGATGGTAAACTGTTTGTTGATTATCTATCACCCTTGCGTCGTGAAATGCTAATGCGCAAGGTAAAGAAACGGAAGTTGGCATGAAGTTAGTTTTAATGGGAACAAATGCGTTTGTTGTCCCAATCTTTGACGCAATTAAAAATGCAGGTCATGAAATAATGGCGGTCTTTACGCGTGCGCCAAAACCCGTTGGGCGAAAACAGGTTTTGACCCCATCGCCTGTGCATAATTGGGCAAATGAAAACGGGTTGACTGTACATACGGATATCAAAGAATATAATTATTCGCCTGATATGATTGTGGTTATTTCGTATGGGGTGATTTTGCGTGATAATGTTCTGGAATCTGCACCATGTGTAAATATTCACCCCAGTGATTTGCCAGCCTATCGTGGGCCATCACCAATTCGTACGGCTTTGTACAATGGCGATACAAAATCTGCGGTGTGCCTGATGGCGGTGACCCCAGAATTAGATGCAGGTGATATTTACATGCGTCGTGAATTTGATATTGCCCCAAACGACACAAATGATGATATTGAAAAATTAGTTTCAAAAGTCGGTGCGGAAATGATGGTTGAATATTTATCAAATCCATCTATGTATCCTGCCACCCCCCAGACGGGTATTCCAACATATACACGCAAATGGACGGGCACGGATGAAATTATCGATTGGTCACGCAGTCCACGCGATATTCACAATCAAATTCGTGCCTTGGGCTGTGGACGCACAAAAATTAACGGTATAGATGTAAAATTGTTGCATACGGAAATAAAAGATGATAATTTATCCGTCCAACAATTGCAACCTGCAGGCAAACGGCCAATGGATTGGGCCAGTTTTGTAAACGGTCTGCGGGGTGCAGAAATCAAAATAGGGGAATAATAAATGGAAATGGAATTAAACGATAAGGGTTGTACTTGCAATCAACAGGGAAAAACAAAAACACCAGGTAACAAGATGGCCGAAGACGCAATGTGTTGTGACAACTGTGCATACTCATTGGAAAAAAACAACAAAATATTTTGTTCTGATCGTAGTTTTATAATGCGTCTATTATTTGGTCTGGAACAGATGCCATCAGGTGCACATTGCAACAGGTTTAAAACCAGATAAAGGAAATGCTATATGTCACAGGAAAATACAAATAAAAAAATGTGCGGTTTGCATGGAATGCACGTAGAATTATCTGAACACAATCGCAATGGAAACTGCCAATGTTTATCTTGCTTTGGTATGCATTGCAACGATTGTACGGTGTACAAAAGTATTGTTGCACATCAGGCATGGGCAGATATGATGAGTGTTGCATCTCGTTGTGCAAAATGTCGTGGATGTGAAAATCAAAGATAAGAATTGCAAATCATGTCGCGTTATAAATTGACACTTGAATATGACGGAACGAATTTAATCGGCTGGCAAGAAAACCGCCAAGGGCCATCTGTTCAATCTGTCGTAAAAGACGCGATTGAAAAGTTTTGTGGCACGCGTCCCGATGTCGTTGGGGCAGGGCGTACTGATGCCGGTGTGCATGCTGTTGCGATGGTTGCACATTGTGATATCCCAGGTAATCATTCGGCACAAACTGTGATGCGTGCATTGAATTTTTATTTAGTTGGCTTGCCTGTCTCTGTATTGTCTTGTGAATCTGTGGATGATGACTTTAATGCACGTTTTGATTGTGTTGCACGTCATTACAAATATGTTGTGCTAAATCGTGGTGCATCACCTGTTTTGCAACGCAATCGTGTGTATTGGGTCCCACGTAAATTGAATGTTGATGCAATGCGTATGTCTGCACAAAAGTTGCTGGGCAATCATGATTTTACCAGTTTTCGTGCCAGCGAGTGTCAGGCAAAATCACCTGTAAAAACATTGGACAGAATTGAAATTATTCAATGTGGTGATGAAATAATTTTTGAATTTTCTGCACGATCATTTTTACACCACATGGTACGCAATATTGTGGGGACATTAATTGAAATAGGTTTGGGTAAAACTTATGACATAGATGCGGTGTTGGCTGCAAAAAATCGCAGTGCAGCAGGTCCAACCGCCCCTGCGTCTGGTTTGTATTTTATTCGTGCTGATTATTAATTCCATCGCCGATTGATCGGCAGATATTTAATGGTATAATCTTGATAAATAATCATACCACCACGCAGCAATTTATGTTTGCATTTTTTTGATTTTATATCTAGGTATGTGACGATATATCTAATCCTGTCATCGTTGCACAAGTTTTCAATATTGTTCATGATTGGTTTGAATCTTTGCATATATGCAATGTCATTAAATAAAAACAATCCTTTTTCTGGCTTTCGGCGAATGGTTGGGGTGTCTGGATTTTCGCCGTTCATCTCTTTCCATGTTCTAAATGCGAAATAGTGTGTGCTGGATTTTTCTTTACTAAACTCCAATTTCCCATCTGCATTTACGCCTGCGACCAACTCTGCATCGGGTGTCGCCATAAATACAGGTCTGTTTGTGCCGGCTATGCAAATCAGTCCCGCCGTACAAAACACAAAGAATAAAATTATATTCAGTTTTATCTTTTTGTTTCTTATCAGTGTCAAGCACATGAATCCAATAATTATACAGACTATTGCGGTATTAGGAATGTTGGGTGTTGCGATGTTTGCGTATGGCCAATCTGCGATATGTTTTGCCCAGCCTAAAATCAGATCATAACACCAATGGGCGCATTTAATGGGTGCGTGTATCCCCAGTGGTGCTGTAAATACCCCTATTAAAACAAGTGGCATAATTACAAATGAAAATACAGGCAAAAATACTAAATTGCCAATCAGGCCATATGCGGGTATTGTACCAAAATGTGTTGCAACAAATGGTGCGGTAAATAATGTTGCCACCACCGATGTCAGTATGCATGCATAAATTATTTTCAATATTTTATTTTGTGGCGTCCTAGGCTTTACAACATTGTACATCCATACCAACCCCAGTACTGCCATAAAAGATAGTTGGAATCCGGCCTGCATAACATAGTGTGGATTCATCAAGAACAGTATGCAAAACGCCAATGCAACATTGCGTAAGCAAATTGCTGACCTGCCAAATGCAAAGGCGATTATAATCAATGTCGCCATTAAAAAAGACCGAATGGTTGCAACGTCTATGCCTGATAAAAATAAATAAAACAGCAATCCCACCCACGCACACGCCAGTGCCGGTATCTTGGCGGGAATGCGGCGTGTAATATATGGAATGCTACGAAAAATCATATAAAACAAGAACCCCAGCCATCCGCCAACCAATGTCATGTGAAAGCCACTAATTGACCAAACGTGACCAACACCGGTTGCGGTCCATATTGGATTGTCTGCATGTGGAACGGCCGACTTGTACCCCAATACTAAACTATCAACCAAGAAAGAGTTTGTTTGCAAATGTATCCTGTCTCGAATTACGGGAATTGTATTGCCACCATTGTTTTTAATAACCTTTACATTGTTTGTAAATCCTGTTGCACTAAGGTTGTTAAAGTACGTCCATCTTGCCCAGTTGAATCCTTCTGGTTCATACAGTGGTGCTGGTCGAAACAGGGTTGTGTCTGCTTGAATTGTATCCCCGATATTTAGTTTTGTTTTATCTGGGTTGATTGTCAGGCGAACTGTCGCATTGCCGTTCCCCGCATTAATTTCATTGGCGTGTACTTTTACATAAACCCTGGCCCCATCATCTGTATAATCAATCAGTTTTACCTCGCCACGAATATCATGGTCATACAGGTTGTGCTTCATTTGTGGTGTATCAATCATATTTGCAAATGCACATGCATAAACAAATCCAAACAGGGCAATAATAACCGCCCGTATTGTAACGGGAATCTTAGGTATAAACATTGCCACGCCCAGCCCCAGACATGTTAAATACAGGCATGGAATCTGTGGTTCGTGTGCTAACGTAAAGTAAACACCTGCACCTGCTGATAACAGAAAAGGTACGTATAAAAACTTATTTTGATATTGATGTTCCAGCCATTGCCTCATGGTAAAATTATAAGAATTAAATCTGTTGCCATTCAACGATTTTTTTCGTATGATGGGATTCCATAAGGGGGTACTTTATGGCAAAATATATATTCATTACAGGTGGGGTTGTATCCAGTTTAGGCAAGGGCGTCGCAGCGGCAGGTTGTGGCGCCCTTCTTCAATCCAGGGGCTATACCGTTCATGCGCGTAAGTTTGATCCGTATTTGAACGTTGACCCTGGCACAATGTCGCCGTTTCAGCATGGCGAAGTCTATGTAACAAACGATGGTTATGAAACGGACTTGGATTTGGGGTATTATGAAAGGTTTCTGGGTGCGCGTCTGTCACGAAACGATTCTGTATCTGGTGGTCGTATTTATTGGGATGTTTTAAATGCGGAACGTCATGGTGATTATTTGGGGGCGACGGTTCAAATGATACCGCATGTATCCAACAAGATAAAAGAATACATATCCGCCCCAACAGATACAGACTTTGTTGTTTGTGAAATTGGTGGTACGGTTGGTGATATAGAAGGGAAAATATTCCTAGAATCCATCCGCCAGTTTGCCAATGATGTCGGTCGTCACAATGTTATGTTTGTGCATTTGACATTGGCACCGTATCTGGAAAAGTCCGGTGAATTAAAGACCAAGCCGACCCAAATGTCTGCACGTGAATTGCTGGAAAATGGGATTCAGGCTGATATGTTGATTGTTCGTACGCCACGTATGTTAACTGCTGGTGAACGTGATAAAATTGGCATGTTTTGTAACATACCTGCGAAAAATGTCATCAGTGGCATTGATGTTGATAATATTTACAAGATTCCATTGGCATACGAAGCTCAGCATGTCTTTGACATAATCGCAGATCATTTTGGTCTGCCACACGCACGTGGTGATATGACCCGATTTGATAGAATTGAAAGTTATTTAACTGCCGACCTGCCAACGGTCAATATCGGCATTGTTGGTAAATACTTTAATGTGCCCGATGCGTACAAATCCTTGAACGAGGCATTATTTCATGCTGGCATTCAAAACAATGTCCATGTAAATCTGGTCAAGATAGATGCGGAAACTTTTAACCCCGATGACTGTCGTGACGTGCATGGGATATTGGTGCCTGGGGGATTTGGTGCACGTGGTGTTGATGGCAAGATTGCGGCCGCACGTTATGCACGTGAAAATCGGGTGCCGTACATGGGAATATGTCTGGGGATGCAGGTTGCGGTTATTGAGTTTGCCCGAAATGTCCTGGGGATAACGGACGCAGATTCCACCGAATTCAAGACTGATTGCACACCGGTTGTCGGCATAATGGCAGACTGCAATACAGGTGATATGGGCGGAACATTACGTCTGGGTGCATATCCTTGTGATATTACGCCCAATACATTGGCGCACCGTATTTTTGGCGCCGCGTCAATCAGTGAACGCCACCGTCACCGCTATGAAATGGATATTGCGCTGGAATCCAGATTTGCAGACGCAGGGCTTGTAATCTCTGGTCGCAGTCCAGATGGAAAATTGCCTGAAATGATAGAGTTAACAAATCATCCCTTCTTTATTGCAGGTCAATTTCACCCAGAGTTTCAGTCCAGTCCCTATACCGGTCACCCGATGTTCAACGCCTTTATTGCGTCTGCGGTCTTAAATCGGTCAGGACAGGATTCCTAACCCTGTATCAAAATCGGTCCCCATAAAGTATTTTTTTATGGGGCTTTTTTTGTGCAGGTACCCTTATTTTTCGCTTTCCAACAATGGGTTTTTATGTTAAAATAAAGTAATAAAAATGGAGTCAGGGGATGTCTTTTTTCAAAAACACAGTAAGTTTATTGGCCTTATTCAGCGTTGTGCCTATGGCACATGCGGTGACTGCGCGTTCGACAAATGATGCGACTGCACGTGTCAGTGTTGGAACCAGTATTACCGGTGCATCACGTCGTATGCCAACGATGACGGCATATATTACAAATGCGAATAATTCAACGACTACGGGGGTTGGTTCAACGGTTGGTTCGTCTGCATTATTGGCAAATGCCGAATGTATTGATGCCTATACCTCTTGTATCAAAGGGGGCGATGCTTGTGGTCCTAACTTCGAAGAATGTACAAACAAGGTTTTGTTCCATGGTAAAATGCCCCAGTGTTTAAGCACCCTGGCTCAATGTGCATCTGCGGGTATTAACAGTTTGTTTGGAACATCTGCTGTAAACGCATTATCTACAATTAAATCCAAGAACACATATGGCGAAGTAACCGACTACACATACCCCACAGATGGCAGTGTTCTGGGTCAAATGATTACTGCTGCGGCCATATCGAATCAGTATGACACTGCATCATGTATTCGTCGTTATTCATCTTGCTTAAAGAAAGACAGTGTTTGTGGTGCGGATTTTGAATTATGTACAACGAATACAGAGTTTAAGAAACAGGCTGTAATGTGTGATTCAACATTGGCCCGTTGCCAAAGCGAAGGTAAACTGGAACTGTTCGGTAATGCCGGTGCGACATCATCAACTGCCCCAATGGCGTCCAGTCGTGTTGGTGAAATGATTGCCGAAGGTGCGGCCTTGGCTGCAACAAATGCAGTTTCTACATGTTACAAGGTTGTTGATCAATGTATCCTGGGTGCGTGTGGTGCGAATCCATATAAATGCTATGAAAATGCCAGCCAAGGAACTGTTGATATCGTTGAAACGATTAACAGTGGTACCGAAGTGGCAGCCACATCTGTTGATCCAACGACAATGATAACAAAATCAAATATCGCATCATATATCAAGAACTCATGCTTGGATACCGTTGGTGCAAACAAATATTGCTATGCCACATTCTTGGGCGATGGCATGATGCCAACTGCGTCCCAGTTGCGTGACGAAGACAACCAAGAAGAGGTTTATGATCTGGCATACGGTGCACGTATGAACTCTGGTATGAAGGCGAAAATTACCGAATTGGTAAACAAATTTGATACCAAGGCCAAAGAAAAATGCGTCAGCACAATCAAATCATGTGCAATGCGTACATGTGGTGGTGGTTCTGGTGCGGCCTGTTATTCCCAGGTGTTTGGTGCGATCGACAAATCAATCAACAATGCATACACACGTAACGAGATTCGCACAGGTTGCTTATCTGTTGTAAACTCTGACGCAAATTGTAAGTATGCATCACAAAATCCAAACTCTACTGGTACATATAATTATATGTTCACAGATGCAACTGCATTTGACACATTGTTCCCAGAATATGATGCCGGCGCTGAAAACGATCCAATTGGCGTAATTGCATCGCTGAACGCATCATTGGCAAACAATTATAATGATGCTGCCATTGCCAAGATGAAAAAGCAATGTCAGTCTGTTGCAACATCATGTGTACGTTCTATGTGCGGCAATGATTTTGTGAACTGCTATCGCAACCGTACAGATATCTATTCATCTCTGACTAACAGTGGTGATTCATCATATGATAAATCCATGAACAAGGTTGGTGGTGTTCTGGATTACACAATTGTATTGGGTCTGTGTGTTGATACTGTTAAAAATGCCAGTGTATGTACAGAACACCTGGCGATTGAAACGAACAAGGCCAGAATGAACAATCAGTCTCCGGCCAGTTGGGGTACCGGTTCCGTACGTAACGACTGGATTGATGGTGGTGCAACTTCACAAATGACATTGGAAATAGAAACGGTCCAGGCTCTTGATGAAAACGGTAATGAACTGTGTTCTAATTCCAAGGGTGAACAGGGTCCATGCTATACCGTTGATGCGTCTGGTGCTGTATATGATACACCTGTCAAGATTTCATATTCGACATATGTTGAATCCCAGGCGGCCAGTTCTTTGTTCAAAGATCTGATTTACGATCTGGAAATCGAAGCCCAGGCAAAATATAATGCCAAGTTGACTAAGCAGCAGAATCTGTGTTTGTCATCCAACGATGGTGGCATTATTGGTAACAAAGATTTGGGCTCAACATTCCTGTGGGCAAAGTTGAACACTAACAAGGTTCCTGCAAACTATTCTGTTTCTGGATTAAAGGCCAATCAATTCAAGGCCAGTAACGAATTGTACGGTTCATTCTGTCGTGTTCGTGTAACATTACATTCGAACGACATTCATGTCCAAGATGCATTAAGCAAGGGTGCAGATTGGTCAACCGCATACTTCGCCGCCGGTGACGCATTCACATGCGGTTCATGGATTCCAAAAGAAAAATTGGAAAATATTGCCGATGCAGCCGGTAAAGACGCACGCGAAGACAAAGAAGCAACCCAACCAAAGATCAAGGGTTGGATGACTGCCCTGGGTGCATTGGGTCTGGGCGGTGGCGGTGCGGCCTTGGGTGCGGCAATCCACGAAGGTGATGCATTCAGCGGCCTGTCCGGCATCAAAAAGAAGGACAAATTCGATGAAGACAAGTGCGACAATGTATTTAAGAAATATACCCAAATCGCACATAATGAGAATATGTATAACAACATAAATACATATGCGTACGAATTGGTTGACCTGGTAGAGGAAAACAATGAAGACGATTCTGAAGATGCGACAAGTGCTGTAGATGCTGTAACCACGCAATTGCTTACAGTTGCAGGCAAATTAAGTGAATATAACGGGTATTTTGAAGATCAGTATTCTGTTTCGCCATCTAATGTGGCGTGCACTACAGACGACCAGAGAAAGGCTGCTGGTAACGCGGCGGTATCAAACAGTGGCCGGTTGCCAACAGGCTGTGTGGTTAGTGATTGGAGTAAAATATCGAATGCATCAACAATTTGTACAGATGGTGCCACCAATTCTGATATTTTTGGGACATCAACCTCAGGAGACGCATGTTGTGGCAAAACAATTACCAATAATAACATGATACGTGAATTAGCAGCAATATATTCATCAGCATATAACGGCTGTACAACATCACAGAGTACAAATGTTCTATCCAGTTCTGCTGAAGCACAAAGGGCTGCAAAGAAAACAGAGTTAGAGAGCGCGATTGCGGTACTGGATGGCAAGATGATTGATCTGAACAGACAGTGTAAAAAACTGGCACGTGACGAAGATGATGACAAAGACAAGCTAAGCAAGGGTGCAGCCGCTGGTATTGGTGCTGCGGTTGGTGCGGTTGCCGGTGGTATATTGGGTTACACAATCACCGACAGTATCCAAAATGCCGCCCTGGACAAGGCCGAACAAGATGCCATCAGAGAATTCATGGAAAACGTTGGTTCCAAGATTCAATGTTACATCGGTGGTGACGAAGTCGGTTCCTATGGCGAAGTTATTTCAACCAGCATGGAATAACCACTAACCCAATAAAAATCCCCCGCTTGGGGGATTTTTTTTCTATCTGAATTGTAATCCCGGGGCCTGACCCCGGGATCCAGGTGAAATCTAACAGCTCCGCCAACCACCTTTGTCATCCTGGGGCCTGACCCCAGGATCCAGGTGAAATCTAATTAACCCATCAGGAATTATCATGATTATTATTGCGTTTGCCCCAAATACATCCAAATTATTACCACGAATAATATGTTGCCGTTTCAAACATGTTGCACCAATCTATGTAAAACAAAATAAACTAATTATGTATCAATTCATATCACATAATAATATCGCACAAATACCATTACAGATGCGTGATTTGAAAATACTGGCACGACATGGCTGGTGCTTTGTTTGTCTTGCTGTGTCGCCCAGAAAATCACCAATAAATAATGTGAATGCCATAACATGTGTGTCAATGGTGAAAAAAATAATTGGCATTCACAATATATTTATCCAAACCCCATATGCCCTGTATAAAAAAATAAATAATCACCCACATATTATTTGTCATCCCGGGGCCTGACCCCAGGATCCAGGTGAAATCAACTAAAAAAAATCCGCCGAACTTCGGCGGACATATGTTATTTCATTTTCTTTTTTATTATCTGCATTTGGATTATCCCAAATACATTAGATACGGTCCAATACAATACCAGCCCCGCCGGCATCCATGCAAACATAATCGTAAATAATATCGGCATCCAACGCATCATCCGCTGGGTCTGTGCAACTGCGTCATTGGATGATTCTTTCTTCTTTTGCTTGCCTGATTGTAACCATTGTTGCCAGAACATTGTTGCACCCATTAATATCGGCAAAATAAAATAAGGATCCATCGCAGACAAATCGCTTATCCACAAAAAGTGTGCATTACGCATCGCAACCGAAACCAATAATGCCTTGTACAATGCAAAGAAAATTGGAATCTGAATCAGCATTGGCAGACATCCTGACATTGGTGATGTCTTGTGTGACTGATACAGTTTCATCATCTCCATCTGCAAACGCATTTTGTCATTCGCATACAGTTTCTGAATGCGTTGCATTTCTGGTTGCATTTTCTGCATTGTTGCCATTGATACATATGACTTGCGTGTTAATGGCCACATCAGCAAACGCAACAGAATTGTCATGATAATAATTGCCACACCATAATTCATCACAACATGGTGTATGCCATTTAATACCCATAACATTAGCTGTGCCAAGAACCAGAACCAACCATAATCAATTGTTTCTGCGATGCCTGGAATTGTCTTGTCAATCGCGTCTAGTACCGTCTGGTCACGTGGGCCTGCAAATACATTTGTTGTAACGGTACGTGTGTCCCCGGCGGTAATATGCATTGCAGATGATGCAACATCTGTCACGTATTTATCATTTGCTTTTTTGATACGCATTGTCTGATCTGGTGCATCAACCGCCACAACCGTTTCCCAATACTGGTCTGCAAATCCTGCAAATCCATTTGTGGTTGAATATGCGTATGATTTCTTGTCCAATGTTGACCATGGAACTTCTTCAACATCTGTGTTTACATATGCAATTGCACCATTGGCAACACCGCTGGCTGATTTCATGTCGTTATCACGAATAATACGTGCATAAGGGGCCACAGATATATCGTGTTTTGAACGATTTTCAATTGTATCAACGATTGTTATGACGTATCCGTCTGCCTTGATTGAACGTGTGAATACAACGCCATCATTGTTACGCCATGTGTATGTATTGTTATCGCCTGCCTTCCATACAGTTGTTGCAACCGGTGCCGATGTTCCTGTTGCCAACAAACCAGATTCAACATAATTTCCATCCGCAGACAACAATGTCACCGGTGATTGTGTGTCAGGTGATACGGTAAAATCCGCCAATTGTACATTTGAAATACGCAGTCCTTGAACCGTTGCATTAACCTTGTCTGATGTGATTGTTGTGGTTGGTACCGCCGACAAATCCATTTCTGGTTTTACATCTGTATCTGTTACAGTTTGTGTTTTTGGCGTCATAAACACCCCAATCAGCCACCACGCACAGATAAATATCAATGTCCAACGGAAAAAACCAGAAATCGGTGATTTTTTCTGTTCTGCATTACGGTTTGCGTTCCACATATTAAAGCCCGAGTTTTTGTCTAAATATTGAACCATAATTATTTACCTTTTTCTTGTTGTTTTAAGCATTTGTTGCGTGCGATATACATGTTCAGCAAATATAACCCAACCCCAACGACAATGCAAATATCAGCCACATTAAACGCAGGCCAATGTAATCCACCAATATGAAAATCCAAGAAATCAATTACTGCACCAAAACGAATGCGATCAATAATATTGCCAATCGCACCGCCTGTAATTAATGCCAATGGCACAATTTCATATCCTTTGGCACGTTTGAATAAATAATACAGAATAAATCCAATTACCGCCCCTGTTAATCCAATCAACAATATTGGTGCAGATTCGCCCATTGACCGAAACATTGAAAAAGATGTTCCTGGGTTCCATGTAAAAACAATGTTGAACCAATCAAAAACATGTGCCATTAAATAAGGCACCGGTACAACCGTCCACGCATCACCTGTCAAGGGTACGCCCCCTGTTATTAAATACAGCAAATACCCCTTGGTCAGCATATCTAATACCAGTGTTCCAAAAACGATTGATAATATCAGGATTATTTTTTTCATGATTTGACTTTCCTTGAATCCAGGTTGAAATATAGCAATATCATACCATAAATGCAAATAAAATGTCCCCTTGTTTGGGGACAAATATTTATCAGTCACGCTTGTCCGATATGACCGTTGACAGGGCCGAGTAATTATCTGCCCGCATATCCGCCAACAGTTTTTCAATGTTCTTTTCGTTAATGCCCATATGTGTTAAAACGCTATACCCCAAAAAGAATGACGATTCTATCGTTTCGGGCAGGGCGGTTTCAATTCCTTCACGCATCAGTATTTGTGAATCTGCCAGATTACGTGCACGTGCAAAGATTTTCGCACGTGGTGCAACAGATTTTACTGTTAAAATACATTTGCGTGCGGTTGTGGCATTATCCAATGCGACAACAACTGATTTGATTGCACGTGGCTTTAACCCGTATTCAACCAAAACCTCGCGGTTTGTGGAATCACCATATACAACATTAAATCCCATTTCCCGTCCCATCATGACCGCGCTTATATCTAAATCAATTGCAACATATGGTATAGCCAGTGCGTCCAGCATTTGGCAAATAATCTGTCCTACACGACCAAAACCACATACAATAACTTCTGGATTAATGGTGTTGTCTGCAATATCCATTTTGCGTGACATTTTTTGTGGTAACAGTTTTCCATGTCTTTGCAGATAATCGTGCAACATTAATAACAATGGCGTTGCCATAATTGACAGCATAATTATTGCTGTCAATATTTCTTCATGTCCAGATGGTATCGCACGAATACCACTGGTCTTCATTGTTTGCAACATCAACAATGCGAATTCGCCCCCCTGTGCCAACAATAAAGCAATCATCATACTATCCGGTGTGTTTACATTTCTTACACGTGCAACCATAAAAATTGCCAAGAACTTTAATGCAATAAACAGCACCAGCCCCCCCGCGATAACATACCAATATTCACCCATCAACGGCAGGTTCATGCCCATTCCCAAAGATATAAAGAACAAGGCCAAGAATAATGTTGCATAAGGCATAATTTCTGCACTGATTTGATGACGATAAATCGTTTCACTCATCAGCATTCCGGCCAAGAACGCCCCCAGCCCCGCAGGTAATCCAATCAAATCAACCAGTACCGCCCAAATAACGATATTCAGCATAACCGCCAATAAAAATGCTTCCTTAGATTTTAATCTGCTGACCTGGCGAAATAGTGGTGTAACAACAAAGCGACCAACGATAATTACCGATAAAATCAGTGCAATAGATATGACGGTTACATCTATTGCAGTTGCCCCCAGATTAAATGATTTGCCTGTCAACGCAGGTATCATCGCCAACAATGGAATCGCCAACAGATCTTGAAACAGTAAGATTGAAAACACCTGACGGCCTGTATCTGTATTTAATTGGTTTCTGTCAACCATTAACTGCATTCCGACAGACGTGCTGGACATCGCCAATAGTAATGCAATCATAACGCATCCTAACATTGTCCATTGTGTTGCAGAAAACAGTACAGGGAACAACATTACTGCCACCATCAAAACCTGGGTTGCGCCAAAACTGAATGTTGTTCTTCGCATACGCCACAGACGGCGAATATTGATTTCCAACCCAATGTTGAACCACAAAAACATAATCCCTAAATCGCCCAGGAATGTCCATGTGTCAGATAATTCAAAGAAATTAAATACATATGGCCCTGACAAGATGCCGGCCAATAAAAACGCCGCCAACGCACCAATGCGTGCCATTCGCAACATAGACACTAACATAAATACAACTGCAAAAAATGCCAGTAATGATACAGACATCTAATTTTCCCCCTCTCCAATAGTATCTATAAAAACTATAACAAATTGTTTGCCAGCAATGCAAATGTTTCTGGTGATAAATTTTCTGCACGTTCTGTGCCGGTTAATCCAAATCTTTCCCATTCAACATTTGGCATAATTGCACGTATCATTTTACGGCGTTGTCCAAACAGTTTTGCAGTTATTTGTTCAATTTTTTTCAGGTCTTGTATATGACTGATTTTTTCATTGTTTGGTATAATTTGCACAACCGCACTTTGTACTTTTGGTTTTGGAACAAATGCGGTGTTCGGTACATCAAACAATATTCGTGCATTTGCAATCAAAGATGTTAAAACGGCCAATCTGCCATAGTGTTCGTCACCTGGCTTGGCGGTTATGCGTAATGCAACCTCTCTTTGGAACATCAACGTCATAGATTTAATCTTTTCGCCTTTTGCAATTTTTTGTAGCCATCCAATCAATAATTCTGTGCCAACATTGTATGGCAGGTTTGCACATATTGCATACTCATCAAATCCCAGTGCAGAAAAGTTTACACGTAACGCATCATCGAAAATAACAGTCAATCTGCCATCAGACGCATCAATAATTTGTGATAAAATTGGTTCTGTTGTTTTGTCTTTTTCAATTGCGATAACACGTTTTGCACCTGCTGTTAATATCGCACGTGTCAATCCGGCTGGGCCTGGTCCAACTTCTACCACAGGGGTTGATTCAATATTTGGTACACTGCGTGCAATTCGGCCTGTCAGATTCAGGTCAAATAAAAAGTTTTGGCCAAATTGTTTCTTGGGTTCTAAACCACATTCACGCATCATTGCGGATACAGGTGGCAATAATTCTATTTTGCTTGTCACAGTGCTTTACGTCCCCCAAACGCTAATGTCAATGTTCCGTCATCCAGATAGTCCAAGTCCCCACCCAATGGCACGCCAGACGCCAATTCTGTAAACTGTACATCTGTATTGTCTATGACCGACACGATATAATGTTGTGTTGTTTTGCCTTCAACTGTATTTGGCAGTGCAAAAATAACCTCTGTAATATTTTCTTTTTCAATTCGTGCAGATAATTTTGATATATTCAAATCCTGGGGCAGGGTACCTGTTGCACCAGACAGCAGTCCGCCAATAATATGATATCTGCCATGAAACACAGACGATTTTTCCAATGTCCAAACATCTGCCAGGTCACGCACGATACACAGTTGGCCATTCGCACGACCGGCATCACGACAGTATTCACATACGCCCACACCGCGGTCAGTCAACACACCGCAATTTGGACATGGTGCAATATTTTCGCATGCATCAATAATGGCAGATGCCAATGCGTTTGCACGACCTGTTTTATCTTGTAACAGGCACAACGCAATTCTTTGCCCCCCACGACCACCGACACGTGGCAGTTTTGCAAACAGTTTAATTAATTTTTCAATTTTTGGATTCATAGCGTATATAAAATACTAATGAAAAACATAACTGTCAATCCCGTTTGCAGATGCCTGGGATTTTAATTGTCCGGCCCCTGCATCGGTCAGCCCATAAACACGCACACGATACAAGCCTGTTCCTGTTGGTTCAACAACTGCCTTGACCCCAAGTTTCGCTTTTACATTTGCAACCTGTGCTTGTGCAGACGCCTGTGAAGAAAACGCACCAAATTGAACGCCTGTGCCACCACTGGTTGCCTGGCCACTGCCTGAAATTGCAGAACCTGTATACTGTGGCATTGCACCACTGGTTGCGGTGTTGTATGCCGATGCAAATGTTGTTGTGTTGCCATTGTGTGGTTGTGTGTATGTCTGTACGGGTTGTGGTGTCTCAACAGGCGGGGTATATGTATTTTTTACAATCGGCATCGCACCATTGTTCAGCATGCTAAAGCCCCGGTTTAACATTTGCACAGCAACGTTTGCACGTACATCTTTGTTTTCTGCACCCAACACAATGGCCATTAAATGGTGGTTGTTGCGACTGGCGGTTGCGACCAATGAATACTTAGATTTTTTTGTATAACCCGTTTTCATCCCATCACATCCGTTATAAGATGTCAACAGACGGTTTCCGTTTGAATATGTTTTTCCATTATATGTCCATGATTTTATGCCAAAGAAATGCCAATATTGTGGAAAGTGCTTGTACACCGCCATAGACAGCAATGCAATATCGCGTGCCGTTGACATGTGATCGTCATTTGGCAGTCCAGACGAGTTTTCAAAATTAGTATTATTCAGTCCAATTTCACGTGCAACACGTGTCATCAAATCTGCAAAAGATTCTTCTTGTCCGCCCTTCAGATTTTCTGCCAAAACACGTGCAACGTCATTTGCACTGTATACCGCAACTGCCTTGATTGCATCTTCTACACGAATCTTGGACCCTGCAGGTAAACCCAATTTGACGGGTTCTGCATTTGCAGCCGCCTGTGATACAATAAGATAGTCATCTAATGCCAAACGTCCATGTTCCAACGCATCGAACGTCAAATACAATGTCATTATTTTTGTTAAACTGGCTGGATAATTTAATTCATTTGCCTTTTCTTGGTACAAGACACGACCTGTGTCCATATCTGCAACTAATGCGGCACGATACTGGGCAGAATATGCGTTTGAACACAATAACACACATGCTAAAATGGTGAACATTCTTCTCATGCACATAATGTTAGTAAAAAAACGCCTGTTGGGTCAATAAATAAAAACACCCACAGTGTGCAGGGTGTTAAATTGTTGTGCGTTCTGTAGTGTTTTGTTGCACGTATTCGTCTTCGCTATTATACAATGGCCAGTTTCCATTTGCCAATTCTTGCATCGATGTTTGTGGTTGGTTTAACTTTGCACGATACAACCACAGATTGGACATCACACGTTTGATATAGTTTCTGGTTTCATATGCTGGAAAACTTTCAATATATAATAATGGGTCATATGTATAAAAAGATTTTTCAAACTTAACCATTGTTCCCATGCCTGCATTATATGCGGCCAGCATTTTTATAATATTGTTTTCCACGCTTGGGTGTGACAACAGGTCAACGATATATTGTTGACCCAAGAACATATTGTGTTCTGGATTGGTCATATCCATTTGCGATATATCCATCTTGTTTGCACGTGCAACACGTTTTGCAGTGCTGGGCATTAATTGCATAACGCCATTTGCTCCGGCACCCGATTTTGCTGTTACACGAAAATTACTTTCTTGCTTAGTTATTGCCAATAGCAATGCACGATCAATTGACCAACCGCCCATTGGTTCCCAGTCTGGCAATGGATATTGTGCTGAATAAATAATATTATCATCAATTTCCAGAATGCCCCGGTCCCTAATTACAGATGCAGATTGTACAGACACACGTGGCAGTCCAAATGCGGATGCAACTGCATTGATTGAGTGTAATGTTCTGTCACTTGCCTTGTTTGTTATTAAATATTTCAAGTACTCTTCTGCACGATCTTTGCGACCAATCTGCAATAATGCCAATGCGATTTTTCCGTGTTTAGATTTGGTCAGTTCGTCAATGTCTTCTTCGCCAAAACTTTGTTCAAAAAACTCATACTCTGGTGCCTGACCTAACATAGACGCCGATAATGCACCATAGAAAGCCATTGGATGTGTTGCTGCGACACGCCAATATTTTTGTGCTGTTATATTATCGCCTTTCATGTCTGCGGCACGTCCTGCCCAGAATGCGGCCTCGGTCTTGCGGGCATTGTTTATCTGTGGCAGGTCTAATATACGACTAAAGTACTTTTGTGCCTCGCTATATTTTTCTTCTTTGAAATACAGCAATCCCATTGTCCACAATCCGTATTCAGAGTTTTCATCAGATGAAATAAAACCCCATTTTTTTGCTAATTCAAATTCGCCATTTGTATAATATATATATGCTAATCGTCCTGCCAATCTGCCATAGTCTGATTCTGTTAAATTATTCTTAAATGTTTTTGTCTCTAAAATCTCACGTGCAACTTTGGTTGCACCTGTGCGAATTGCACGTTTAAATTCGCCTATCTTTTTTTCTGTTTTTCCACTGTATTTTTTTGCGGTCCATGTTTCAGATTGTGCTGCCTCTATGGATTCGGAACCACTAATCATATTTGGTACACGTGCTTTACGTACGGATGCTTTTTTTGTTTTTGCCAACTTTTCCATACGTTTTGCACCTGGCATATCGTTGTATTTTTCCATCCATGCAGAAACTTCTTTGCCACGTGTACGATATGTCTTGGAAAAGTATCTTTGATACAGTACTTCATGCATCAATAATTTATCAGCAATTTGGTTTTGTGCATTAATTGCCGTATTAATCTTTTCTTTGTCCTGCAGTTCAAAAATCTGTTTATACAAACTTGCATCAACATCAGATAAGATGTTTGGCAAATTCATCGCCCATACTCTGGTCGACAAAATCAATCCAATTAAAATTGTGAAAAACTTTTTCATCTTATTATTACCTAGAACAGCGATGTCTTTGGCAGTTTACATACCACTGCATTATCATCATCTTCGGGTATTTTATCGATAATTTTTTTAAAGTCTGAAATACGTGAAAACTTGCGATACACTGAAACAAATCGCACAAACGCAATCGGATCCAGATTTAACAAAGAATCCGAAACCATCTGTCCAACCAATGCACTGCTGACTGTATCATCTGGTGTTTCTGTTTCTAATCTGCGATGAATAGAGGTTACCAGTTTTTCAATCTGTTCATCACCCACATCACGATTTCTACAGGCTAATTTAATACTGCGACGCAGTTTTTCGCGATCAAATGCTTCTACCTTGCCGCTGTTTTTGCGTACCATTAAATCACGCATTTGAATGCGTTCAACAGTTGTGAACTTTGCACCGCATTGCTCGCAAACACGGCGACGGCGAATAATCGCATCTTCTGTATCAGGACGCGAATCCGTCACGCGGCTATCTGTAGAATTACAGTATGGACATCTCATGGTTATATACGGTAGCAATCAAATCCCTTCTTGGCAAGTAATTTTATTTTGCGGAAAAATTGATATTTTCATAAAAATCAAGTCCTTTATTTTAAAAATCAGGTCCTGATGTTCAAAAAAAAGGTGTTGTTTTGTGATATAATACCCCACGAGAGTACGAGAGAGATGGACAAATACCTGAACCAAATTTTACTGGGTGATTGTATTGAACTGATGCGTGGTTTGCCCGATGCATCGGTTGATGCGGTATTTGCTGATCCGCCATATAATTTACAATTGGGTGCAAAGACATTATACAGACCCGAAGATCAAACCGCTGCGCGTGCGGTTCGTGATGAATGGGATTCTTTTGCGTCACCTGCCGAATATGATGATTTTACACGTGCCTGGTTGCGTGAGTGCAAGCGTGTTTTAAAACCAAACGGTGCAATGTGGACAATCGGCAGTTATCATAACATTTTTCGTGTTGGCAGTGCATTACAAGACATGGGTTTTTGGATTTTAAATGATGTTGTTTGGGTAAAAACTAATCCAATGCCGAACTTTCGTGGTACACGTTTTACCAATGCACATGAAACATTGATTTGGGCAACACCAACCAAGACCGGCAAATACACATTTAATTATGAAACAATGAAAAAGTTAAACGGTGGCAAACAAATGCGCAGCGATTGGGATTTGAACATTTGTCTGGGCGAAGAACGTGTCAAAGGATCAGATGGAAAAAGCCTGCACAACACTCAAAAGCCACTGGATTTATTGCATCGTGTGATTTTGGCATCGACAAAACCCGGTGATATTATTCTTGATCCATTTATGGGATCTGGCACGACTGCGGTGGCTGCACGTGAACTGGGGCGTCAGTTTATCGGTTTTGAACAAGATGAAACATATGTCGCAGCGGCACGTAATCGTGTTGCGAACGCAACGCCAATTGATTTAACAGATATCGAAGTAACCAAGCCAAAGCGTGATGAAATACGTGTTGCCTTCAAAGAACTGATAGAGGCAGGATTATTGTATGTTGGTCAAACATTGGTCAGCCCACGTGGCGAACGTGTCATGATTACCCAAGATGCCCAGTTGACGCATCAGTTGTACGGCAAGGCGTCCATTCATGTTATGGCGGCCAAATTGCAACGCAGTGTCAGTTTTAACGGTTGGGATTATTGGTCTGCCCAAAAACAAGATGGCAGTTTGGTTGCAATCGATGAATTACGCAAGTATGTTCGTCAGGTCAAAGAAGGCATAAAACAGGCCGCTTAATAAATAAAAAAACGCCCAAATGGGCGTTTTAGTTTAATCCAGTGTTCGCAGGCTAATTTTTTCTTCATCTACTATAACCAATTTCCCTGTGTTAACATTCATGCGTCTGGCCGCATTAAATGCATCACGCATACCAAATAATTCTGGACAATAAATTGGGAACACGCCACGCAACAGACATAATTGATTTGCAACAACTGCTTCATTACAAATTGCAATGACTGGGATATCTGGTTTGCGACAAGAAATCTGTGTTGTTGCCAGTGTATCACGTGCAAATACGACAATGGCAGATGCTTTGTTCAAATATGCCATTGATGCCACACTGCGTGACCAATCGTTTTCTGGAATGTTTTCAACACGTGACCAGTCGTATGGATTTGCAATTGCATCATTATCTGCATGTGCCAAGATATTTGCCATTGTGTTAATAACGTTAACTGGATTAATACCAATAGTTGTTTCTTCGGATGTCATTGTTGAATCTGCACGCAGATATGCCGCCCCTGCCACATCGGTAATTTCGGCGCGGGTTGGAAATTCGCTGGTTACCATTGATGCCAACATTTGTGTTGCAACGATAACAGGTTTGTTCATTTTTCTGCATTCACGAATAATATGTCGTGAAATCGCAGGCACTTCGGCATATGGTACCTCTACCGCCAGGTCGCCACGTGCAATCATAATCCCGTCAGACGCAGATGCGATATCTGTGATACGTTCAACTGCATTTGGGCGTTCGATTTTAGCGATAATTTTAATTGGATGTGATGTACGTTGTGTAATAAAGTCACGAACTTCGGCAACATCTTCTGGTTTCTGTACAAAAGAAATTGCGACATAGTCTGGATTTTTTGTAATGGCATATTCTAAATCTGCACGATCTTTTGCGGTCAGTACGGATGTTGCAATTTCTGTGTCTGGCAAATTAAAACCACGACGTGACCAGATTTCGTCACCACGAATAACTGTTGCATCTACCTGGTCTGGGGATGCAAAGTCAACACGCATTTCAATTTTTCCATCATTTAATAATATTCTGTCACCTACATTCAAAGACCCCAAAACATCTGCATCTGGCAATTGAACACGTGTGCTATCGCCCGGTACAGGATTATTGTCAAATGTAAACTTCTGCCCGATTTCCAATGGGTATTTATCTTCTGTTGCAAAGTTTCCAATTCTATGTTTTGGGCCCTGCAGGTCAATGATAATAGCGACCGGTGTATCCAATTCTGCCGATATTTCACGTATCATATCAATTTTACGTCCCTGAACATCGCCTGTATCATGGCTAAAATTCAATCGGCACATATTTACACCCATACGAATCATTTTGGTCAGTGTTTCACGATCTTCACATTTTGGACCGATGGATGCGGTAATTTTAGTATATCGTATCATGTTTCTTCTTCCTGTTCTGTTTTTTTGTTTTTCTTGATTTTTTCGTTTAATGATATATCATAATTGCCATAAATAAACAAGGGGAAAACAGAATGAAGCAAGCAAATCATGGTGCCATTGATAATCAGCAGTTAATCAGCATTATCGAACGCATTGAAAAACTGAACGAAGATACCGCTGCTATTGCCGCAGACATCAAAGAAATATACAGCGAAGCAAAATCTGCAGGCTTTGATCCAAAATATATTCGTCAAATGATACGTCTTCGCAAACTGGACCCAGATGAATTAGACGAAGCAGACGAATTAACCCAGATGTATCGCAACGCATTGGGGATATAATGAAGGGCTTTACAAAAACAGTCGAAGATTTTAACTGTGCCCATTGTGGTGCAGTTGTGCATGGCAACGGATATACCAATCATTGTCCGCATTGCCTGTGGTCCAGACATGTTGATAATAATCCTGGTGATCGTGCTGCAACATGTGGTGGTATGATGAAACCGATTATGGTTGAAACCGCTGGGGACAGTTTTGTTATCACACATCAGTGCGTGATTTGTGGCAAGCAAAAGCGTCAGCATACCACCGACAACGACAGTATCGAGGCTGTAATCACAATCGCACAAAATAATTCCTTTATATATGGAAAATAAAAGCAGGCGGTTTCCCGCCTGTTTTTATTTTGTTTATTCTATCCAGCCACGTGCACGTCCGGCATGTTCCAGAACGCCCATCGCCGTATTCCATTGGGCGTACGCATGATTTTCCTTCCAAATATGTTGGTGTGGTGCACGTCTTTTATCTCCATATTCCTTTATAATATTTAACTGTTCATCGGTCAGTTTGCCCGCCAAATACAATTTTGTAATCATTGTTTCTACATCCAGCACTTCGCATGGTCGTCGGGTTGGATTGCTGTGCTGGCGTGCCAAAATATTGCAACGCATGGCACGTGAATATAAAAACCAGAACCACATTTGTTCTGCACCTTGAAATTTTTCTGTTGCCAACATGGGGGCATTTTGCGTCATTTTTCTTTCTCCTTTGGTTTTGTGTTCGTGTTTATATATACAATAAGAAAAGATTCCTGTAAAATATTACAACCAATGGTTGAAATGTGTGTTGGTAAATAAAACTTTTCTTTGTGTTTGTATTTGGGACTGCGAATCGATGTTTTGCCTAAGTATGAAAAATGGGCATATGCCATGCCCCCAGATGTTTTGGTTAAAGAAAATCCCACCATTGGTGGGACTTTTTATATTATTGGTGGGAAACAATCGCCACCCGCTTGTGGGCAACAGTTAAATCCTTGATCGCCCATATCGGTGTATATTTCACCTGCACAGCAACCATTTGGATCTGGTGGATTGCCGTCCTCGCATGTCAATGCTGGGGCTTCGTCTGCAGATGAACTGTTGGATTTTTCGTATGGGTTAACAACGTTGCCGTCTTCGTCATATTTTACCCCCAGTATTTCTTCATTAAACGCTTGCGAGCCTGGACCTCCCAACTCTTGAACCTTTTGTTCATATTGCTTTTTCTGGTCTTCTGTATACGCTTCGTACTGCAATGCTTTTTTTGATTCGTAGTTCAATGAATCACACCACATTTTTAATGTGCTGTATGCGTATCCACCGCAACTGTTCAATTTCCCATTCTCGTTACCCGAACATTTGGGGTCTACACGATATAAACCAGTTTCATCCTTTACACAATACTGGTCTGTCTGGAATGAACGTGCCTGACCAATCCAAGAATCATCTTCTGCAGGTTTTAAACCCATATCGCCCTCGCGTATTTTGCGTCTGCGATCTGTGCCAAAGTCTGCCACTGCACATTTCTTTCCTGATCCTTCGGGACCACATGTTATCTGTAAATCAACAGGTGAATAAACAGTAATACGTGTACCTGCTGCAATTGTAAATGGTGGTACAGTATTATCCAGCATATCAACCATTAATTTCTGTGCAACATTGTTCCATGCGGTGATAATCTCATTTTTTGCCAATTCAGATGAACGCATTGTTCCGCTTTGTACAACGGTATTACTATCCAAATCAATTTGATTTACAAATGCATCTGCAATTGGATTTATCAGGTTGATTGTTGCCGGCACGAATGCTGTCAACATTGGCATAAAGAACTGCTCTAAATAATCGGTGCTGCCACGACCTGGAACACCTATACGTCCCTGTGCATCCGCAGAATATGGGTCTGAATCCCCGTTTTTAAAATTAAACTCTACCCCGTCTGGGCGAATAAACTGGTACCATTTTATGTTCATACGGCCAATTGCCTTGTATGGTCCTGGTACTTCACCTGTCACATAACCCAACAATAATGTTCCTGTTGGAATGACAACGGTACGACCATTGTCTGAATAAACATTTCTATCAACCGTTGCACGCACTGGTACGCCCATTTTTAACGCATCTATATCTGCACGTATATCAGATACGATTGTCGCTGGAATCGGCTTATACTGGCGTAAAACAAAGGTACGGTCATACGGGGCAGTTGATGTAACAACGTCGCCATCTGTTGTCGTGAACAATACGTCTGACTTTGGTGCTGGTTTAACAATTGATTGGCCACTTGATGTTGCACGACCCATGCCACCCAATGAATCAGATGGTGTGTCGTTTTGTTCCGCACGATTTACTTTTCTAATTGCAGGTGCATTTGATAATTCTGGCACAACGCCCGCACTGACAACTGCAAATCCAATATGGTCCGCATCTGTTCCGATACGTTTAGAAGGATTGTTTATGTCTGTAATGATTCCGTTTCCAGGATTATATTTTCCTGCTGGGTCACTGCAGTCTTCGTCTTCGAATGTGTGGAAATAATATGCCCCACGTGCAGGTTTTATCCAGCCAATTTGTCGTCCTGAATTATTATATCCTGGGAACGCAAAGTCGGTACATCCATCTGGAATCTCGTAAACTTCTTCTTTTATTTCTGGAACAACTGGCTTTGGAACCTCAATTGGTGGTGCAATCATTTCAACTTCGCGAATGATTTCTTGCACGATAGGTTCTGGCTCCGGTTCTGGTTCTGGTTCTGGTTCTGGCTCTGGCTCTGGCAATTTGACCGGTTCTGGTGCCTTTGGTATTTCTGGTGCCACCGCCCCAAGTGTTAAAACAATTTTTGCAGTCTTGTTCATTTTTTGGGTTTCTTCTGCGTCATGCCAATCAATGAACACAGGAATATTTTCTGTGGCCATCGCAGATGATGGTGCGTATGTTATAAATACTGCACATCCCAATGTTGCATTAATCTGCCCCATCTTCGTACATGTTTGATTAACAGTCAGTCCACCAACATCTTCTGCATGCCAACGCATGTCAAAAATCTTAACTGGTGCTGTTGCAGATATTTTGATTGTTTGTGTCTTTTTTTCGCCAACCTTAACATCTGCCCAGTTAATCATATCTGGATCAATTTTTAATTCTGGTGCAATCTTTGCCACAGGTACCGCATTTGGTGTCTTATTATCACCACCCATCAGCAGGGTCAACAAAATAATCACCACAATAAATGCAACCGCCATCAACAGCCACTGTACCCGCTTAGGTGTGTTCTTACGTATATCAGAAATTTGTTGTCTTAATTTACTCATCCCCTGTACCCGCTTGCCAAAACTTATTGCATACGAACAACACTGCAACTGGTTCCGCTGAATTTCAGCATTTGGTCACACAGTGTCTGTGCTGTATCAATGTCGGCCATTGGCCCAATTCTCAGGCGATACATACGTGCGGTCTTGGAATCTGCACCCAAATCGCCCACGCCTTGTTCGTCTACAGAATAAAATACCATATCTTTGTATTTAGTCAGCAGACCCTGGCCATCTTCGCCACTGAACTTTGCCAATAACATTGACCAATATTCGTCCAATGCTTTAACAGATGTATCAGATTTCAGTTCAACTGCAACCCCTGTCTGGTTGCTGGAAATCAGTGGAATATTTGTCTGTGGCAAATATGCACCTGCGGTATTACGTTGCTGGGGTAGCATATTAACAACACTGCCAGATGATGGCATTGCCTGTGGTGCGGTAAAGCCTGCTGGCATATAATATCCTGCGCCTGTCATCTGGTTAACGGCTTGTTGATTGCCAACATACATTGGTGTGCCGGTATATCCTGTTCCCATGCTCATCGCTGCCATACTGTCTGTATATGCGATATTATTCAGTGATTGCCCGGACAACATACTCTGTGCAACATTTGCCTCTGCCAATGCCATAACAGATGCGGTGTCCGCAATCAAGAATGGTTTTTCACGCTTTTTGATACATACAATTCGCTGACCGCTACGCAAAACCATATCACCAACTGCTTCCACGATTAGCAAGCGACCGTCTTCACCATCTGTGCGAAAACCAACTGGTGACTCGCCACCTTCTACTAACAATGAAACAACTGGGCGTTGTGTCATAGATATAACTTTGTCGCCAAAGTCAATATATGTAAAGATTCTGTCACGCCACACACGTTCTGGTGCAATAACATAATCGTCGGGATTTGGTACGAATATATCCAAATCAAAGCGGAACTCAGATGGATCGATTTTCATAGATTTAATCCAACCCCAATCTTCATCATTTGCACCACCGCCCGCAACAGATGTATTTGGTGTGGACTTTTGGAATATTGATTTTGCACCACCTGATGCAACTGCACCGCCACCTGCTATTGGTAATACGCCATTGCCGTCCAAAATGATATCAACCTGTGAATATGTGATTTCGCTGGAATTAGATGGTTCCGCACGTAAATAGAAAATATATTTATTTCCAGATTTTCCTGTAACAATCATATTTGTATCAGAACCCTGATTGCTGCCGGCGGGTGATATGAACATTGTGCGATCGCCTTGGGTTGTGTCAATGTCGAATTGCCCTGTGTCACCAACAATTGCATCCGCGATTTGTTCACCGTTTGGCAGTGTTACCATTGTGACCATACCGTTACGTAATTTGATTGGCAATACCGAACCTGGTGACCATGCCAATTGTGCATATCCTGGCTTAATACTGCCTGCGGCCATGTTTGCGGTTGGATTGTCCCATGCCGCCTGTATGCCATAGTCTGCATATGCCGGCAATGTCAGCAACCCCGCCAAACATACTGCACAAACATTAAACTTAACCAATTTTGCAAGTGTCATACCAATCCTTCCCATTTTTTATTATTCTTCACTTTCACGAAAGCCTGTATCCAGTGGATCGCCATCGCCTTCTATTATCTTATATTCTGCCACACGTAACCCCAATGGATTTGCAATTCTGTCTGTCCAACGTATTTTGCTTTCGCCATCACTCTCTAACCTAATACCGATTGTATAATCTTTTGGCCATGTTCGTCCAGTACTATCTGCACAGAAATATCGAAAATTGACACGATACATGTTATCGCTACCCATATACAGTGGATCTTTATGAAATACGACCGGGCAAGAAAAGTCAAAATCTGGCATGCCACCCATAATTGCAACAAACATTGCTGTATTTGTAAAATCAGAATAAACCTGCTCGGTTGACATGGTTCTTACTGCACCGTCAATATTGTTCCATTTGTTATGCATAACGCTTGCGTTCGTGTAAACCTCGTTTCTGTGACGGATGTATTCACGAACGAATGCTTTTTTATATGCATCTAAATTAGCACTGTTTGGTTGCATTTCGGTCAAGTGTATATCTTGATCGGCGCGTACAGTTGTTGTTAAAAAGAATACCTGTGGTCGATTAAGTGGGAACATATTATATAAGGTATAGCCCAAAGTGACCAACACAACCACTGCCATTGTTAACACAAAGGCCATCAGTCTTGATATTAAAACTGGCGGTTCTACGCGGTTTTGCACAAAAATCTCCCCCTTAATTATGATGATTGTAGACAAAAACTTGGTCTTTATGCAAGGGGAAAATTGAAAAAAGTGATTGTTCTGGGGTGGTAAAATGAAAAAAAGCCTTGTGCAAAAATGATAAAAGTATTATAATATTTTCACTTGATTTTTTGTAATCGTATGCTATCCTGTTGCAGACTATGTGGTGGCGTTCGATTTACCAAGGGGTAAAAAATATTGTCATTTCAGGGGCATAGTTCAACGGTAGAATATCGGTCTCCAAAACCGCGGATGAGGGTTCGATTCCTTCTGCCCCTGCCATATTTAGTCAAGGTGAACAAACAGTAACTTAGGCAGTTTTTTATGAAAAAAATACTGGATTTTTTTAAGTCGGTTCGCGGTGAATGGTTCAAGATTGTGTGGCCTTCACGTGATAGCGTTGTTCGTGCAACAATAACGATTTTGGTGTTTTCGGCACTTGCGGCATTGTTCTTTTTTGTAACGGATAGTGTGCTGAATGCAATCGTGGGTTTGATATTCTAAAACAGGCAAAGGAAGCGTAAAATGGAAGATAAAATGCAGTGGTTTGTCGTTAATGTTCATACTGGGTGCGAAGACAAGGTTGCGCGTGGTTTGCGTGAACAGATTGATAAACGTCGCTTGAATGCTTTGTTCGGTGAGATTTTGGTTCCAACCCGTGAAGTGACCGAGATTAAGGCCGGTAAACGCGTTAAAAGCGAAAAGAAGTTTTTTCCTGGTTACATTGTTGTTCAAATGGTAATGAATAATGAAACGTTTACGTTGGTTAAACAGGTTCCTCAGGTTGTGATGTTCTTGGGTGCGAAAAATAAGCCAATTGCAGTCAGTGAAGAAGAAGCGCGTCGTCTGTTAAAGCAGGTTGAAGAAGGCGCGGTTGCAGCCGAAGATGTTATGTACGAGGTTGGTCAAGAGGTGCATGTTGTTGACGGGCCGTTTGCTGGCTTTAATGGTGTTGCATCCGAAGTTGATAATGTAAAACAAAAGATGACTGTGACAGTTCTGGTGTTTGGTCGTGAAACCAGCATGGATCTAGAGTTTAATCAGGTTGAAAGGGTGTAATATCCCAAACAGATTTTTGTGGTTTTCTGAATAATATCATGTAAAATCACAGCAAACCGTGGTAGATACGCCATATCGTACCACGACACAAACGAAAAAAAACGGAGTGAAAAATGGCAAAGAAAGAAGTTAAGGGATTGGTCAAATTGGTCGTCCCTGCAAAACAGGCAAATCCTGCGCCACCAATTGGTCCAGCGTTGGGTGCTGCTGGTGTAAATATTGCAGAATTCTGCAAACAGTTTAATGACAAGACATCTGATAAAGAACCTGGAATGCCAATTCCATGTATTATCACTGTTTATACAGATCGCAGTTTCGAATTCATTATGAAATTGCCACCTGTGTCATATTATATTAAAAAGGCATTGAAATTGAAAATCGGTTCTCATAAGCCAGGTCGTGACTTTGTTGGTACATTGACACAGGCCCAGTTGAAAGAAATTGCCGAAGCGAAAATGCCAGACTTGAATTGCTCTTCCATTGAATCTGCGATGAATATTGTTGCGGGTCAGTGCCGTTCTATGGGCGTAAAGGTAGAGGAGTAATATCATGAAATTAACAAAGAAACAGCAAACTTGGAAAAACTTGGATACAGACAAAGTGTATGCTTTGGCTGATGCAATCGAAGTGTTGCGTGAATATACATCCAAGAAATTTGATGAAACATTGGAAATCGCTATCCGTTTGGGTATCGATGTGACCAAGGCTGACCAGAACATTCGTGGTATGTTGTCTTTGCCAAACGGCACAGGCAAATCCGTTCGTGTTGCAGTGTTTACTGCAAACTCTCAGGACGAAGCCAAGAATGCAGGTGCCGATGTTGTTGGTGGCGAAGAATTGATTGATTCTGTTGCTGCGGGTAACATTAACTTTGATCGTGTAATTGCAACACCAGACATGATGCCAAAAATGTCTAAGATTGCACGTGTTTTGGGTCCAAAGGGCTTGATGCCTAATCCAAAACTGGGTACAGTTACAAACAACGTTGCCGAAGCGGTTAAAACAGCCAAGGCAGGTCAGATTGAATATCGTGCAGAAAAGAAAGGTATTATCCATGCGGGTATTGGCAAAATGTCATTTGCAACCGATAAATTGGTTGAAAATGCTGTTGCCTTGATTGACCAGTTGAAAAAGGTAAAACCTGCATCATCCAAGGGTCAGTATATCTTGGGTGTCTCGGTTGCGACAACCCAGGGCCCAGGCTTGCGTGTTGATGCAAAATAATTAATTGCGACTGTGGGTAATTCCATGGTCGCAAAAACAGATTTCTGTCCAAGACTGATGGTGTGGCAACACTTAATTCCCATCATAGACAAAGAAAAGATTCTTTGGGGCAGGAACCTCAGCCCCATCCCGGGGAAACCTGGATGGAAAGTTAACAAAACAGAAGCTTGAAGGAAAAATAGATGAGACGCGAAGAAAAATCAGATTTGATTTCAGCGTTGCAGTCGTCCCTGAAAGACGCAAACGGTGTTTTCATTGTTGAAAACCATGGTTTGACAGTAAATGAATTCGAAGCCTTGCGTAATGAATTACGTCCATTGGTTTCTGTATTCAAAGTTGTTAAAAACCGTTTGATGAAATTGGCGTTAAAAGACACTGATTTCGAACCTGTATCTGACATGTTAAAGCGTCCAACTGCTGTTGCGGTTGCGACAGATGCTTTGGCTGTTACCAAAGTATTGGCAAAATTTGCTGGTGAACACCCAAATTTGACAATTATCGGCGGTAAGATGGATGCAGACGTTCTGGACACAGACGGCGTTATGCAATTATCCAAGCTTCCTTCCCTGTTGGAAATTCGTGGTACAATCGCACGTATTTTGGTCGAACCTGCGTCACGTTTGGCACGAGTATCAGCAGAGTATGGAAAAAAAGAACAATAAAATCAGGGTTTGTATATCCTGACCTAAAACAAAACTTAGGAGTAATAAAATGGCAGACATTCAGAAATTAGTTGAAGAATTGTCAAAATTGACCGTTTTGGAAGCAGTTGAACTGTCCAAAGCATTAGAAGAAACATGGGGCGTTAGTGCTGCTGCTGCTGTTGCAGTTGCTGCTGGTCCTGTTGCAGCTGCTGCAGAAGAAAAGACAGAATTTGATGTTGTCTTGGCTGAAGTTGGTGCAAACAAATTGGCAGTTATCAAGGCTGTTAAAGAAGCAACTGGCTTGGGCTTGGCCGAAGCAAAGGCATTGGTTGAATCTGCACCAAAGGCTGTAAAAGAAGGCTTGGGCAAAGACGATGCTGAAAAGTTGAAAGCTGCTTTGGAAGCTGCTGGTGCAAAGGTTGAAATGAAATAATTTATTTCAACATGGCAACCAGATGGTTCCAAAATAATATGTCGTATGAAAATATGACAAACGCCGCCCGTGTGGGATGAAAATCCCATACGGGCAAAAAGGCGTAAAAAGACGTAAGTCAAAAAAATAGTAAAAAGTCGTGACATAAACATGTCACAATCGTTTGCAAAACGCACAGAAAAAAGGATTAAAACCGATGGCAGTTATCCAGAAACTAAGAAAATCTTTTGGTAAAAGTTTTTTGCAAACTCCGCTTCCTGATTTAGTTGAAATTCAATATAATTCCTACAAGGACTTCTTGCAGGCAGATGTTGACCCACAATCCCGCAAAAATATGGGATTGCAAAATGTATTCTCTTCTATGTTCCCAATCAAAGACTATGCCGGTATTGCCGACTTGGAATTCGTGGAATATACATTAGACAAACCTGTCTATAACGTAAAAGAATGCATGTTGCGCAACATGACATACTCCAGCAAGTTGAAACTGAAGCTGAGATTGATTTTATGGGATGTCGCAGAAGATGGCAAAAAGTCTCTGCGTGACATCAAAGAACAAGAAATATTTATGGGCGAAGTGCCACTTATGACAGAACGTGGCAGCTTTATTGCATCCGGCGTTGAACGTGTAATTGTATCCCAGATGCATCGTGCCCAGGGCGTTGTGTTTGCAACAACCAAAGAATCCAAGGTTGCGGGTAACCCAACCACATTTACTGCGCGTATCATCCCAGAACATGGATCTTGGATTGATTTTGAAGAATCCAAGGGTGTAATTTATGTTCGTATCGATCGCCGCCGCAAAGTTCCTGCAACCGTATTGTTGCGTTGCTTGCCAAGTGCCGAAGATGAAAAGAAATGGTTGGCAGATCCACGCAAACCAACAATTCGTGGTATGAGTGATGCTGAAATACTGGGTGCATTCTATAAACGCATTCCATTATCTTTTGACGGCAAGTTATGGGCTGGTGAAACTTCCAGTTTTGAAGGCTTGGATAAATATCGCTTGAACTATGACCTGATTAATCCAAAAGATAAAAAGGTTATTGCGTCCAAGGGTGATCGTTTGAATGCAAAACGCATGAAAAAATTATTGGAATCCAAAAGTTTTGCCGTTATGCCAGAATCATTGATTGGTGAATATTTATTTGATCCAATTATGTCTGGTGACGAAGTTGCATTCCCAGCCGGTACAGAAATCACCGAAGAAGTTTTAAATGACTTGGACAAGATGGGTATCAAAGAAATCAGCCTGATTTCTATTGATAACGCTACAATCAGTGCTCATATCCGCAATACATTGATGGCGGACAAGACAACAAATCGTGAAGAAGCCTTGATTGAAATCTATAATATCATCCGTCCAGGCGAACGCCCAACATTAGAAGCGGCAATCAACCTGTTTATGCGTCAAGGTTTTGAACCTGCATACTATGATTTGTCTGCTGTTGGTCGCTTTAAGATGAACAAACGTTTGAAAATTGAATCTGGGAAAAAGCCAGAAGATGAACGCTTGTTGACCAAGGGCGATTTCTTGGCTGTATTGAAAACATTAACAAATATTATTGATCGCAAGGACACTGTTGATGATATTGACAATCTGTCAAATCGTCGTGTTCGCACAGTTGGCGAATTATTGGAACAGAACTTCCGTACTGGTATGGTTCGTATTGAACGTCTGGTTCGTGAAGCGTTATCTTCCCAGAACATTGCCAATATGCAACCACAGGATGTTATCAATGTAAAACCATTAATGTCCCTGGTGTCTGAGTTCTTGGGTACATCACAATTGTCCCAGTTTATGGACGCATATAATCCATTGTCAGAATTGGAACACAAACGTTTGATTTCTGCTTTGGGTCCTGGTGGTTTGAATCGTGAACGTGCAGGCATTGACGTTCGTGACGTTCACCCGACACATTATGGTCGTCTGTGCCCAATTCATACCCCAGAAGGTGCGAATATTGGTTTGATTAACCACTTGTCTACATATGCACGTGTAAATCCATATGGCTTTATTGAAACACCATACTATGTTGTTGAAAACAGTCGCATTACAGACAAGATGATTTACCTGACCGCAGACGAAGAATTGGGTCATAAAATTGCCCAGGGTAATACACCAACAACCAAAGACGGCATTTTGGCCGAAGAAATGGTTACGGCACGTGTTGATGGCGAATTTACAATGGTTCCAAAAGACGAAGTTGACTTAATCGACGTTGAGCCACGTCAGGTAGTATCTATCGCAACTGGTTTGATTCCATTCGTTGAAAACGACGACGCGAACCGTGCTTTGATGGGTTCAAACATGCAGCGTCAGGCTGTTCCACTATTGCGTGTTCAGGCACCATTGGTCGGTACTGGTATTGAACGCGAAGTTGCACGTGACTCTCGTACTGGTAAGGTTGCAAAACACAGTGGTATTGTTGAATCTGTTGATGCAAACCGTATCGTGGTTAAATGTATGAACAGCCGCAACGTCGTTACCGGTGTTGATATTTACAATCTGGAAAAATTCGAACGTTCCAATAGTGAAACATTGATTCACCAAAAACCATTGGTAAAAGTAGGTGATCGTATCTCTGCAGGCGACATCATTGCTGACGGTTCATCTATGAACTATGGTGATTTGGCATTGGGTCGCAATGTATTGGTTGCCTTTATGCCATGGCGTGGTTACAACTATGAAGACTCTATCGTTATCTCTGAAAAGATTTCACGTGATGACGTGTTCACATCTGTCAAGATTGTTGAAAAAGAATTCAAAGTTCGTGACACCCAGTTGGGCCCAGAATCCTTGACACGTGACATTCCAAATGTTGGTGAAGAAGCGTTAAAGAATCTGGACGAATCCGGTATCATCTATGTTGGTGCTCGTGTAAAGCAGGGCGACATCTTGGTTGGTCGTGTAACACCAAAGTCTGAAACATTGTTAACACCAGAAGAGGCCTTGTTGCGTAACATCTTTGGTGAAAAAGCATTGAATGTAAAAGACACATCCTTGCGTGTTGGACCAAACGAAGAGGGTACTGTTATCGGTGTAAACGTCTTGACCCGTCATGGTGTAAAGAAAGACGAACGTACCCAGATGATTGAACTGCAGAAAATCGAAAAGATTAACAAAGATCGCGAAGAAGAAATTGCGATTATTGAAAAGGGCTTTGCCGACCAGGTATTCCAAATCGCTGAAAACATGGTCATTGAATCAGGCACTGGCAGTTTAAAGCCATTTGTTGGCAAGAAATTGACCAGCGAAGTATTCGAAGGTGTCCGTGCATCCGATGTTAAAAAGTTGGTTGTCAAAGACAAAGAAGCCCAGGCAAAAATCGATGAACTGCGTGATCAGCATGTTGTAAAGTTAAAGATGCTGAACGAAAAAGCAGATGCCGAAGTATCCAAGGCCACAGAAAGCAACTCTTTGAATGCAGGTGTATTAAAAGAAGTAAAAGTATACATTGCACACAAGATGAAGTTGCAACCTGGTGATAAAATGGCGGGTCGTCATGGTAACAAGGGTATTGTATCCAAGGTTGTTCCTGTCGAAGATATGCCACACTTGGCAGACGGTACACCGGTTGATATTGTATTGAATCCATTGGGTGTGCCATCACGTATGAACATTGGCCAGATTTTAGAAACCCACCTTGGTATGGCTGCCCGTACATTGGGTGCCCAGATTGGTGCAGTTTTGGACGAAGTAAAGGCCAAACGTGCTGTTACCGATGATTTGCGTAACATCATGGGCAAGGTTTATGGCAAAGATGTTGCTGATAAACTGGAAAAAATGACAGATACAGATGTTCGTGCCCAGGCATCACTGTTGCGTGACGGTGTTCCAATGGCGACACCAACATTTGACGGTGCGACCCCAGAAGACATTCGTTCAATGTTGACATTGGCGGGTCTGCCAGAAACAGGTCAGTTTGACTTGTATGACGGTATGACTGGTGAAAAGTTTGCACGTCCAGTAACAGTTGGTGTTATGTACATGCTGAAACTGCATCACTTCGTTGATGAAAAGATTCACGCACGTTCAATTGGTAACTATTCCTTAGTCACCCAGCAGCCATTGTCTGGTAAAGCCCACATGGGTGGCCAGCGTTTAGGTGAAATGGAAGTTTGGGCATTGGAAGCACATGGTGCCGCACATTTGTTGCGTGAAATGTTGACAGTAAAATCTGACGACATCACAGGCCGTAACAAGATGTACGAATCCATCATTTCAGGCAGTGATGACATCCAGACAGGCACACCAGAGGCATTTAACGTATTCGTACGTGAATTGCGTGGTTTGGGTCTGGCGATGACACCAAAGAAAGTAGATTAGTTGTTAGCATTGGTGTGGGGGCAATCCCCACACCCTAACCACTAGCCACACTAACAACTAAAAACTATTTTATAAGGAGCAAAATATAATGAGCAATATGTTGCAAAAGATATTTGGACAAATTGAAACCAAGGAACAATTTGATGCCTTACGCATTACAATTGCATCCCCAGAAGAGATTCTGTCCTGGTCCCATGGCGAGGTTAAAAAACCAGAAACCATTAACTATCATTCCATGAAACCAGAAGCAGAAGGTCTGTTCTGCCAGCAGATTTTTGGTCCAATCAAGGATTTTGAATGTGCTTGCGGTAAATATAAAAGAATCAAATTCCGTGGCTTGGTTTGCGAAAAGTGCGGCGTAGAAGTTGGTACTTCTGCGGTTCGTCGTGAACGTATGGGGCACATTAAATTGGCGATGCCTGTTGCACACACTTGGTTCCTGCGTGAAGGCAAAATCGCAACATTATTAAACAATCTGCCACAGAAAAAATTAGAACAGGTTATTTCATACCACGCCTATATCGTTATTGAACCAGGTTTAACAAACCTGAAACAATACGATGTAATCAGCGAAGATGAATATCAGGCAGCAGTTGAAGAATTTGGTGCAGACGCATTCCGCGTAGGCATCGGTGCCGAAGGTGTTCGTTCAATTATTTCTAATTTAGATATGGGTGATGAACGTACACGTCTGCGTGCAGAATTGGTTGATACAAAATCCGAAGCAAAACGCAAAGCATTAATCAAACAATTAAAATTGGTCGAAGCGTTCTTGGATTCTAAAACAGAACCTGCATGGATGATGCCTGATATTATCCCTGTTATCCCACCAGATATGCGTCCATTGGTTACATTGGATGCGGGTCACGTTGCTGCATCTGACTTGAATGATTTATATCGTCGTGTAATTATCCGTAACAACCGTTTGAAACGCTTTATGGAAATGCACGCACCTGATATCATTATCCGTAATGAAAAACGTATGTTACAAGAAGCGGTTGATTCCTTGTTTGATAACGGTCACAAGGCACGCCCAATGGTATCCCAGAACCGCCGTCCATTGAAATCATTGTCTGATTCTTTGCGTGGTAAGTCTGGTCGTTTCCGTATGAATATGTTGGGTAAACGTGTAGACTACTCTGGTCGTTCAGTTATCGTATCTGGTCCAACATTGAAATTGCATCAGGTTGGTTTGCCAAAAACAATGGCATTGGAATTGTTCAAGCCATTTGTTTATGCACGACTGCTTGCCGGCGATCATGCAAATACATTGAAAACAGCCCGCAAGATGGTTGAAAATGGCGAAGATGTCGTATGGGAAATGCTGGAAAAGGTTATTCACGAACATCCAGTATTGTTGAACCGCGCACCTACTTTGCACCGTTTGTCCTTGTTGGCATTTGAACCTGTCTTGATTGAAGGCAAGGCAATCCGTCTGCACCCATTGGTATGTAAGGGCTTTAACGCTGACTTTGACGGTGACCAGATGTCTGTTCACGTTCCAATTTCATTAGAAGCACAGTTAGAAGCACGTACATTGATGTTGGCATCTAACAACGTATTGTCACCTGCGAACGGTGAACCAATGATTGTACCATCACAAGACATGGTATTGGGTGTATACTACATTTCGTTGATTAACGGCGAACACGATGAAAAATCACCACGTTTTGCAAATATGGACGAAGTGCAGTTGGCATTGGATAACAAATCCATCACATTGCATACACCAATCGTTGCACGTATCAATGGAAAAACATATAAAACAACCGCTGGCCGTATGATTTTGGGCGAATTGTTGCCAAAATCTGACAATATGCCATTTGATTTAGTAAACAAGGTTATGCCTGTAAAAGAAATCAAGGCGTTGTTGGCAACCACATATGAACGCTGTGGCGACAAAGCGACTATTTTGTTGGCTGACGCATTAAAGAATACCGGTTTCGAACAGGCGGCACGCAGTGGTATTTCCATTGGTTACGATGACATTGTAATTCCTGCGGAAAAGAAAGACCTGATTGCAGAATCAGAAAAGTCTGCCGAAGAAATTGAAGAACAGTATCAAAACGGTTTGCTGTCTGGCGGTGAACGTCATAACAAATTGATTGACTTGTGGCAGAAAACAACCGACAAATTGGGTGATATGGCGTATGCTGCATTGGGTAAATCATCTGGCGACAAATGGAACTCTATCCATATGATGGCTTTGTCAGGTGCCCGTGGTTCTAAACGTCAGATTCAGCAGTTGGCGGGTATGCGTGGTATGATGCAGAAACCAGACGGTTCTATTATCGAAGTTCCAATTATTTCGAACTTTAAAGAAGGTTTGACCATGTCTGAATACTTTACATCTACCCACGGTGCGCGTAAAGGTATGTCGGATACGGCTTTGAAGACCGCTGACGCTGGTTATTTGACACGTCGTTTGGTTGAATTGGCACAGAATACAGTTATTACAGAACACGATTGTGGTACAACAGAATTCATTACTGCAAAACCTGTATACCAGGGTTCTACATTGTCTGTTGCACTGGGTGACGTTGTTTTGGGACGTACTGCGGCAAATGACATTGTTCATCCAATTACCAAAGAAATGATTGTCCCAGCAGGCGAATTGATTACCAAGGCTGCGGCCAAGGCAATTAATGAATCTGGTCTGCCAAGTGTTGATGTACGCAGTGTGCTGACATGTTGCAGTGACGGTTTGTGTGCAAAATGTTATGGTATGGACTTGTCACGTAATGCATTGGTACACGTTGGCGAAGCGGTTGGTGTTATCGCGGGTCAGTCGATTGGTGAACCTGGTACTCAGTTGACGTTGCGTACCTTCCACATTGGTGGTGTTGCTGCCGGTGGTGCAGAAAGTCACTTTATCGAAGTCCCTGTTGCAGGTACAATCAAATTGGTTGATGTAAAGACCATTAAGAACAGTGCAGGCCGTATTGTTGTTCTGTCACGTAATGGTAAACTGACGGTTGTTGGTACTGATGGCAAAGAATTATTCAGCAGCAGCCTGCCATACGCATCTATGTTGATTGTCAATGATGGCGATTCTGTTGAAAAGGGCGCCAAAGTGGCAGAATGGGATCCATATTCCAACACAATCATCGCCGAAGCGGACGGTATCGTGAACTTCAATGACTTGATTGAAAACGTTTCCTATCAAGAAGAAGTTGATTCAATGACTGGTATCGTTTCTCGCAAGGTTATCAACTGGAAGACAAACACCAAGAAGGCATTAAAACCTGCTATCACATTGGTTGATGCATCTGGTAACGTTATCAACCTGGGTGGCAAAAAGATTGCAGAATATCTGTTGCCAACCTATTCAATCTTGAATGTTGCAAATGGTGATAGCGTTGTTGCAGGTGACATTATCGCACGTATCCCTGTTCAGGCAAAACGTACAGGCGACATTACGGGCGGTCTGCCACGTGTTAACGAATTGCTGGAAGTTCGTCGTCCAACAAACCCTGCGTTATTGGCTGAAATTGACGGTACAATTGATTTAGAAGATGCAAAATCTAAGATTATCATTCGTATCGAACCAGAAGATGGCACCGCACCGGTTGAATATGCTGTTCCAAAGGGTACAAACTTGTTGGTTCGCAGTGGTGACGTTGTTAAAAAGGCTGAAAAATTGGTTGATGGTGACCCTGTTCCACAAGACATCTTGCGTATCTTAGGCCAGAAAGCCTTGGCGACCTTTATGGTTGACCAGATTCAGCAGGTTTATCGTTTGCAGGGTGTGACCATCAATGACAAGCACATTGAAATCTTGATTCGTGAAATGACACGTCGTGTTGAAATCACAAATCCAGGTGACACAGGCTTCTTGATGGGCCAGGTCGTTGATCGTGTTGATTTCGAAGAAGAAAATGCACGTGTTGCACGTGATAATGGTCGTCTGGCCGAAGCTTCTCAGGTCTTGGTTGGTTTGACTCGTGCATCATTGACATCACGTTCATTTATCTCGAATGCATCGTTCCAACAGACAACCAAGGTATTGGTTGATGCCGCTATCTCTGGTTCAACAGATAGATTGGTTGGTATCAATGAAAACTTGATTGTTGGTCGTCTGATTCCAATTGGTACGGGTGCATATGTACGTCGTGTACGCGAAATTGCCAAAGCAGAAGAAAAGGCAGAAAGATTGGCACGTGAAGGCAATGGTCAGCAACAGTTGCTGGACATCTAAAAAATCTCCGCCCAGTGTAAATCTGGGCGGACATAAAGTTTTCCTTGCAAATCGTAATGATTTGAATACAATAAGACAGTCAAAATAAAAAGGATATAAAATGGCAACGCCAAAAAGTAAAACAAGTAAAGCACGTTCCGCACAGCGTCGTTCACATGATGCATTGTCTGTAATGCCATGTGGTGTATGCAAGGTTTGTGGCGAAAAGAAACGTCCACACCATATTTGCGCTGCATGTGGTGCGAAATAATTTAACCCGAAAAATAAATAAAATCAGGGGGCAGAAAAAGGGCAGGGCGAAATGTTCCCCCCTTTTCTGCTTTTATTATGTCAGAAGAAAAAAAGATTATTGCGATTGATGCCATGGGTGGTGACAAGGGACCAAATGCGGTCTTGGGTGGCATGAATCAGTATTTATACCAAAATGGCGAAGGCGATATTGCGTTTCGTTTGTTTGGTGACGAAAAGAAATTACGCAAATTGATGGCAAAGTATCCACGCGTTGCACGCAACACAACGATTGTTCATGCACCAAATGTTATCAAGGGTACAGACAAAGTGATGGAGGTTTTACGTCACGCCCAAGATACATCTATGTACATGGCAATCAAAGACGTACGCGAAGGAAACTCTGCCGCAATTATCAGTGCCGGCAATACAGGTATGTTAATGTCCTTGTCAAAGTTGGCATTAAAAACCATTGAAGGTATTTCACGTCCTGCGATTACGACAATGTTACCATCTGGTGCCGGCGACAGTCGTGTTGTCGTGCTGGATTTGGGGGCAAATGTCCATTGTGATGAAAGTATTTTATTTGATTTTGCCGTTTTGGGCAGTGTTTATGCCGAAGTCGTTGGTAAAATGCCACGTCCAAAATTGGGTATTTTGAATATCGGTTCTGAAGAGACTAAAGGTAACGAAACCCTAATTCACCTGAACAAAGTACTGACGGCAAACAAAGACAAATTACCATATGATTACATTGGTTTTGTCGAGGCAAATGATATCAGTGCCGGTCGTGTTCAGGTTGTTGTTACGGACGGTTTTACTGGCAATATCGTTTTAAAGACGGTTGAAGGTACCGCCAAATTGATTAAGCGTGTTGTTGTTGAAAATTTCAAGAAATCAATTTTGGCAATGATTGGTGCGTTTTTCTTGGTACATGTATTCAAGCGTCTAAAGCACAAGATTGATCCACGTTCATATGCTGGTGCGACATTCTTGGGGTTGCGTGGTTTTGCGTTTAAAACACATGGTAACAGTGATGCCTTGGCTTTTGCGAATGCAATTAAATATGCTGCTGGCCTAACTCAGGCAAACCTGAACGGCTTGATTGCCGAACGTGCAACCGCCTTGGCAGATGTTCGTGCACAAATCAACCAAGAAGATAAAGCAGAATAAAAATAGACCGCCAAAATGGCGGTTTTTTATTCCCCAATTTTTAAATTTGGTCGTGTCGCCCGCAGGTTCCTCAGTGCCTGTGCCTGCACGTTGCGGAAAGCATCAGGGTTCCATATTTGAAAACTATTTCCACGACCAACAAAAACCGCAGTATCTTTGATGCCTGCATGTTCTAACAAATCTGCTGGAATAACAACACGTCCTGTTACATCAAATGCTAATGGTCGTGCATCTGCAAACAACATTGCCGACAAATCATCCAATTCGCTGTCAAAGACGCCCATTTTATCGGTTGCGTTCGCCATCTGTTCCATTCGGGACATTGTCATCCCTTCAATGCAATTATTGGTAAAAGAACGATACAACACCACGCCTGCAAAGTTTTCATTCATAACCGAAGCCCGGAAAGAGGCTGGTACAGAGATACGCCCCTTGGTATCCAAACGATTTTCATAAGATGAGAGAAATAATGACATTCTATGAATCTCTTATAAGGTGCGTTTTTTTCCAGTTCCCTTTCCTTGCTTCAAAATGAATGTAGCATGGCGTTGTATGGTTGTCAATGACAATTTATAGTTTTTTTATGGTATTTTATGGTTTTGATAATAAAAAGAGAAAAAAATTAAATAAAATGAAAATAAATATATTTTGTGCTTGACCTACGATTCGTTTTTGTTCTAAGATGTTTGTATAGACAAGGGGAAAAGAAATAAAAGTCCCAGAAAACCGCAGGATTCGCAGATTTTTGGGAAAAACAAATAATAAAAAACAAAATTATATTTATCGATTGTAAATACTTTAGTGTATACATAAGATAAAGATGGTTTTTACAACATTGCCCAGAAAGGAGGGGAAAACGCATGCCAAAAAACATCAAAGAAATTATGATTGCATTAAACCAGGTCTTGACAACAACAGTATGGGTCAGTGAAGACAGACAAATTGTATCCTTGGCCGATGAATTGAAAATTGGTCACAATAATGCACCTCGTTCTATCGAAGATTTGGCACGTCCATCCTTGGTTGGTGCATACGTGTCGCTGCAAATTCGCACAGATAATTTTGAAGTTTCCGCAGAATCACTAGAAACAAAAGCATTGGCATTGCGTGTTAAAGAAATGGTCTTTGCCGAAGCAAAAAAGATTATGGATTCTGCAGACGCATCCAATATGTCCAGTGTTGCAATGGCTGCTTAATTCAGTTATTGGGCATTGCGTATCAGGACAAACAGTTTCTGGTTATCCAGAAGGAAGGGAGCCACCACCGCCAAGTAATTGTCGGTGGTGTTTTTTAATGATTGTGTGATAAAAAATGCAATATCAAACTAACTATAAATACAAATGTGATAATGGTCAGTGTTATTTTCTGGCCTTTGTGTGATGTGTTCTTGTTGCAGTGCGAACATTGGCAACTGCAGTCACGCCATACCAAATACCATGATAGCCCCAGCATCGCCCCAGAAAACACGAACAGCCATGGTTCCATCCAATGTGGCAGAATGTGAAAATGTGCCATATCGGGTGCGACAAGTCCAATAAACGCCAATATCATCGGGATTCCGCAACAGAATATGTGCGGTGCGATTGTAGCAATAATCCCCAGTTTAACTACCTTGTTTTTCATTATGTATATCTCTTTGTTAGTTTTGATATTATATATAAATAAAAAATCTTATCAAACAATAAATAATTGACAATGTTCCTATTTGTGTTATGTTTTGCGTGCTATGAATAATATATTCAAGAAACTTTTACGCAGACCCGTTAATATCCCCAGTGACTATGCGTTTCAAGATAAATCGCCGGTCTATCTGTTTACAAATGAAAATGTGGCGGGTTATTTGCGTCCTATAAATCTGCAAGATGCACGTGTTTTATCAATTGGTGCATCTGGCGACCATGCGTTCGAGGCATATTTGGCGGGTGCAAAACATGTTGATACATTTGATATTAATTCCTGGCAGAAGCCGGTCATAGAATTAAAGACCCATATGATTCGTAATCTGGATTATCAAAAGTTTGTTGATTTCTTCTTCAGCCAGAATCATTTTTTTGACATGTCTATTTTAAACGGTATTCGGTCCTCATTTTCGCCAGAATTACGTGATTTCTTGGCCAAATATCGCAGTTCATCAAAAGATGTGTTGAAATATGGTGCGGCCCAAAACTCTAATTACAAGATTTGTTATCTCTCATACCTGGCGGATCCTGCCAAGTACGAAAAGTTATCAAAAGTTTTACCTGAACAGATACCGTTCCGGCATTGTAATTTGACGGATTTGTCGTCCCAAACATCCGACCGATACGACTTTATGATGTTGTCCAATGTATTTGAATATCTGTATCAAAACAGTGGTATCCCAGATTATGCAGGGCGTTTGATGGCATATTATAACGGTGTTCTGGATGGATTGGTTCAACAGAATCTAACAAAAGAAGGGGCGATATGCTTTCATTATATGTGGGGTGCAAACCCAGTTGCCTGGGCTAATTACCTTGGACATTTCGAGGACAAAGAGTTTTATCCTGCCACCCAAGATTATAATATAAAATTTGACATGTTGTCGGTTGAATCGATGATGACGGGTCCTTGGGATGTTGCACTGTTTCTAACGCAAAAATCAAGATAGTTCAATGATGGCGTCCCCAGCAGGGCTCGAACCTGCATCTAATTCTTAGGAGGAATTTGTTCTATCCTGTTGAACTATGGGGACAAATCGTTCAAATCTTATAATAAAATAAAAGATACTGCAATATTTTTATTGTGTACTATTGACAAAATAAAAACTTTGTATATTATATGGGTGAAAAATTAGGGGATATTATGGCACAAAAGACATTAAGTGTTTTAGCAACGTTGGGCAAAGACCAGGATTCTGTTCAGGGCTGGTACGATATATTTGATTTACCATATGATAAATTATCTGCGGATAATCGTCTTGTAATTAATCAGGATGTATCTCTGGGTAATGCAAAGAATGCATTTTTTCCTTATATGCAATACGTTGATATTCAGGGGGCCCTGAATTGCGGTAAATATCAAATCACCCCGGATACCGTTTTGCCTGGAAAGTTTACAGCCCTTGATTGCAGTTATGCAATTCAAGATCTTGGTGTTTTGGTGGGGAAATTACCACCTGAATGCGGCATTGTGACCATTCGTCATGCCCTGTTTAATAATATCAAGGCTGATAAAGACGGTGCATTATATATTGCACGCCAGTTTATGAACCTATATCCAAATGTAATTGTAACGGATGGCAAGACAACATTAAAAGATTGGGTTGCTGAAATTAATGCCGCTGTACCAGTGGCACAGGTTACAACGCCAAAATCTGCTAAAACAATTGATTTGCCAGAAATCAAAACCGAACAATGGTACTCCGCCGAAGAAGTTGCAGATTTTTGTCGTAATTCATCACCGCTTATTGCCCAGTTGCCTGATAAAGATTTGAATCGCTTGATTCAGCAGGCCCGTTCTGCACGTGTTAATTTAAAATTAAGGGTCGCAGAAAAATTGCGTCAAACAGATGGTGTTAAAATTATATGTGTGCATCGTGATGATGTACCACGTGTTGCAGATTATATAGCACAGTCTATATCTGCAGTGAAGTCTGTTGCGTGTCCTCAGTCTCAACCAAAGCAGAAAAAAACTATGCCTGCGACTCAACCTGCTCAGGCGTCAACAAAAAAGAAAGGTTTTGAAATCGGATCACGCTCTGGCATTAGACGTGTCAAGATAGACAAGTATTTTAGTAAGTCTGCCTGGAAAAAGGTTCAACAATTATGCGGTACGGATAAGCAGGCAATGCTTAGGGTATTGAATGCAATAAACTCAATAAATATTATACCCGGTAAAACAGAAGGTAATGCGGTTTATTATGTTGATGCAGATGGTAAATTGCAAAAAGAATCGTCTGTTGAATTTAAATCGCAGGATTGTCTGGCACAAAGTCTGGGATCGCTAAACAATGGACCACGTATTGTATGGGCGGTTTCCGGTACAGAAAAATGCTTTGTTGCCGAAAATGTTTTTTCAGGCCATGCCAAGGGTAAACAGCAAATTGAATACAAGGAATGTATACGTGCCACCAAATTTAACCCCGCAGGTTATAATTATCATGAACTGTTGTCGGTTCCTGATTTGATTGAAAAATTATCCGCCCCACATACCAGACCTGATGTGGATGGTACGGATGCTGATGACACATCTGTCGCAACAAAACCAGTAAATGCAAAACCTGATTTATCCCAGCCTGTGTCAACAAATATCCCAGATAATACAGATGTCACCAGCAATGTGTTAGAAAATGCAACCACGCAACAGCCGACTGTGACAGAATGTGTGCCTGTGATAACACAATCGTCTGCAGAAGCGACCGCTTCGCCTGTTGCACCGGTACAGACCGCACGTCCACATCGTCCACGTCGTCCACGTATAATGCGGCCTGTGACAGATCGTGTGTTGCCAAACAAAAAGATTATGTCCCAGTCTGGCAAAAAGACCGTTGAAAACAAGGCTCGTACAACCGCTGTGCCAAATGCACATGATGATTCTGCTAACCCAACTTGGGGGGATGTTTATGCCTTGGCACATAAATACGAAGTTCAGTACAAAGAACTTGCGGATAAGCGTACATCGCTGATAACGCGTCTGTCCAACGAAACAGAAATTGAAAAAATGCTGGGGTTGACAGAACAATTGCGTGTTGTGTTGATGAAAATGCAAGAACGTGAAAATGCGATTGCAGAACTGCAAAATATCAACCAAGCTTTGCACCGTTTGCGTCGTGATCTAGGTAAAGGCAGTCATTAATATCAAGGCGGGGTATCACCCCGCATTTTATTTCAAAATAAATATTATAATTAAAAAATATTGCAAGGTTGTTTTTTGGCTTGTATAATGCCAGGGCTAAAATTATACAGGTGTGGAAATGGGAAATAAACTAATCGGTTATGGTTCTTATTTACCTGAACGCATTATGACGAATGCGGACTTTGAACGTATTATGGACACAACCGATGAATGGATTACGACTCGTACTGGCATTCGTCAGCGTCATTTTGCACGTGATGATGAAACGGTTGTTGATATGGCGACTGTTGCTGGTATGCGTGCGCTGGAAAACGCAGGTTTGTCAATCAATGATATTGATTTGATAATCGTTGCAACAACGACACCTGAACTTGATTTTCCTTCCGTTGCAGTTCAAGTGGCCGGCCGTTTGGGTGCAACAAACAATCTGCCTGCATTTGATGTGCGTGGTGCATGTACAGGATATATTTATGCATTGCATTGTGCGCGTGGTTTTTTTACGGCTGGTATGCATCGTCGTATAATGCTGATTGGTGCAGAAAAAATGACACGCTTTGTTGATATGAACGACAGATCTACTGCGGTTTTGTTCGGTGACGGGGCAGGTGCATTGATATTCGAACATTCTACATCCAGTTATTCTGGTATTATTGATACTGTTATAATGGCGGACGGTGGCGAATTTAAGTGTCTGCATGGCACAGATGACCACAAGATTGAAATGAATGGTCCTGAAACGTATAAAAAGGCGGTTCAGTGTATGCCAGATGCTGCTCGTTACATAATGGAACATGCCGGCATAACCGCCCAAAACGTTGATTGGATTATTCCGCATCAGGCAAACCTGCGTATTATTAACAGTTGTGCTGCCCGATTGGATTTTCCAATGGACAAGATTTTGGTTACTGTTGATAAACACGCAAATACCAGTGGTGCATCCGGTGTTTTAGCATTGGCATATGCGTTTGATAATGGTATTATAAAACCGGGACAGTTAATTTTGTATCCCGCATTTGGCAGTGGTTTAACCTGGGGTGCGGCTTTGATACGTGTATAAACAACAAATAAACAGCAGAGGGTAATAAAATGGCAACAATAACAAGAAGTGATTTTGCAGACAGATTGCGTGAACGTTTTGGTTTGACGACTGCGGACGCATACAAGATGGTTGACGTTGTGTTCGATGAGATACGTGATGCCTTGATTAATGGCGAAGAAGTTAAGTTTGCTGGCTTTGGCAGTTTCAAGATTCTGGAAAAGAATGCCCGTATGGGGCGTAACCCAAAAACTGGTGAATCTGCGGTTATCAGTGCGCGTCGTGTCGCTACATTCCGCCCCAGTAACGAGTTTCGTGAACGTGTCGCGAACGGTAAATAAAAAATCCCCCAAACGGGGGATTTTTTTATTTGCCTAGCAACTTTAATATTGTATCTGCAACTTCTGACATATATGTATCTAAACCGAACGATGTCTTAAATTCGGCTGCATCTACATCATTGACACGATACTTTACTTCTATCGCATTATTTGCCAGATTCTTAGATGATACAATCATGCGAATTGGTGCAGCAATCAAATCTGCATCTGCAAACTTTTCGCCTGCACGTGCATCGCGATTGTCCAGAATTGCCTCAATACCAACCGTCTTCAGATTGTTATAGATTTCTTCGGCCAATGCCAATGTTTTGCCTTCTTTATCTGGCAGGCCAATTACCTCGACTGCAAATGGCGCGGTTGCCATATTCCATATTGGGCCTTTATCATCCGCACTTTCTTCCATGATTGCTGCCATTGTGCGACCAACCCCAATGCCATAGCAACCCATAATTGGATTCTTGGATTCGCCATCTGCCGCAGCATATGTCAGATTCATAGATGTAGAATACTTTGTTCCCAACTGGAAAATATTACCGATTTCAATACCACGAACCTTTTGCATTTTTTTGCCACATTTTGGGCATTCTTCGGTTTCGTCATCAATCAGTTCTTTGTTCGTACTGAAACCACAATCACACAGGTAAATTGTGTCTTCACCCATATCGTTGATTAACTGGAATTCATGTGCCACGCTGCCACCCATATCGCCTGTTGAAGACAATACGTGTACAACATTTTTCAAACCACATCTCCTAAAGATGCGAACATATGCGTCCAAACATCTGGCATAATACGCTTCTAAATCTGCCTGTGTTTCATGAAAAGAATATGCGTCTTTCATAATAAATTCGCGTGTGCGAATCAGGCCTGCACGTGCACGTAATTCATCACGGAACTTTGTTTGGATTTGGTAAACCATAAATGGCATCTGGCGATATGTTTCCAACACAGACTTTACATAGTCTACAACCACTTCTTCATGTGTTGGGTTTAATACGTAGTCTGTGCCCGACCGCCCCTTGAACTTTGCCAATACGTCAACTGTATCATAACGGCCACTTTCGCGCCAAATGTCTGCACCTGATACAACCGGCATCAAGATTTCCTGGCCATCAATTGCGTCCATTTCATTGCGAATAATATTTTCTATATTGCGTACAACACGCCAACCTAATGGTGACAGTGTATATCCGCCTTGAAATGTTTGATAAATATATCCGCCTTTAATCGCCATTTTGTGACCATGTGTTGTTGCACCTGCAACATCACCAATCAATCTACGTACACATAAGTTTTCAATTCTCATTTTAAATTACCGCTTTGTTTTTTATTTTTTGTCTTTTAATTCCATATATTTTTCTGAAACCTGCTTTTGCAATACATCTGCAATTTGTTTTCTGTCCATACCGTCCAAAGACGGTGGTGGCAACAATGTAATTTCAACTGTAAAGCCGCCCAGCATCATAATATGGAATACCTGACCAAATGCACTGCGTTCACGTTTACAGTATGGCCCCATATCCATTTTTTTGTTATCAAAATATGCAAAGTGATCTGCCATTGTCTGTTCGTCAATTACAGAACCGTCTTTATATCTGTAATGCATCGCCATTGGTTGAACTGTAACGTTCGAGTTTTCGACAAAATTAAACAGTGTGCTTTTAAATGGCTTTACGTATGCACCATTTGTTGTTGTCCCTTCTGGGAACAGAATCATTGGATATTCTACAGATTGGACGGCACGTTGTACAACCGCCAATGCATCACGTGCATGTGATGGGCGACGATCAACAAATATAACGCCAAACTTTTTTGCAACCCAACCGACCAATGGCCAACTTTCCATTTCTTTTTTTGCGATAAAACTGCCTTTGAATGCAAATGGGAATGTTGCAATTTCAAATACAGAAATATGATTTGAAACAACCATCAGCGGACGCTTTTTTGACAGTTCACCCTTTACAACAATTTTAATTCCACCCAATTTAACCAAGAACCACATAAACACTGGCATATATTGTACCGCCCAACGACGTGGTAATAAAATCAATATCGGCAACTGTAAAACAACGGCCACCCAGAACAGTACGAATTTGATTGCTGCCGTTGTTGTGTTAAAAATATTTTGTTTGCGTAATTTTGCTTTTGCCATAACTTTATTCTTCGGTTTCTGTTTTTTCGCTGTCTTCAATATATTCCACATCATCCGCATCTTCGTGCAACAAGAAATCAACCACCGCGCGAACGACCTTGAATGGGCCGACAACCGGCAATGTTATAATTTTTCCAACGGTCTTGATGATTTTTTCTCTGTCGTCTTCTGGGTCGCCCAACGCATTTTCACGACCCAAGAAATGCTTTTGATATGTTGCGTCCATCTTGCGTGTTTCTATCATAACAAACACGTCATAAGAATTAAATGGTGCATCGACAAAGACGCCACGACCAAATGTTGCCCCCAATCGCAAATAGCCTTTAATCAGCGGTGTCATTTCTGCCTTGGCATCTGCTGCATCAACAAATTCACGTGGCAAAATATTCATGCGTGCCAATTTTGGATTGATGCCTTCTGCAAAGTTTTCTGGTACAACCGTTGCACGCAAACGTGATGGTGTTAAATGATTATAATACAGGTATGAAATCGCCTGTGCAGAACGTGCAGGCTTTGTTCCAACAAAGGACGCGACGCCAAACAATACGCCAATTTTTCTGCGTACAATCAGTTCGCCTAAACCCGCCCACAACATACGCATAACCAATGCATTTTCACGATATGATTTTTCAACACATGCACGTGACATTTCTGCAATATTCCCACGATATTTTTTAATCTTGGAAATATTAAACTCAGTCTCTGTATAAAAACCGCCCATTTTTTCTGCGGCATTTCTGTCAATGATGCGATATGTTCCAACAACACGTCCATTGTGAAAGACGGCCATATATTCTGCAAATCTGTCATATGCATCATATTCTTCGCCCAATGCACGTTGTTCTTCGCTTGCACCAGCACCTTCTTCTTCTACAAATACCTTGTATCTTAATTGTCTAACCTGTTTGCGTTCTTCTTTGTTGCGTGTTAAACGCACTTCGAAATCACGAATTTTAATTGCCATAAATCATTCCTTATATACCTATATGGCCTACAGAATAGCAAACAAACGCACAACATTCAATGATTTTATTGTGTATATGCTCAAAAGAATATTGTCCTAGTGCAAAAATCAAAACACATGTGTATCTTATGCCTATCACAAAAGGGGATGGTATTGCCACGTGTATCTGTTTTAACGCCCATATATAACACAAATCCAGATTATTTGCGTGAATGCATAGAATCTATCTTATCCCAAACATATACGGATTTTGAGTTTGTTATATTGAATGACAGTCCTGAAAACAAAGAATTAGAAAAGATTGTAAAGTTATACCAAGATTCACGTATTCGCTACGTTGAAAACAAGCATAATATAGGAATATCCGCATCACGAAATAAGTTGTTGGATTTGGCGTGTGGACAGTATCTGGCGATATTTGATCATGATGATATTTCGCATCCAACACGTTTGGCACAACAGGTAAAGTATCTGGATGAAAATCCATATGTTGGTGTTGTCGGTTCGTGGGCACATTGGTTTGGGAATCGTGACTTTGTGCGCCGCAATCCAGAAAATGATACAGATATCAAGATTCGCCTGACAGACGTATGTGCAATTATGCATACGTCCTGTATGATACGAAAATCTGTTTTAATAGAAAATAATATCCGTTACGAAGACGAATATTCTCCTGCCGAAGATTATCGTTTGTTTGGTCGTTTGATGGCCTGTACAAACTTTCATAATCTGCAATCAGTATTGGTTGAATACCGCTGTGTATCTGGAAATACATCTTCAAAAATGCGTTCAAAAATGGCGAATGCCCATGAATCAATCAAGATTCAAATCTGTAATCAGTATCCAATGTACCGCATGGCTTTTGAACGTTGTGTGCGTCGTGTTCGTCTGCGTTTATTTGGGAAAATCCCTTTGATAAAGATAAAAAATCATTGGGTTTTATTGTTCGATTTTATTCCGCTAATCAAGATAAAAGATTAAATAAAATGCCAATTCGTTTTTTTGTAAATATTGTTTGCTGTATGATTCCATTTCCACGCCTGCGTCGTCATGCACGTCATATGCTGCGTCAGCATTTTAATCATGCAAGATTTTTTCGTCGTTACCTGACCGGGCGACCTGTGATTATCTGGTTTGATCATGCATTGGGTGGTGGTACAGAAACATATTCACGCCGTCAATTTGCAGATTTGCGTGACAGGTATGATGTTATTCGTATTCAGTATTACCCTGGTAAATTAGGTGGGTTTAAATTGACCAATCCACGTAATCGTGATGCTTTGTGGCAAATACCAGATTTGACCATGTTTACAACATTTTGTCGCACGATATCTGTACATGAAATCGTTGTCAATAATCTGGTGATATATGCTGATGCTCCTGCGGTATTGCAGGTTATAAGTCATTTGAAGCAGACGCTACCAATTGTCCCAACAGTTTCTTTTCGTGGGCATGACTTTTATGGTGTTTGCCCCAGTTTTAATTTGATGAATTGTGACAATGTTTATTGCGACTTATCTTATCATCGTGGGTGCGAGTATTGCTGGAAACATCGCATAATGTCGCCACGCACAAAAGATAATATTGCATTTCGGTCTGGTGTCCAATCGATTGCACAATGGCGTCAATCATGGGGTGATTTCTTTGAAAATACAGTTGATGAGATTATATTATTTTCGCCTGCTATTCAGAAAATATTTTCACGTGCGTACCCATCTGTTGCACATAAAATCAAAATTATTCCGCATCAGGTACGTGCCTATCCACGTGTCAGTGTTCGCCCACACACAGATATAAATATTGCGGTCCTGGGTAACATGTCATATCAAAAGGGTGCAGGCGTTATTACAGAAATGTCTGCCCATTTGCCACCAAATGTACATATTTTTGTTATTGGGAATATGAAAAATGCTCCCGAAAATATACATGTGCATGGACCATATCGTCCACATAACTTGCCGCGCATAATGTCACGATATCAGGTGGATGTTGTGCTGATACCATCTATTTGGCCAGAAACATTTTCATACACCACATCCGAAGCGATGTCTATGGGGTTGCCGGTTGCGTGTTATAACATGGGTGCACCGGCCGAACGTGTTTCAACATATGAACATGGCTTGATTCTGGATGATATTGCACCCCAGAAAAACCTAAATGAAATCATTAACTTTGTATATAAACACAGGAAATCAAAATGACCGCACCAAAAATATCTGTTTTAACCCCTTTGTATAACACGCCACCTGATGCATTACGGGCAATGATAGAAAGTATTTTGAATCAAACATATACTGATTTTGAATTTTTGTTGCTAAACGACAGCCCTGATAATACCGACATACGTGACATTGTTTTATCATACGATGATATGCGTATTCATTACATGGAAAACGAAAGTAATCTGGGAATTACAAAATCCCGTAATAAATTGATAGACATGGCATGTGGCCAGTATTTGGCGGTGGTGGACCATGATGATATTTCAATGCCGACACGTTTCGCTGTGCAGGTGGCGTTCTTAGATGCTAATCCCCACGTTGGCGTTGTTGGCGGCAATATGTTAGAGTTGCGTGCAGGTCAGGTTATCTCTAAAACAAACTATCCAGAAAATGATCATGATATAAAATTATCGCTGATAAATGAACCTTATGTATGCACGCCAAACCACCCTGCGTCAATGATACGTGCATTTGTTTTGCGTGATAATAATATTCGTTATGATGAAAAATGGACGCCATGCGAAGACCATGCATTATGGTTGGATTTAATAGATTATACATGTTTTCATAATGTCCCAGACATTGTATTAAAATATGTCTGGCATGGTGAAAATACAACCACACGAACATTCCAGCGTATGTACGATATTCTGCCAATAATGATAGAGCGTGCGCGAACCAAATACCCAATATACTATGATGAATGGAAGGGGCAAATACAACGTGCATATCAACCCCGAACACGTTGGATTAAACTGCTGGGCTTTATTCCATTTTTAAAAATAGCCCAACGTCAGGGCGTAAAAAAGATTTATTTGTTTGGCAAAATTGTACTGTTGAAAACCAAGTACGTCATTCGGCACTAGTGCAATTGGTCGGCCAGTTCTGCAATAGCGATCGCATACCAATTTGAATTATTCCACTTTTTGATTCTATAAAAGTTTGGATATGTCAAATATGCAGTAATAACTGGTAATGGTGCAATGTCTGTATCTGCTTCGTATGATGGTTCTTGAAGCGTTGGATCTGCATATGTTGCAGACTCGGCCATTGCCGCCTGATGGGCTGCTTCAATCGTTGCTTGACGTATGGCTTCCCGTTCTGCGTTAATTGACGCAACATCTGCAACCAATCCTGCCTCTATTTCCCTTTGTGGTATTGGTGTACCATCTGGATTTGTGACCCCCAGTGCCGCCCACTGTGGCAGGGTCAGTTTCGTCTTTCCGTCCAGCATTGTAATATCAAAGTCCCCGGGTAATATAACCTGGCGTACAATTTTTTCATTTTTATTCCAGCCCAGTTTATTTAGATAGTTTCCAGCACTAAACATGGCATCTGTGATATTGTTTATAATATCTATTCTTTTGTCGCCGTTGCCGTCTGCACCATACTGTGCCAACGTTGTTGGAATAAATTGAAAGTGCCCCATTGCACCTGCCCATGAGCCATGGATAGAATTGATATCTAACTTGTTTTTGTCGGCGATTTTCATCAGGGCTAACAGTTGGTTGCCAAAAAATGTTTCGCGACGTCCTTCGTACATCAGTGTAAAGAATGCGTGTGTCAATTGATGTCTGGCCTTGACTGCGCCATAGTTTGATTCCATCCCCCAAAATGCCAACATAACATGTGGTGGAATGCCATAATTTTTTTCGACACGTGACAATAGTGTTGGGTACCGCATACGCATTTTTTTACCCTGTGTAATGCGTGTTTGGTTGACCGTTTTATCCAGATATTCATCCAGTGTCAACTTGAACTCAGATTGATTTGCATCGCTTTTTATAATAGAAGGAATCAATGCCATATTTCGCAGGGTGTTATCTATAACGGTCTGTGAAATATTTGCTGCTGTGGCACGTTCGCGAATTGTATTTTGCATATTTTCCCATCTGTTCATATCAAACACGCCACGATCTGCGTGTGCATAGACAGGGATACAAACTATACTGGCAAAAATCCAACGTGCCAATTTTGACATTTGTTAACCTCTTGTGGTTATGTGATGATATTAAAATGCGTATTTGAATCCCAGGTGCAAACCAAAAGACTGCCATGTTGCACGTTTCAAAGAATCGCTAACATGTTCTGTGTGTGCTGGCACTGTTTCCAGCAGTGGTACATAATAAACATTGCCAAACTCGTCATACATCTCTTCCATAACATATTGACCGTTTTCATCAATTACATAGTCGGTATATTCAGCGATGTATAATTCACCCGGAATGTTTCCAACATGGAACATGTTTGTATCAATCTTTAATGACAATTGTAATCTGTCTGACATTTTATAGTTATATTCCATCTCGGCTGTGTACGAGAACGCCCCATTACTGCCTTCGTCCAAGAAACTTGGATTTTGTTGCCAGTCTGTACGATTTGGCCAAATACCTTCGGATGAATATTTGGGCATTCCAACCTGGACGTACATGCGTAACTTATCTTTCAGGGTCATCTGTTTTTCAATTTCCAGACCAACGTAAAAACCTGACCATGTTGTGTTATAAATGTGTGTTGTACCCCCAACAATAACAGGACCGTCACCGCCAATGATAACACATTCGCCTGGTCCAACACCCCATGGAATCTCGCCCATTGTGATTTCATAGTCGCCCGTCATCAAAGAATCGCCCAAAATAGGGAAGGCACCGTTATATCCTGTTTCTGTGTTCGTGACAATCTTTATGTCTTCTGGTGACATGCAAACCTGGTACCAGTCTTCTGGTGCCTCCATCCCTGGGGCAACTGCAAAATATTCGCCCAATTCATTACCATATACATATTCGCCATGATCTGTCATCAGTGGCAAATACACCCCTGGATTTGGATAGTAATGATCTGACATTTGCAGGTTGTGCTTAAAGATTTCATATCCAAATGTTGGTGATAATTTCCAACCGCCTATATCCCAAATATGACGTGCAGAAATACCAAAACGGAAATTGTTGCTACGACCAGATTGTTCGCCTGTTGAAATTGTAAATATACCATATGTTGGGTCGGATGAATCGAATGGTTCCAGGTCATAGTCCATGGACAGACCCCCATGTGACATTTTGCCATATGCATATTCACCATAAACGGACAAATCGAAATCACGTAAACTAAAATTATGGCGGGCACCAACACGAATTTCATTCCAGACCATGTCGTCCCATTCCAGAATAGAGTTTACGCCCGTCTTGAATTCAAAGTCTGAAAATCTGCGTGAATATCCCGCATACATGTATGTTGCAGGTTCTGCCTCGGCGGGTAATGCAATCCCATTTGGGGTCATTGTGCCCATAATTGTTGGCAATGGCTGTGGCTTTGGCACCTGGTATGAATATGTGCGTGATCCAACCACCTGCTTAGAACCAGATTGCCCCACATATTTTGTGTACCCCTGTCTGGCATACTGCTGATATGCGGATTGATTTGCATTTTGTGATGGTGCGTTTTGATAATAAGACGGCACCCCTTCGTTCGCAGAAAGCGCAACGATTGGTGCAGCAATCACCGATAAAAATGAAATAATCCCTGCCTTCATTTTAACTTTGTCTGACACATTATAACATATTTTTGGCTTATATAAAAGTATTTTCATTTAGTGCTTGCATGAACAAAATCAGGTTGTAGAATGACTATCAAATGAACAGCGTACCCCATAATATTTACATACATGTACCATTTTGTATGTCACGATGCAATTATTGTGCATTTTTCTCGCAGGCCTGTGCTTCGCCTGATTGGGAAAAGTATTGTGCGGATATTTGTGGTGAATTAACGCATTGGGGTAATATCTTGGGGCGAATTGCTGTGCCGACTGTTTTTTTTGGTGGTGGCACGCCATCCTTGATGCCGGTTTGGTGTTTTGACAGGATAATGAACACTATTCGCACCAAATTTGAATTGGATGCAAATGCTGAAATAACATTGGAATCAAACCCTGGGACATTAACTGAACAAAAGTTGCATGATTTTATTTCTGCTGGCATAACACGTTTGTCGGTTGGTGTACAAAGTCTGGATGATAATCGTTTGCGTTTTTTGGGACGCCGTCACAGTGTGGCTGATGCACTTGCTCTATTGGATGCGGCACACGCCTCTAACATTCGTGTGTCTGCCGATTTTATATATGGTCTGCCAAACGATACACTTGAAGATGTGGTTCAGTTGTGCCATGGGATTAATCGGTTGGGCTTGTCCCATTGTTCTATGTACGAATTGACGATAGAGCCAGATACTCCCTTTGGCAAGATGAACTTATCGATGCCTGATAATGATACGATGGCCCAGATGTATGTTGCGATTGGTGACACTTTGTTATTACCCCGGTACGAGGTTTCAAATTACGCCACCCCCGGTCATGAATGTCGGCACAATCAAAATATTTGGGATGGTGCCCCTTATATTGGTATTGGTACAGGTGGGGCAGGGCGTATATATCTTAACGATACCTGGTATGAGCAATCTGGTGCTGGGGCCATGTTTGAAGCAATGACGGACGATGCACGTGCTGTTGAACTGATTTTAACGGGTTTGCGGACATTGCAAGGATGCCTGTTGACAGACGGCGTAAAAAAGGTTATTGATATGGACTGGGTCGGGTCGCATCCTGATTTGGTACAAATACAAGGGAATAGAATCTCTGCAACACCATCGGGCATGTTGATTTTAGATGATGTAACATTAAATCTGGTGAAATGAAATGGAAAGTAAGTTCTGGAATCTGATTGGTATTGTGGCGGTTGGTGCCACATTGTGTTGGGCGCATTTTTATACAAAGGAGAAAGTAGTAATGGCTGGCATTAAACTTGAAAATATGGATATGTCTGTAAAACCTGGTGACGATTTTTTTGCCTATGCAAATGGTGGCTGGATGGCACGTAATCCAATTCCAGATGATTATTCGCGCTATGGTGCATTTGAGGTTTTGCGTAACACAAACCTGGAACGCACACGTGATATTGCCCAGGGTGATTCTGGTAAAATTGGTATGTTGTATAAAATTGCGATGGATGCGGACAAGTTAAATGCCGATGGCGTGTCGCCTGTTGCCCCATTGTTGGCTGAAATAGATACCCTGACACGTGCAGATTTGGAAAAATATTTGGGGCGTATGCATACCTTTTCTTCTGCTTTCTTTGGTGATGGCGTTGCCTTGGACGAAATGGACAGCGAACATTACCTATACAATATTGGCCAGGGTGGTCTGGGGCTATCACGTGACTACTATTTTGACACCGATGCCAAGACGGTTCAGGTTCGTGAAAAATATCGTGATTTTATGAAACAGCAAATGTCAAACTTTGGTATTGCGGTTGATGTTGAAAAACTTTATGCATTGGAAGAACGTATGGCAAAATCTTTCTATCCAAAAGAAAAATTGCGTGACCCACATGCGAATTATCATAAAATGAGTGTTGAACAAATCCAAGATACATTTCCAGGTTTTGATTGGGCTGTATTTTTGGCCGAACGTGGTGCATCTGCAGCCAAGTTTATAAATATCGCCCAACCAGAAGCGATTACAGAATCAATCGCAATCATGAATGACACAGATTTTGAATTGATTAAGACATACTTAAAATACCGTATTGTCTTGTCTGCATCCAGTGTTTTGGACGATAAAACATATGATATTGCATTTGATTTTTACAATCGTACAATGGCGGGCCAGAAAGAACCAAAGCCACGCTGGAAACGTGCGGTATCAATGTTGGATGATTCATTGGGCGAAGAAATCGGTCGTCTGTATGTTGAAAAATACTTTTCTGCCGATGCCAAAGAACGCATGCAAACGCTGGTCAAGAATCTGCAACGTGCCTATGCAATGCGTATTGAAAATCTGGATTGGATGACCGATGCCACACGTGACAAGGCACTTCATAAATTATCAACTTTTCGTGCCAAGATTGGGTACCCTGATAAATGGCGTGATTATTCTGCGCTGGAAATCCGCAATGATTCTTTGTGGGAAAATATGGTACGTGTCTCTAAATTCGAAGACGCATTCTGGTTGGAAAAAATCGGTCAGAAAAAAGATCCAACCATCTGGTACATGAACGCACACGAGGTTAATGCATACTATGATCCATCAACAAATGAAATTTGTTTCCCTGCGGGTATATTGCAGTATCCTTTCTTTGATATGTCTGCGGATGATGCATTTAACTATGGTGCAATCGGTGCGGTTATTGGTCATGAAATGACACATGGCTTTGATGATTCTGGGCGTCATTTTGACGCAGATGGTAATATGCGTGATTGGTGGACACCGGCCGATGCAGACGGTTTTACCGCGCGTGCAAATGTAATGCGTGACTTCTTTAACACAATTAAAATCAATGACGAAGTCAATGCCAATGGCGAGTTTACATTGGGTGAAAACTTGGCAGATTACGGTGGTGTTACAATCGCATTTGATGCATATAAAAACTTTGGCACACAAACAAATGATGGCGAAAATATCAGTGCGGATCGTCGCTTCTTTATCGCATATTCTGGTGCATGGGCCCAGAATATCCGCCCAGATGAAGAATTGCGTCTGACCAAGGTTGATGAACATTCCTTGGGGAAAAATCGCGTGAACGGAATCTTGCCACATATCAACGCATGGTATGATGCGTTTGGTATCGGGCCTGATGATGCCTTGTACATATTACCGGGCGAACGTGTAAAGTTATGGTAAGAACATTCCCTCCAGACTATGGGGGGATTTTCTTATTTATTATTGAAAATAAATCGTTATAATAAAAATATCTAATACAAACAAAAAGGACAGGAAATGAAATTAAAATTGTTTATGGCTGGTGTATGTGCATTGACATTATGTGCATGTGGTGATAACGGTGCAAACCCAGATATGTTAAAGGGTACAAACTTTGTGTCCGCCCAACCTGGTGCAGATATCACCCTGACATTTGATCCGGTTGAAATGCGTGTATATGGTGGTGTTGTAAACCGTTATAACGGTGGTTATGCCGCCAAAGGCGACAATATTAAATTCGAAGGCTTTGCATCAACAATGATGATGGGTTCGCCTGAGGCAATGGAAACCGAACAAGAATACTTTGAATTTATGCCAACGGTTGAACGCTATGAATTGGCGGACGGTAAATTGACATTGATTGCAACAGACGGCAAAGAAATTATCTTTACCCAGGTTGAAGAACTGCCAGATGGTACCGTTGCTGAAACAACCGGTGAAGTTGTTGCAGAATAAAAATATATATTTGCTTGACAATGGCAGATATACAATGTATAATTGGCCAGCATTCGACAGAATATGGCAGTTTTGGCCCCATCGTCTAGAGGCCTAGGACACCGCCCTTTCAAGGCGAGAACACCGGTTCGAATCCGGTTGGGGCTGCCAAAATAAACAAATCGGGTTTTATACCCGATTTTTTTATTTTGAAACAGCAGTCCCAACCGGATGCGCCAGAGTGCCGTTATTGGTGCACATGCACCATATGAAAACGCAGTTTTCGTGGGTATCGCCCGCAGGCACGCATGGCGAATACGCAGACAAACAATTAGCAAACCTGCAAAAACGGATATGTTTAATAGAGTTTTTGCGTCTAGGTTTGGTTAATGTTTGTCAAGGGGCGAAGTTGGGGCTGCCAAAATTACAACCGACCCTTGTGGTCGGTTTTAATTTTGTTTTCAAATACTTTCACAAGTTCGTAAGTCGGGCATCAAAAACTGACACCATTTCATACGTTTACGAACTTTTTCTATTTTTTTCTGTTTTTGATAATAATTTCTCGTATCTGTTTATAATTATCTACAGATTCTATGTCTAATTCATTTATTGAATATATTGCACCGTTACCATCTGACACCGAACCTACAACATTATTACTGGCAGTACCAACGCCAACCGAACCACAACCAACAATTGTTTGTATCGGGCCTTTGGACACGCTCACATCTGTGATTTGGTTATATGCGACAAATTTGGTTCTTTTGAAAATCAGTCCTGCGATTCTATAAATCCCGCAATTTGTCAAAACATATCTCGTTGCTCGCTGGCTATTATAAATCAACCACATAAACAGACAAAAACTACCTAACAATGCAAATATTGCAAGTCCAATATCCACAAATGCACCCATGAACCCTAATATTGCTGAAAAAAATAATGATAAAATAAAACTAGATAAAACACAAATTTTATCGTTTTTACGCACATCAATAATAACTTTTTCTTTTTTATCTATGTAATCAGATAAATCATTATTAAACCAATCTGCCATTTATTATCCTTTTTTATAACTCTTTGAATTCATACCTATTATAACATAAAAAAAATTATTTAACAAATTTTATCCAAAAACACCTTGATATTTTTCCCGAACGACAACAAATCACGAATAAAATCAGTTCGTGAATTGCTTAAGTGGCCCTACCAAAATTAAAACCACCATTTTGGTGGTCTTTTTATTTCTCTATCTTATTCCCGATCTCGTCATAATCCAGATAGTTCCATTTCTTATCTTCTTCAATTGTTGCAAAACAACATTTAAGTCCAACTTCACAATTTTCTACATAACCTTTTTCAACGCATCCTTCACCGGCACCAAGACAATATTCTCGTGCAAAATCTCTTGGATAACCTTTTGTCACTTTTGTTTCTATACATTCTTTTTCTAACCTAAACTTCCAATCATCGTCATCTGGGAAAATCATTGATCCGATAGCTATCAATATTCCTAATGCGGTAATAAAACACACAGCTATGGAAGATAAAACACTATGATCTTCTTTCTGGTTGAGTTTTTTATCAAGTGTAATTTTCAAAAAACAAACCAAAGATAATGCTGTTAGTGTAATATCAAAAATATCCAAACTATCTGGAAACGTATCGGTATAAACCCCAAGTACTTTTACAGAGTGAAATAGCATCATTGAGCCAAATATCATACAAACGATATATGGTAACCTATAATCCTTTATGATCAACCAGGCACAAGATAACATAGGCAATACAAACAACGGAATAAGAAACGTTATCTCCCACAAATCATGTTCAGAAAAACTTTGGGATACAGAAAATATTGTTAGCCTGATCGCACCAAAAAGAAACAATCCTGTCATTAGGTACTTTACCCAGCCATACCAACCCCATGATTTGATATTAGGAAAAAGCTGTTGAAGACTCTTCTTTATAGACATATTTTCATATTAGCATACCTTTTTTTATTTGCAACATCTCAATAGTTTACTGTTTCAAATCGTTCAAAAACTCTTCTAGTAAATCTAAAATTTCTTGGATTTCTGCCTCGTACAATGATATTTCAGTTCGAATGTTATCAATCTGGGGCTGACAAAATAAAAAGACCACCATTTTGGTGGTCTTTATCTTTGCTTATATTGTTCTATCAATCTTAGTGCGTTTGCTGGTGTGATACCTGTTACGCGATTGGGATTTATTTTCATACCATGAACCAGGCTTGTATCTGTGTTATCTAAAATTAAATCATCAACATGTTCTAAATTAAACTTTTGTGCTGGTAACTTTGCACCGCGCAGATTTATTCTGTATCCATTTGGATTGAATTTAATGGATTTAACACCACGCAAATCACAGTTCGGCAGACCTAAAATCTCGACCTGGCTGAAATCAAAGTCCAGGTGTGGGAACTTTACATTGCTGATTACAACGTGTCCTGCATCGCGTTTGGTTTTAAAGCCTGTTGCATTTGAAAAATCCGCATTGTTCAATATCAAAGTGTTCGCATTACTAAAATTATAACTATCCCGGGGCAGGGCAGTTTGTTTTATCTGTACTGAACGCACCATTGGGTTAAACTTTATGCGTGTAATATTTTCTGTGTTAATATTTTCTAAATCAACCTCAAATGCCTTGGACAAATCTAATTCCCCACACAGTTTATTCATATCCGTCAACAGAACGCTTGGTGCATCCGCCAGGTTTATATAAGTCATCTGTCCTGCGTTAATTCGCATAACCGGCACGCCATCTGCAGTCAATGTGCGTACGCCCGTCTTTTTATCTTTTATTTGTTGTAATGCCTTGTTGCGAAATATATTATCAATACAATTCCAATTGTAAAAAGGGTGTGCGATATTATGAACGGTTTTGCTGGGGATATCAAAAATTAGCCCACCACCCAGCATAATTTTATTTTGGCCATTTATGTCATGTATTATGCCATCTGCGATATAAAAGTTTTCACCAACATAGACGTTGTTGATTTCTTGGTTATATTTGCAAATGTGTTCGCCAACCAATCTGTATCCACGTGGCAAATCACAATGCGTTGTGACAAAGTCTACATTAAAGTAATTCTGTATCGCATCGGACAGCCCCATAATGATATTGTCGGGATTTGAATTGAAGGTATTGTCACATGATTCTACGGCGTGATTGTATCTGTTCTTTATGCTAATAAATCCGCCTTCTTTTAATACTTGAATTGAAATAACGGATGTTCCATATGCGTCTTCACGTTCTGGGTGTGTAAAGTCATCACGTCTTAATTTGTCTGCATCATGCCGAACTGCATTTATAATATAGTATCTTTGGAATCTGTCTTTATCCTTGAACGTGCACAGTTGTTCGTTCGGTGCAAAATATCTGGCGATGGCGTTTTGTTTTTCTAATGTGTCTGCAACGTATGCGGTATATCCAGCCTGTGCCAACAGGGTTAACGGTTCGTGGTGTTTGCTTTGTCTGGTAATCTCAATATTTTTCAGCGATATCAAGTATTTCATAACTGGTTCTGCGTCACGACCAGCATACTTTACAATTCGATCCAGATTTGGAATGTCAAAAATGCCATTGTCATAACAACGAATGGCCTTGGCAAAGTGTTCGCCATTTTGCTTTTTGATAATATCATACATGCTTTTTGACATAAAAATCCTGTTGCCACAAAAATTATTATGTCAACAAAATATAGAAAAGTCACTAAAAAAATACATGTTTAATTTTTATTGTTTCGGCCCAGTTTGATTGCCATTACGCCACACATCAATATTGCCATTGTTATCAGTGCCAGATACCAACGCAACCACGCATATCCGCCAAACACACCAATATACATCAGGCCCACAAAGCCAATCCACCGGCCAATAAACAGTGCTGTATCACGAAATACAAAGTATTCAACTTTGTAATTTTTGGTCACACATTTCGAATGTGCTAATTTAAATACATTAACGGCACTGGCCTGGTCAATTGCGATAATCGCTGTTGCATAAATAAAGTTGTACACCAGAAATGTTACAGGTGTTGCCATATACAGAAACATTGATAATGCCCCACCAATCATCAGCATTGCCGGCACCAATACATACGCCCAATATTTTTGTTTTACCCAGCGACCAAATGCCCAAGATGTAAAAATAGAACATGCGCCAAATATGGTTGTAAAGATGCCCAGTTTTAAATCCGTCTGGAACATGTATACGGTATACATTGTAATGACCGCCCCCAACAGGCCCAATCCAAACCCACGCAAAGCCTCCATTGCAAATGTCTGGCGAATTACAGGGAATCTGAACATACAGCGAAAGAACCCTGGTATATCTATGCCTTGGCGACTGATGTGACGTGATGGTGTTAATTGGAACATCAGTATCAGTTCAATCAGTGCAATCCCCAACAGCACGCACGCCATATCTGTATATGATGCCTCGCTAATAAAGAATCCCAGAACCAATGGTGCAATAATCTTTACCACATAGCATATGGCGTTTCTGGTGCCGATATAGTGATTCATCAATTTGTGTGGCACCTTTTCACCGGTCATTGTGTTCATTGGCAAATGATACATTGCCGCACCAATTCCGTACATGATTCCCAATGGTACAACATAATCTACCGCCCGATTCCCCAGTATGATAATAGATACCAGTAACGCAATTTTTGGTATCAAATGCAATCCAAATACTGCAACCTTGTTGTGTTTTTTACACCAATTTGCAAACACAAAGAACCCCGCACAGGTTGCTGCATATTGAAATAAATTATACATCGATACGGATAAAATCTCGTTGGATGCCAAATGCATGATAAAAGAAATCAAAAATGTCACCAGAAACAGTTCGCTGATATTACGTAATGCGGCAAACGCAATCATTATTTTCAAGTCACGTGATAGTTTATTCATGTCTGGATTATTTCTCTCTCGCTATGCCAGATTATACCATGTTTTTAATCCTAATGCTAAAAAATTGACATTTTTACACCTGATGTATTATAATTCACGTATGAAGAAAATAATTTTGTGGATTTTTGTCGTGGTGATATTGTCGGCCTGTGGGGTTAAATCCGACCTGCAACGCCCAAATCCTGCATATCCACGTGATTATCCGGTTTATTGATACAGGGGTCCCGAAATCGGGACTTTTTTGTATTACAAACAGATTTAACAAATATTGCGTTGCAGTGCATTTCATTTTTTACTAACATCGGTGCATATTTGAAATACAAGGGGAAAGAATATGTCCAAATTATCACGTGCGTCTTTGATATTTTTAATATTTCTAAATGGCTATGTCAGTTTGTCTTTGGAATTGGCCGTCTTGCGTCAGTTGTCATTCTATGTTGGATCCAGTGCCGTTATCACCAGTATCATTATGGCGATATTCCTTGGGTTTATGTCGTTGGGCTATTTTATTGGTGAATCACAAAAGATTTCTGATGCCCGTATTCGCAAGATTTTGAATATCAGTTTCCTGATAATTGCAGGGTTGTCGGTCGTTGGGGCCAGTTTCCCATTAATTACACATTATTTTATGGTGATGTATTCTGGTGGAATTACATCTGGTGTAATCCAAACGTTTTTGTATTCCTTGATATTCTTGTCTGTTGGTCCTTTCTTGTTTGGTTTGAATACAACCCTGCTGTCACGCCAGTTGCATTCCTATAACAAAAATTGCACAGGTAATATTATGGCATGGGATACGATTGGGTCTGTGTTTGGTTCAATTGCAACGACATTATTATTGATGCCATTTTTAGGTGTTAATTATACGGTTGTTTTGATAACTGTCTTGGCATCGATTGGTGCATTGGTTGTGCGTCACAAATGGTGGACATGGTGCATATGTTTGACTATGTTGGGATTGTCGGTTTATATCAACAGTGATACATATCAACACAAAAAATTCGGCATTTTGGTAAATAACGCTAATTCTACTATCTCTGTTGCAGAGTTTGAACAGGCACGTGTTCTATACATGAATGGTTTACCAATGTCTATCTACAGTCCGGATGGCACAATGGCAGATTATGTAAATTATTTGAATGAAAACTTTATCTATAACATGCCACGTAATCGTGTTAACAAAATATTGGTTCTGGGGGCTGGTGGCTTTACCCTGGGGCTGAACGATACACGTAACGATTATACATTTGTTGATATTGAACACACTCTCAAGGAAGTGTCGGAAAAATATTTCTTGGGCAGAAAAATCCCTGAAAACAAGCGATTTGTTGTCGCCGATGCCAGTCAATATCTCAAGAACACAGATGAACAGTATGACTTTATCTTATTGGATGTTTATTCTAATTCGTACCAGATTCCAGAATCATTAATCACTGCCGAGTTTATGACACGTCTGCGTGCACGCGTTGCGCCAAACGGTATTATTGCGATGAATATGATTGTTTCGCCAGAGTTTGCGGATAAATATTCACGTGTATTTGATAATACATTCCGTTCTGTTTTTCCATACAACACATCCCGCCAGGTTATTGGTTCACAGAATCCTTGGTCTGCCCAAGACGGTCATTCAAATGTAATCTATCTGTTTTATAATATTGAAAATGATGGTCGCATTTACACGATAAACAAGACACCAGTTATATATGATAGATAAAAAACGGGGATTAACCCCGTTTTTTTTATTGTTTCAGATTCTCTGCAACAAAATCCCAATTTACCAGATTGTTCAAGAATGACTCGATAAAATCGCCCCGCTTGTTTTTATAGTCTAAATAGTACGCATGTTCCCATACATCCAGATTTAAAATTGGTTTCATGTTGTGGGCAATTGGTGTGTCTGCATTTATTGTGTTGATAATTTTCAAATCTTCGCCATCGCGTACCAGCCATGTGTACCCACTGCCAAACAGGGATGTTGCCATTGTTTTGAATTGCTGTTTAAAGTTTTCGGCACTGCCAAATTGTTCAATTATTTCTTGTGGGATTTGTGTTCCACAGTTTGGACACATTCCATGAAAAAAGAAGTTATGGTTATAGATTTGTGCCGCATTATTAAAGATTTTTTGGTTTTCTGGCTCTTTACTGCTCTGCTTAATAATCTCGGCCAAAGATATTTGTTCATAGGGGGTGTTTTCTATCAAGTTATTCAAATTGCTGATATATGTTGCAACGTGTTTGCCATGATGTGTTTCCAGTGTTTCCTGTGATATATATGGTGCCAAAGCATCAGTTGCATATGGTAATGGAAATTGATTCAGTGTAAACATTTGTACTGTCCTTTTTTTTACTATAGTCGGTTTTTCTAAATATATTTTAGAGATTTTCTGTAAAACGCAACAGGAAAAAATGGCTGAAAAATTACTTGCACGTATATAAAAATATTTTCTATAATTACCCCATATGAAAGGAGTAAATATGAAAAAATTATCATTCTTATCGGCAATCTTTGGTTTGGCATTTGTTGGTTCCGCAATGGCAGCAGATGTTACTGTTTTCTATTCCCCAACATGCCCACATTGTCACCATGCACGTGAATTCGTTGAAAACACATTGGTATACGAATACCCAGAAATCCAGGTAACAATGGTTAACGTTACATTACCTGAAAATCAGCACAAGTTTTATGATACATTGAAAAAATGTGAATTTGAAAGTGGTGGTGTACCTGTTTTGGTAATTGGTGACAAGTGCGAACAGGGCTATGCTGAGTTTATGCAAGACACACTGCGTGGCCATGTCGAAGCAGACATGACAGACGAACAAAAGGCCACAGCCGCCGCAAACAAGAAAGCAATGGCCGAAGATGCAGAAAAGTTCAAGGCTGAAAATGCAGAACGTACCAAGGCAATCAAAGAATACGTGCCAGATGCTGCAAAAGAAGAATCTGTTGCAGATGCAACTGACGCAACAGCCGCAACCCCAGCAAATCAGGGGGGCGGCGTTTTGTGGTTTTGGGGCTTGCTGATTGTGTTGGTCGCTGGTTTGGGCTATGTATTGGTTCGCAAAGACAAAAAGAAATAATTATTAATTCGTAATTAAATCGGAACTGCTATGTTTGATTTAACAGCATTAGATTATATTTATGTGGGTGTCATATTGGCATCCACAATTTGGGCTACAATTCGTGGTGGCGTGTACGAAACAATTGCTACGCTATCATGGGTCGTTGCGGCGATTTCTGCCCGTTTTGTATCGCCATGGCTGGATGGTCTATTGCAGTCATGGTTTGATTTGACTGAATCGACGGTTGGTACGTTGGTTGCATCATATTTTATTGTATTTTTTGCAATCTTGTTATTGGTCGGTTTCCTGAATCAAAAACTGCGTGACAAGATTCAGGCCAGCATTATGAATGTCACTGACAAAACATTGGGTGTAATCTTCGGTATTATTCGTGGTGTTGTTGTTATGGGTATTTTCTATTGGGGTGCATTGTGGTATTATTCGGATGTGCCACATTTGCCAAAATGGCTGGCCCAGTCACGCACCAGACCTGTGATGCAGGTAACTGCGGTAAAATTGGATGATTGGTTCTTCCCGGGACCTGAAAATAAGTTGTTGGCACGTGATATGGCCGGCACACACCAGGCAATGGAAATCTACAAGAATCTAATAAATCCTGCAATCAATGATGTTAAACAGTCTGTCAAAGACGGCAAGGAAACAGGTGATGCATCTGGTACAGATGCAGAAACGGGATACAAGTCATCGGAACGTACCGCATTGGAAAATCAGTTGTTACAGATAGAAACTGTTGCACGTGCGGTTGAATCTAACCCAGAAAATACAGATGAAACACCCGATGGCGATGAATAAACACATGCGTTTATGACAAAAATAGCCCCCAAAACAATGGGGGTAATTTTTTTGTGGAATATTTTATTTGTCAAGTTATAATATATGGGAGATATAAAGGATAACTATGTCACAATTTTGTGTTTTTTGTGGAAATAAACCCCAGGGCAAGAATGCGGAACACGTTTTGCCACAATGGTTAATGGCGATGACCGGTAAAAAATCACGCCCCTGTTTTATGGGTAATATTTTGCCCAGTGGTCGTGACAGTATTGCATTTCAGGCATTAAAGTTCCCCGCCTGCGAAGAATGTAACAGCCGGTACAGTCTGATGGAGGCTCAATGCAAAGATATCATAACCAAGATTATGGATGGTGCCAGCCTGACTGCCCCAGAAATATCGTTATTGCTGGATTGGTTTGACAAAGTGCGTGTCGGTCTTTGGCTGGGCGACCTATATTTATCCAAGCAAGTTGATGTTTATGATCCGCATATGCATATTGCTTCTCGTGTTGGTCTAAAAGATAGAATGTTAATTATCGAGCGTACCGAACCCAAAGAAGATGAAAAAATCAGATTGTCTTTCATTGGCCCTGGTATGAAAACTTTTCGTCATATGCCATCGGTATTTCAACTGATTGTTAATGATTATACATTTACCAGTGCATCTGAATATGGTCTGGTTGCACGACGTGTCGGATTCCCATATTGTGATAAAATGATATTTATGGATTTGACAGATATACGCCCAGGCACAGTAATTCGTGGCAATGGTCGCTTACATACACCGGTGGTTCGTTCTTTTGAACCAACCAAAACACAAACAGTAATATATCAACCGATGTATCGTGGTTTTAACCTGCCGTCACCAGAACCATACAATGTGAAATATGTTCAGGATCACAGTCTGGATGCCGAAAATGGTGTTGGCGGAATCTTTTATCAAAAGGGTGGTCGTCCAACTGCATATCTGGATGCGAATGCCCAGTTGAATGTTACGCCACGCATCACAACCGGACAAGATGCCTGTGATATGTCGGTCAAGTTGTTCCAATTACACAACCATATTATTGACAATACATATACAGCCAAACTTGCCACGCCAGATGTTCAACGTGAACGTGAATGGACAGATACCGCTCTCAAGGCGGCAAACAATACGTATATTGATATGTGTCGTAATCGTAAAGATGTGGTAATATCTGCCTCTTCGCCTAAATCTCGTTAAAGGCGGATTTCATACCTGATGACATGGCGTACCATGTGCGTTAATCTGTTTATTACCAAGATTATCAGCAAAAAGGATGTACCATGTTATTAAAATCAAAAATCTGTCTAACCACCGTTGCCATTTATGAAATGCTGGCGGTATCTGCATTGCATTTCCAACATATATGCGATGCGATATTTTCAACCCCATTTTGTGACAGTTGGTATCGTTACTTCTTGTTTTGTGTGATTGTGCCTGCAGTGGTATTGTTGGTATTGATGTGGATACATGAAATCGTTCGTGCACACCGCAGACGTCACTTTATCCGTCGTGCCAAAGAAGCAATGCGTACTGTTTTATCTGGTGTGCGTGGTCAGGTAACAGAACACATTGATTCACGTGATATGGAAAAGTTAATTACAACGGCTGTCTTGGTGGGTATAAAACAATACGCAGACCGTCACCCAAAATTACGCAGTCGTGTAAAGCAAATTATGGATGTTGCAAATGGGGATGTGGCGTTTGAAGACATGGAAACGATTGATTCTTCACCAAAACGCCTTCAGCCAAGACGCAGTGCCACCAAAACAAAATCGCGTTCGCGTAAATAACATTCCCCCGAATACGGGGGATTTTTTTGGACCAAATATGGCATAAGTTACCGCCATAATAATTATACAGAACCAAAAGGACAAAATATGGCAATCGGAACAGTAACCCAACGTGGGAACGTAATATATGTATATGATGAACGTGGACATTTAAAGTTCACACAAACTGGTGAAATGCAAGGCTATACCGGCACAACCGTCAGCATTCGTCGTGGTGGTAATGTTGTTTATGTCTATGACGAAAACGGTCATCTCAGTTTCACGCGCTAGTGAAATCTGTTTTTTATCTATTCTTCCCACAGTCCCCTGTGTACTTGCGGGGGATTTTTTTATTCGTTCAAGAAACCGCCCGACTGCATGTTCCACAACTTGGCATAAATACCACCTTGACGCAGTAATTCTTTGTGGTTGCCACTTTCTACAATCTTGCCATTGTCCAGAACAATCAGTCTATCCATATTCCGCAATGTTGACAGTCTGTGTGCAATAACAATGGTGGTGCGTCCCTTGGATAATTTCGCAAAGGATTCCTGGATAGTATTTTCTGTCTCGCTATCCAATGCAGATGTCGCTTCGTCTAATATCAAGATTGGTGCATCTTTCAAAAATGCACGTGCAATTGCGATTCTCTGTCTTTGACCGCCAGACAGTTTTATCCCACGATCACCAATATATGTATCGTATTTATTTGGTGCAGATTTTATAAATTGATCTGCTGATGCATCGCGTGCTGCCTTGGCAACTTCCTTGTTTGTTGCGTCTGTTCGTCCGTATTTTATATTTTCAGCAATTGTTCTGTTAAACATTGTTGAATCCTGGGGGATAAATGCAATACTTTTATGCAGTGATTCCTGGGTTACTGTTTTAATATCCTGTCCATCAATATAGATTGCACCACCTGTTGGATCATACAATCGCATAATCAGATTTACCAATGTGGTTTTACCAGCACCCGACAGACCAACAATTCCAACACGTTCGCCCGGTTCGACCGAAAATGATAATTTTTTTAAAACAGATGCTTTATTATATTGAAAACTTAAATCCCTGATTTCCAACCTTGCACCATTGACAACCAAGTCCTTGGCATCTGGCATATCTTCTATTTCAATTGGTTGAATCAGTCCTGTGTATGAACCAACTGCCTTTCCCCATTTTTCAATGAACATCTTTATTTCTAAAATCAGGCTGAATGATAAACCGCTGATTCCTAAAAATACACTTAATGCAAATGAAATATCTGCAATCGAAGATTTGCCTGTTTGGTACATATAACCACACAATAAAATCAATGCAGTCATTCCAAATACATCCATAATGTAGTTCCCTGGTGCCCAGAACAGTCGTGATTGTGCGTGTCCGTTACGTGCAGTTTTTTCATACTCGCTTCTATACGGTTCTGCGCATTTTTGTTCCCATTTTGCCCCCGCAAATAATTTTACCGCCATAAAGTTAGATAACGCATCCAATAATCTGCCATGCAATGCATTTGATATTTTAGATGTCTGTGCTGATGCCCGCAGGGCATAACGTACACGCCATACACCCCAAACAACACGTCCGCAAACCGCCAACAATATAACAACAACATATTGCCACCCGATTTCAAATAAACCACCAAAGCCCAAAATAAATGCACCTAATGTTGCGGCGGCACTGCCGAATATCATATTAAATGTTTCATAGAAGCCCGTTGCCACCCCATCTATCTGCGAATTGATTTTCCCAGGCATTGAATCTGCATAATACTTGCTGGTTTGATGAAAGACATAGTCATATAAATCTCTGGATATCTTGTTATAAGATTTATACTTGATACAATTGTCAAAAACTGTCCACCGCATGACCGCCCCGGTCACCAATGCAGCACGCACCATAAAATAAGCAATTGCGATTGGAATAATATTTGCCATCGCATCTGGCACTGGATTTGATTCCAATGTTGCGATTGCCATCTTGATAAAATACGCTGGGATTATACTAAAACCTGCGGTATCAAACACCGACAGTATAAAATATACCAGCGACCATCCCTTGGTATATTTGAACAGATTTTTGAGATAAAAATCTAATACAGAATTTGGAAAGTTTTTCATGTCTCTCAGTCTATATAACACCATATATTTTTTCAATAAAAAAATCCCCTTTTTTGGGGATTGTAAAATGGGGTAAAAGGTTATTGCTGATAAAAACATCTAATAAATTCATCTATATTTGAATGTGTCGCGTCCAGTATTTTTGCGATGCTGTTTGTTGAAGGCCATCTTGGCTGACCATATTTTGAACTGCGTTTGCTTTTGTTAAATGTTGTTGGGTCCAGACCACTGAATCTTGCCAATCCCGAACAGGACATTTTCTTAGAAGATGCGAATTTGTCGATTGCATTCCATACGTCATTGTGTGTCATAGTTGTCTCCTTTTTTTTAACTGTTTGTTGCTTTGAACACACGATGATTATAAAACACGTTTTCCTAATCTCTTTCATACTGTTTTTATGAGATATAATGTATAAAAAGGGGCATGGAACATGAAAATATTTATATTTCTGGGCATTTTTTCTAATTTTCGGTCTTAAAATAAGGTTTTATTCTTATGCGGAAAAGAATATATTCCACTGGCTATTTGTTGTTTAATGGTATATATTCCTAAAACACACTATAAAAATAGATTCAATATTTAATTCAAAGGGGTATATATGCCAACAATTAAAACTAAAATTGCATTTCTACGTGAATTGTTGGCGTTGAAAGAGGTAATAGATCTTGGTCAAATTCATGCTGCCGCCGAACGCAATGGGATTAAGCATTCAAATATGTCAAAATTGATTGCGGATTTAGAGGCACGCTTCAAAACCCGTCTGCTGATACGCAGTTCTTCTGGCAGTGTCCCCACCAATACCACCCGTCAGTTATATGCAGATATTGAAAGCATATCAAATGCGTTGGAAAATATTTTGCATAATATTACTGGGCCCGATGAATTGACCGGTCACATTTCTATCTGGACCGAAGAAGGTTTTGCCGGCAGTCGTCTATTCATTGAATTATCAAAATTATATGCCAAGCATCCCAAAATCCGTCTGGACATTTTGACCAACAGACACATGAACATGACCAACCCAGATATTTCAATTATTGACATTCGGTCATTACAAAAAATACCTGGGACAACCCCTTTGTTCAAATTCAAGACCAAGACAAAGTTCTATACAACACCAGAATATTTACAAAAACGTGGGGTTCCACGTGATATGGATGATATGCTGGAAAATTATGACTTGTGTATCCGTCAAAAGTTTTTACAACTGCCCGAATGTAATTTCATTTTAAAGCGTGCAAAAAAATTGAATGTGACGGCTGATTCTGCATCAATTCTGTATCAATTGGTGTGTGACGGGGCAGGTATTTCCTTGATGCCTGATTGGTGTACAATGCGTAATGAAAAATTGATAGAGGTTCCAAACATAGAATTTGACTATGAATATATCTTAACAGGCATTGGAAACCCCCTAACAATTAAAAGTCCCAAGGTTCAGGCATTTCTAGAGTTCTTTTACGAATTCTGTCATGAATATGACATCCCACTTGAAATGTTTGAATAAAACCTATCAACTTTGGGGGATTTTTATTATCGGGCAAATACTGTCGCGTCTGCAATTTTCTGCTTATGTAATTCTGCACGTATGGTTGGGCTGTTTGACCATGTAATCAGTGCATCCCAATCTGCCACATCAAACGATTGCTTGATGGTGCGTAATTTATCATGGGTTTTACTGCGTTCTGCCTCGGTTAAACTGGTGCTTGCCAAGCATGTCGCCACTGATAAGTATTCTTGTGCTTTTGGTGTCATTTTGTACCCCCCCCCCTTATTCGTCATAGAAATATGTCCAAGTGGGACGCAACATCATGCGTGCCGTCCCGTAATCATCGCCCCAGATGTCTTTATCTAAATAATCACGCGCATCCAGACCTTTGTTGTCCAGTGCCGCACTATTTATTCCTGCGATAAACAGTTCGTTCACTAAATCCAAACTGACATAATTCAACACACAGTGATGCAGGGCTGTCTGCCCATTTTCATCACACCCATTTATGTTGTCGCACTTTGATATCAGGTATTTCAGGATATTTATATCCACCCCCGCATCAATTGCCGCAATCAGATCCATGTATGCGACCGGCCCACCGTCCCCAATACATTGCCCAATGCGTTGCAAAATGGCTTGGTTGGCCGTCCGCCATTGTTGTTCATATTTATCCTGTGTCGGCTTTATATGCTCTTGCATATTTTTAATCAGTATTTCGCGTACTAATGCGCCTGCTTTGTTTCGTATCAGGTATTCCCAGTCAACCTTGCTCAGTTTTTCTGGGTGCGCCATATACAAATCCCACAGCACATCAACCGCACTTGACACTTGTGTCATGCTTGCCCCCTTTGGCTGTTGTTTGATAAAAATTGGAAATTAAAACTCTGTCCCCAACGGACACTATTGATATAGGTAAATATCGGTAAAATTCAAGTCAATTTCATTGAAATATTTGCACAATTTGTTTAATCTTATGCTGTTATGAAAGTAACTGCTGCGATTCACAAGAAAAATGACGGATGTTCATTGTCGGGATGCCAAGACGAGTCCAAAGTCCAAGATTTCCAACTGTTTCAGACAGTTGATTTGTCTGCCTGCATCACACATCGCCTCACATAGCATTTTGATAAAAAATATGATAAAATACATGAAATAAATTAAAGGCAATATAATGGAAAATCTAACAAATAAATTTTCACGTAGTATTGATATGGGTGATTTCCGGTTGGAGAAGTTAGAACCAACGGTGGAAAATGCGGAACGCTTGCTGTCGGTTATAAATGCCAATCGTGAATTCCTGGGCGAATTCTTGGAATGGGTTGACGCTTATACCACAACCGATAAAACATTGGCGAATATTGAAAAATCGTTTGGCGATGATAAGTGCGCTTACTTTATCATGGTGGACGATGATATTGTCGGCAAGATTGGGTTTGTGGATACAGACGACAATATGGGCGAAATCAGTTATTGGCTGGCGCATGGCTTTAATGGCCGTGGCATAATGACACGCGCCTTGAATAAACTGACCGAAATGGGTTTTGCTAATATGGGTTTGCAACGCGTGCAATTGACCCTGGACAAACAAAATATTCGTTCTGCGGCGGTGGCGATGCGCTGTGGTTATGAATGCGAAGGTGTATTGCGCAAATATTTCATCCTGCGTGGCGAACCGCGTGATATGAAAATGTTTGCGAAGGTGGCAGAATGATTTTTTTATCATTCTTATTTTGTTAATATTCTTTTTTGTTTCTCTTGTTCCATGTATCGGCGAACAATATTTTCGTCAAAAAACTGTAATCGTCCGCTAGGCAACATTAACATTCTATCTATGCCAACATGTTTCAAGAATTCTAGGTCATGACTAACGATAATTAGGGTGCCGCCGTATTCAGAAAAACTTTGTGCGATGGTTTTCTTGGTTGCCACATCCAGATGATTTGTTGGTTCGTCTAATAATAAAACATTGGCACCACCAAGACATAATTTGGCCAGTTCTAAACGGCTGCGTTCGCCTGGCGACATTGTTTTTACGCTTTGTTTTACCTTGTCCCCAACAAAATTAAAGTGATTTAAAACAGAACGCAGTTTTGATGTACTGATATTTGTTACACTTGATGCGTTTTCCAGAATTGTTATATTTGGGTTTAATGTCTCGTATTCCTGGGCATAGTATCCCAAGTCGGTTTTTTTACCAATACGAACAATACCAGAATCAGGTTTTAATATTTTGTATAATAATTTTAACAAGGTCGATTTACCTGCGCCATTTTCCCCAACAATTAAAAATTTCTCGCCCCGATTTAATGAAAATGTAAGATTTTTAATTACTTTCTTATTGGCAACGTATGAAAAGTTTAAATTTTCCACCGTGATTGGCAAAATATCCGCTTCACGATTTGGGCTTAGCTCCAAATCAATATCTTTCTTTTCCGTTGGGGCAACCACCAGATTTTGACGCATTTTATCTAACATTTTTTCACGACTTTGCGCCTGTCTTTTTGCCTTACCCGATTTGCCACGTTGACTGTCAACAAATGCCTGGATACGATTTATTTCACGCATTTGCTTTTGTAATTGCCGTTCTAAACTCTCGTTTGTTTCTGCCAGGGTTCTTAAAAAACGTTTGTACCCAAACCCATATAATGTCCCGGTATGCATCATAGCATCTAAATACAGAGTCTTATCCGCGACCTTGTTTATAAACTCTTCATCATGCGATATGAATATCACAGACGCATCTGTTGCAACCAAATAATCCGTCATCCATTCTCGACTGGCGGCATCCAGGTGGTTTGTCGGCTCGTCTAAAAACAAAACGCCAGGGCGAGAATACAATGTTCGGATAAATGAAATCTTGGATTTTTGACCACCGGACAATTCACCCAGTTTTTTGCTCAGATTTTGACGATCTATGCCCATCTGGTCTATCATAGTTTCTAATTCAGATTCCGCAGTATATCCATCCCAATATTCAAATTCAGATTGACACACCCCCAATTGCTGTAACAATTCTTCTGAATCATCACCTTCGGCCATTTTGGTGTATATTTCCGTCATACGTCGTTCTATTTCGGCCAAAGGTCGCCCTGAACGCAAGAAATCATAAACAATAACATCATCCGGCAGATTCAATTCGTCAATGGTTTGTGGCATCCAGCCAACTCGTGGATTTTTACCCATATAAAATTCACCACTGTCGTAATCAATTTGATTTAATAAAATTCTAAACAAAGTCGATTTTCCGGCACCATTTAAACCGACAACAGCGACTTTTTCACCATCCTGAACAGAAAAATTCAAGTTTTTGAAAATTATATTACTATCAAAAGACTTCTCAAGATTTTTTACAATCAACATTTTACGTACCTTTTTTCAGGTTAAAATGACACAAAAATAAATCAAGTTATTTTTTACACAGATACCACATCGCATCACACTTTGCATCACAGTTGTTGGTGTTTTGGAGTCATGGGGCAGAAATGGGTTGCGTTTGCACGCCCCGAATAAAATAAAAACTGTCCGCCCCGCATGACTTCGCCACTAAACACAAAAAATCAAAAAGTCAAAGAAATCCAAAGAAAAAACGCACCAAATGGTGCGTTTCTAAACTGGTGCCGGTTGTCGGACTTGAACCAACGACCTACTGATTACAAATCAGTTTGCTTAATCATGAATAACGATGAATGATGATGAATATTTTAGTAAAAACAATGTCTTGCATTTGTTTTGATTTTTGCTAATGTTGAATGGAAATGAACGTTGTTATGTGTTTTTTTATGCCCGCGGTAGCAAATACGTAGCAAAAAAATAACATAAAGGAAATGGAATTATGAGTAAGTCAAATCGTATCAACTTTACAAATAAAACACTGGATGCATTGCCGGTTCCAAAGACAGGCACAGTCATATATTATGATACTGGGTCATTGGATGGATTATGCGTACATGTAAGTTATGGAGGAGCAAAAACATACTTCGCGTATCTTAAATTTCAAGGAATGCCACGTCGCGTAAAAATCGCCCGTGTCGGTCAGATAAAAATAGCCGAGGCCCGTATGCGTGCACATGAATATAAAGAACGGTCGTTACATGGTGAAGACCCTGCAACAGAACGTCGTGACGCATTGAACGATATGACCTTGGGACACTATTACAAGAATGTTTATCTTCCCCAGCATTCGCAGCTGTATAAAAAACCTAAGACGGTTTATGACAATAATATCACATTTGAAAGACATCTAGCGCCGTTTCATAATCGCCAGATGCGTACCATAACACAGCAAGAGGTTACACAGCTGCATAATTCGATAAAACGCAATTGTGGTTTATACACCGCCAACCGTACACTTAGTTTACTGCGCCACATGTATAACAAGGCATATGAATTGGGGTATCCACGCAGATTAGAAAATCCTGCACAGAACATAAAACCATTCAAAGAAAAAAGCCGCGTTCGCTATTTGTCCCAGGAAGAGCTGCGGCGATTTCTTGATGCGCTGAAATATTCAAATACCGTATTTCGCAATTATGTGTTGTTATCACTGTTTTTGGCACAACGTCGCAGCAATATGTTGGCCTTGCGCTGGTCAGATATTGACCTTGAAAACGGCTTTGTACGTTTTGCAGACACTAAAAACGGCGATGATGTCAATATTCCTTTGACAACGCATGCAATGGATTTGTTAATACAGATGCGAAATGATGCGGGCGACAGTCCGTGGCTATTCCCAAGCGATACCAGCAAAAGCGGACATCTTGAGGAACCCAAGTCATCATGGGCATCGTTATTGAAACGTGCCAACATTGAAAACATGCGCATACATGACCTGCGCCATACAATGGGCAGTTATCAAGCAATGGAAGGTTCTAGCCTGCAAATTATTGGCCGTTCATTGGGTCACAAGTCAATTGCCGCCACGCAAATCTATGCGCATTTATCAGCAGACCCAATCCGTCAATCAATGCAACGTGCAACAAACGAAATGCTGAACAATATACCACAGAAATATATCGAGGCGGTTTCATTGTAAAAATATGGTCTGATATTACGCATGAATATACGTCTGGGGAACTGCAGAAAACTGCCTTAATAGAAATTTTATGTAAAACTGCAGAAAATTTCTATTATGACAGAAATTTATTGCTTGGCACTTGGAAAAGGTTTGTTTTTACACGTTTTTTTGTTGCTGGGTGAGTCGGAAAACAAAATGTGTACATTTGATAAAATCCGGGCGATAATCATATATCGCTAGTTTCGACAAAAAAACTAGCGATATAATTAGCGATAAATTGAATAAATGAAAGTAACCGCCGGGATATTTTGGGATGGGTTAGTGGGCAAATTTTCGATAATCTAAAGTGTCGCTTTAAATCCGCCCAGAAAAATGTAAAAAATCGTTGCTTTTCGTGCAGAATCGTGTAAAATTGTGTAAAAAGGTGTAAAAACATGCCAAATATGAAGAATATTATTATCACGCCAGAAATGCTGAACAAGATTTCAGAACTGGACGTTTTTAAGGCCAACTGGGACAGCGGTGCGATTAAGGTTCGCCCGGATGTCTTGCGTGCCATGAGAATGGTTGCAACCATTGAATCCGTCGGCTCGTCCAACCGCATCGAGGGGAACAAGATGACAGATGCAGAAATCGAAACCCTGTTCAAAAACGTCAACAAAACATCTTTCAAAAGTCGTGACGAAGAAGAAGTTGCCGGATATGCCGACTTGGTCGACCGTATCTTGAATGATTATTCGGTTATTCCATTGAATGAAAATTATATCAAGCAGTTGCACAAAATTCTGTTGTCGCATTCCAGCAAGGATATCGACCACCGTGGCGAATATAAAACTTCATCCAACCGTGTTGCCGCTTTTGACGCAAACGGTCATGAAATCGGGTCTATATTTGAAACGGCAACACCGTTCGATACGCCACGTCTGATGGGCGAATTGCTGGACTGGACTAATCTGAACCTGAAAGAACGTTATTTGCATCCAATCGTTGTGATTGGCGTGTTTATTGTGCATTTCCTGTCTATTCACCCGTTCAAGGACGGAAATGGACGTATGTCACGTGCATTGACAACGATGCTGATGCTGCAAAGCGGTTATTCATATATGCCATATGCGTCAATGGAATCGATTATAGAGGCCAGCAAAGGCATGTATTATCGTGCGTTGCATGACACGCAAAAGACAATCTGGTCGGACAGCGTTGATTATGGTCCTTGGTTGGATTTCTTTATCACATCATTACAGAAACAAAAACGCCATCTGGAATCCAAGCTGGAACGTGCCAGCGGTACGGATACCGCATTGTCCCGTAATGCATTAAATATCCTGGGGGCTTTTGAGGTGCGTGCCGAATGGTCATCGGGTGAACTGGCCCAGCATTTAGGGATGAATATCGACACGGTAAAGAAAATCCTGCGCAACCTGACAGATAATGGCCACCTGGTCAAACACGGCAACGGTCGCACAACGTTTTATACCAAGGCCTAAGGAAACAAATGAAAGTAACTGCTGCGATTTTTAGAGATGGGGATAAAGTTCTGCTGATGCGACGGGCGGCTGACCAGCCATTGGCTGGCGAATGGGAATATCCCGGCGGTAAATTTGAAGATGGTGAAGATGGACCAACATGCCTGAAACGTGAACTGACCGAAGAATTGGGGATAGATGCGCAAGTTGGCGACCTTATTACAATCGCAAAACATACAACAGATTCAGGTAAGGTAATCGAACTGCACACATACGAAATCGTATCCTATCTCGGCGAAATCCAATTGCATGTCCACGATGATATGCACTGGGTGCTAGTATCAGACCTGCCGGCACACCCACAATTACCAGCTGACTTAATTGTATCAAAAGTCTTATCCCAAAAACCATATTGATTTATGGGGATTTATTCATTAAAGTTTATTGTGACATAAAATAAGGAGTGCCTATGAAAAAGTTTGTTATCTTATCAATTCTATTTACTTTATCAGCATGCGGAACAATCGGTATAGGCAGCAACCATGAAACCCGTCTGTACAACAATTCCAAAGATACGATAACCGTATCTGCCGATAGCGGTGTGTACAAGATAAAGCCAGACCAAGATATGGTTATATTTTCAAATAATGATTTGACCATCAAGTCATCTAATTCGGCATGTTCCGAAAAGACGGTTATGCGTGAATTAAATACACCAGCAGTTATCTTGGACGTATTCCCGATTGGTTGGATGGTTGGTATATTACCAGTATTTGTGGACGCTATATCTAATAACATGTACAGAATGCCAAAAACATATTCTTATTCATGCGTAGAATAAATAACAAAAAGAGGGACATTATGGAATTTTTATTAGGGATGATATATCTAGTTTTGTTAATCGGTATCTACTTTTTGCCTTCTATTGTTGCAGCATGCAGAAAGCACATTAATTTTACAGCAATTTTTATTCTAAATTTATTCTTAGGATTTACGTTGTTTGGTTGGGTTTTTGCTTTGATATGGGCTGTTTATAATTCTACGACAGAAAGGTCGGGGACAAAAAAGAAAAAATAATAAAATTTGAAACCGCCCCATGTGGGCGGGTTTCTTTATCCATACAATCCTTTTTGACATCCTGTGAATTCGGTTTATACTGATTCACGGAATGGCGGAAAGGTTTTATCTTTGCATTGATTTAAAGAGTTTCTTTGCCTCGGTCGAAGCGGTTGACCGTGGCCTGGACCCATTTACAACAAACCTGGTGGTGGCGGACCCGTCACGGGGGCGGGGGTCGGTCTGTCTGGCGATAACGCCGGCGATGAAGGTACTGGGGATTCGCAACCGATGTCGAGTCTTTGAAATCCCGCGTGGGGTCGAATACATCACCGCCATGCCCCGCATGAAAAAGTATATGGAGGTATCCGCCCAGATTTACGGGATTTATCTGCGCTATATTTCACCCGAAGACATCCATGTCTATTCCATTGATGAATGCTTTATCGATATCACGCCTTACTTGAAAATGTATAAACGGTCGCCCAAAGAAATGGCGATAATGCTGATGGATGCGGTGCGGGCCGAGACGGGCATATGCGCCACCGCTGGCATTGGCACGAACTTGTTTTTGGCTAAGGTTGCGCTGGACATCACGGCCAAGAAAGTCCCCGACCATATCGGATACCTGGATGCGGAATCGTTCCGCCAGCACCTGTGGCACCATCGGCCGATAACAGATATCTGGAACATCGGGGCGGGTATTGCACGGCGACTGGAAAAATACGGTGTTTATGACCTGTATGGGGTGACGCAGTTGCCGCCCGAAACCCTGTATCGTGAGTTCGGCACAAACGCGGAATACCTGATTGACCATGCCAATGGTGTTGAACCGTGCACGATTGCCGACATTCACAATTATCAGGCGAAATCCCATTCCCTGTCCAACGGCCAGATTCTGTTCGAAGACTATAACTTTGACGACGCACAGATTGTGATGCAGGAAATGGTCGATAACCTGGTCTTGGAATTGGTGGAAAAGAATCTGGTGGCGGATGAAATATCTCTGTCGGTGGGGTATTCACGTGATGTGCGACGCCCAACTGGGGGCAGTCGTAAATTGCCAGCGCACACATCGTCCTATAAATCGTTGGTGGCGGAGTTTATGCGATTGTATAGGGAAACGACCGACAAACGCACGCCGATACATAAATTGACGGTGGGGCTAGGGAACCTGGTTGATGCGGATACGGTGCATCTGCAACTGGATTTATTTGCGGACACAAGGGCGGACGAACGCGAAAGCAAACTGCAACACGCATTGCTGGATATCAAGGGCAAGTTTGGCAAGAATGCCGTCCTGCGTGGCATAAATTATCACGAGAGGTCCACCGGTCGCAAACGTAATACTTTGGTTGGGGGACACAATGGCTGATAATACCGCACGTGCAAAACAGTTTATGCCTTTTGCGGCCCTGCGTGGGTACTATGCGATGGTGCTGGCTAAAAATCGGGTGGTGGAGCCCAGACGGGAATTGATTGGCGATGCCGCAGAACGACTGTCACGGAAACTTGGGCTGATTAAAAAAGGCATGATGATAACGGTGCGATTTTATCGGACCGATGCCTATGACACCATAACGGGCATGGTCACCCGCATAGACCCCGAATACCGATACATCACCATAGTCAAAACCAAAATCCCATTTGATGATATTACCGAAGTATCCAGCCCCGAAATCCCAGATGGGGAATGATAAACTAGCGATATATTCTTATGTTTATATTTTCAAGAGCTAATATAGCACTATTTCAAGCGAAGAATATTGTACATCATAAGCATCAAAAAGGGCTTTTATATTTTCGATTTTTCTGCTTGTGCGATTTCTGGTTTGTGCCCCCAACAAAAAATCAAAAAGTCAAAGAAATCCAAAGAAAAAACGCACCAAATGGTGCGTTTCTAAACTGGTGCCGGTTGTCGGACTTGAACCAACGACCTACTGATTACAAATCAGCCGCTCTACCAGCTGAGCTAAACCGGCATGCCACCCATTATACATATCTGGAAAACAAACGCAAGTAAAAAAATCATAAAATTTCTTGCCTTTGGATTTATTTGGGGCAAAATAGGGGGTATGAATACGAAATTACCTGAACTTTTGGCACCGGCGGGTACGTTGGATGCCTTTAAAACCGCCATTTTATATGGTGCAGATGCAATTTATGCGGGTTTGCCTGGGTTTTCAATGCGTGCACGCGCAAAAATCGATGTCGAAGGGGTTAAGCAAGGTATCGAATTGGCGCATGCGGCCGGTAAAAAGGTTTATCTGGCATTTAACCTGTTTGCACACGATCACGAATATGCACATATGCCACGTGTAGCCGATGTTATACGCTACCTGGGCCCTGATGCCCTGATTGTGTCGGATCCTGGTATTGTAATGTGGGTGCGTGAAAACTTTCCAGAAATGCCAATTCACATTTCAACCCAGGCGAATATCTGCTCGGCGAAAACCGTAAAGTTTTGGCAGAATGCAGGCGCGAAATTATGTGTTCTGGCACGTGAAGTATCACACAGTGAATTTAAAACCATTCGTGCCGAATGCCCAGATGTTGGGTTGGAAATCTTTGTTCATGGTGCAATGTGTATGTCTTATTCAGGTCGTTGCCTGTTGTCTAATTTTATAACTGGCCGTCCAGCAAATCGTGGTGCGTGTGCACAATTGTGTCGTTGGAAATATGATGTCGTATTGCGTGAAAAAGACAGCGGTGTTGAAATGCCAATTACCGAAGATGATCGTGGTGCATACATTATGAACTCCAAAGATTTATGCCTGATGCCACGTCTGGCGGATGTTGTATCTGCTAATCCTGATTCTTTAAAAATCGAAGGTCGCAATCGCAGTGAATATTATGTTGGTTCTGTGGTGCATGCATATCGTTGTGCATTAGATACCTATGCACGTGACCCTGAAAACTTTGATCCCACACCATTTATGGAAAACCTGAACCGATTGGAAACACGTGGTTATACAACGGCATTTTTTGATGGACCTGTGACGGCAGATGCACATAATTACGAAACAACACGCAGTACATCAAACTTTCATGCAGCCGGTGTAATTACTGCAGTGGACGATGAAAATATTACATTTGAATTGCGTAACGAAACACGCGCGGGTGATGAAATCACATTTATTCTGCCAGGGACGATGGATTCTGTGACGGTGAAATTACCAGAGTTAAGAAATGCCAAAAATGGCGAAGTTATCGACAAGATGGCGGCCGGTATGGGGAATGCGATTTTGATTCCACGTGTCTGGTTGGGTGATACGCACGCCGAAAAATTTGTGCCATATGTCTTGGCGTACAAGCAAAAGAGATAGTCATACAAAATGAAAAGTTTACCCGACTTGTTGCATCCTGAATTTAATGATGTCTTCGAAGACACCAAGACCCCACGCAGTGGTCGTCCTGCCTTAACAGGTGCGTTGGTTGAGTTTATGTTAGGATCTAAGTTTGATAATTTTGTAATGTACGATTGCAATGCGGGTAAATTAAATCGCAACACTTATAACAACTATGCGATTATGGGTGGTCGCACTATAAAGCGTATGATGCCGGTGTTTAAAAAGATATGTGAACAGAGTTCCGTAATTCGTCCACGTATTCCAATGGCGATTGTGGCCCAGACATGTCGCATTGCGGATAACGGAATGTTGTTTTACAGTCGTCGTGGTAACGACATTTCTGGTAATGTAATTTTTTATAATCCAGAAACATTGCGATATTCTGTGTTGCCTGGGGGATGGATGTATTGTGGTGGTCGTGCTTGTGATATTGCTGCATCCGAAGAAGTTATGTTGGCAACCGTAAAATACATGATTGAACATCCTGAAAAACTGGAACTGTATGCCCAGATTAAACAGAAAACAAAATAAAAAATCCCCCCAGTTTTTCTGGGGGTGTTTTTATGCAGAACGTTGATTTTGGTTTTGCATGCGTTGTTGTAACAACCACATCTGCATTCTTTTTTGCATTTCTGGTGACATGGTTGGTTGTTTTGCCTGTTGCTTCTGTGGTGGTGCCTGAAACTTATTCAGTTCTGCGTTTAATCCGTTCAATCCTTCGCGTACATTGGTTGCAACACGCATATTCCATTTTTTCGCGACATCTGGTGATATGTTCAGTTTTTTATCACGCAATTTATGTGTCATCATGATATGGTTCCACTTGGCCTTGTGTGCAACGTGCAGTTGTTTGATATACATTGCAACTGGATTATTAGTATTTTTTGCACCGGTATATGCATCCATTTGTGACATTGCCTTGTGCCAAGATGCCCCCAAAGTATTATTTGCCATCCAATTTGTCATAGATAATGCAAAGAATAACTTAAAATAATTTTTTGCAATTTCTTTTTTCTGTGCCTCGCTCAGTTTTTGTCCTTGTCTGGCGGGAATGTTCGCACCTGATACAATTGCCATTTTTTGTTGAAAATCTGCATCCATGATACACCTCTTTACTGCTCGTACTTTTTATATAGTTTCACGTCGATATATTTTCAAGTGCCAAATGTCAAGCAAAAAGATTTTTTGACATTGTTCCTATGATAGATAACAATATAAATGTTCATATCACAAAACACATACTGTTGCCAAGAATGGGCGGTATGGATATGAACCCGGCTCTTGCCAATAATGGGGGGCACGGCATTCATCGAAAACAAGGAGTTAAATGATGAAAAAAACTATCAGTGCAGCAGTTGCTTTGTCTGTATTCGCAGCACCTGCAATTGCGGCCAACCTGGAAAATCCATTATACATGCCAAAACAGGGTATGGGGTATTCCAAAACATCTGCTGGTGTTATGTACAAAGTTGCAGATGACACAGAAGCAATGAAATTAAAACAACATGATGGTGCGACAGAGTTTCCAATCTGGCGTGTCCAAGAAGAATTAGGCTATGGTATTTTAGATAATTTAGAAGCCTATGCGAAATTTGGTTATACCCACGACGGTGATATTGACCGCAAGGGTATGCACCTGGGTCGTGCCGGTTTGAAATATCGCGCAATTGACACAGACACAGGTTGGGCATGGGATTTGTATGCAGATGCCCAGTTGGGTGGTGTTAGCCCAATGTCTGGTTCATACGCTGCAAACGGATTTACATATGACAACTATTCAAATGGCCGTTGGGGCTTCCACGTTGGAACCCAGGTTGGCAAGGCTTGGTCAAACTTCAGCATGGCTGGTTTCGTAGAAGTTTTGCGTACATTCGGCAACGACAACAATGAAATTGATGTAACAGGTTACAAAGTTGCAGAAGTTGGTGGTTTGCCAATGACAATGTTGGGCTTTAAGGATCAAATCTCAGTTGATTTGAAATCTGCAACCGAAGTTAATGCTGGTTTAAAGCTGTTCTATCAATTGGATGATCGTTGGTCATTCGGTGGTGGTTTTACATATAAACACCACGCAGATAATGGCGTAGAAGGTTTGGCTTCTGGTTTGAAAGAACCTGTTGCACCACAGTTGCCTGGTATTCCATATCCATCTGCAACAGTTCAGCAGATGTTGGTTGACGGTTTGTTGGCAAAAGTTGCTGATATGAACGATGGGTTTGATGAATATGTATTGAACCTGACCGCTGCATATCAGTTGGATGACGCTATGCAGGTTGCTGTATATGGCGAATACACATTCGATGATGCAAACAAAATGTCACAGAATGGCACAGATGTTAAGGCTGAATTGGGTGTTCGTTTGAACGTTCAGTTCTAAGCCAGAACAAAAATAAAAAACTAACATATATTGGACAATTTCCCCCGATTGTTCGGGGGGATTTTTTTATGTTATTCATATTTTATTTCTCAATTATAAAAAACAATTGTCATTCCGGGGCTTGACCCCGGAACCCTGGTTGTGCAAAAAAACATCCCCCATTTTGGGGGACTGTTATCTGGCAAATATCTTCCGTACCCAGTTGATTGGTATAATCATCAAAGATAATCCGCATACAATTGCCCATTGTGATATATTCATTGGCACTAATTGTAGTACCGCACCACCAAATGATACGCATAAAACAGTTGACCCAACAACACCCAATGCAACCCATACAAACATTGGGTTCTTGGACAATCCACGTAACAGGTTAAATCCATCTGTGCGTACACAGAATCCATTTACAATCGCCATTATAACCAGCAATGCAAATCGTGCCGACATATATAATTCTGGTGTTGCAAAGTTTGCACGCACACTTGGTATTTCCATCATTGCGAAAACCGCAATAAAACCGATTGTTGTCCATGCAATACGCCCCAAGACAGAACGTGTAATTAATGGTGCGTGTTTTCCTTGGGCGGGTTCACGCATGTATTCTGGTCGTGCCGGTTCCCCACCAAACGCCATTGAATTCAAACTGTCCATGACAATATTGATAATCAATATTTGTACCGCTGTAAACGCATCAAACCCAAATATAATCGGGAACAATACACTTAAAATAACCAATGCAAAGTTAATCGGTAATTGGAATCGCAGGAAACTGATAACATTATGAACAAATGTTCGTCCTAATAAAATACAGTTCGCAATCGACAAGAAATTATTATCAGTGATGATAATGTCGCCCGATTCTTTGCAAACATCTGTCCCGTCACCCATTGCGAATCCAACATCTGCACGCTTTAATGCCGGTGCATCATTTGTACCATCGCCACACATACCAATACACAGCCCCAGTTCTTGTGCTAATTTTACAACACGCAGTTTTGTCTCTGGCATTGCACGTGCGATAACTTTGATTTTCTTTAATGCACGTTTGGCTTCTTGGTCGGTCATTTGTTCAAATTCGGCCGATGTAATGGCAATGTCGTTGTCGTCTGTGATAATACCACAGTCAACACCAATCGCACGTGCTGTATCTAAAATATCACCTGTTATCATCATAACCTGAACGCCCGATTCTTGTAATGCCCCAACAACATCGGTTACGCCATCACGCACCTGGTCACGCATCGCAACAATGGATATAAATACCAAATCATTTGGCATTTGATTGTCATTTGCCCATGATTTGCTGAATGCAAATGCAACCAATCGCATTGCACGTTTTGCATTTTGTTCAATCAGTTTACTTATCTGCCTTTTGTTTATTTTTACAACTTCGCCTGCAGAATCGATCATATGTGTTGTATGTGTTAAAACCACCTCTGGTGCACCCATATAGAACACTACGCCGTCTTTTGTCATTGTGGCTGAAAACTTGTGTTTACTATCAAACGGCAGTCTGTGTATCGCCTGTTTTTGATTTTGCAGTTCTGTAATGTGTTCTGCATCTGCCTGCACCGCCGCCATTAGTGCACGACTGGTCAGGTTACCCCCGATAATTTCACCTGATGTACCAAATGTTGCACCGCCCGTCAATGCGATATTTTGCAAGAACATTGATTTAACCGTACCACCAATTGTGCTGTCAAAACCAATGTCGTTACCATTCGCATCAAAGTTATGCACCGGTTCCAAGAATCCACGTGTCAATGTACCTGTTTTATCAGTGCATAGTAATTGAATATTGCCTGCCTCTGGTATTTTGCTGGGGTTCTTGGCCAAAATGTTGTTTTTTATCATTGTTGCAACATTTTGACTGGTAATAATCCCAATGATAAATGGCAACCCCTCTGGAACGGCCGCCACAAATATCGTCAATGCAACAGTCAATGCACTAAATATCATATACAGCATGGATGCATCTGTTGCCATGCCATTTGTATTTATATTTACAATCAATAATACCAAGAATATTATCGTTGCGCATGCCCCACCAATTTTACTAATAAAGTCTGCCAATTTATCCAACTGAATCTGCAAGGTTGTCTTTACTTCTTCTATATTGCTCAGGCTGGTCATAATCTTAGCGTTTTCAGTTGTGGCCCCAACACGTGTTACACGCATTTTGCATTCACCACTTAGGACGGTTGTCCCTGCAAACACACTGAATGCATCTGTATAGTCATCTGCTGTTATATTTTTTTCACGATTGTATTTGTATTTTTGTGGGGCAGGGGTCTTGTCGCATGCATCACTTTCGCCATTAAGGATTGCATTATTAACCGCGATTGTGCCATCGATAACATATCCGTCTGCACATATTGTTTCACCTGCACGCAGTATAACAATATCATCCACAACGACATCTGTGCTGTCAATATGTACAATCTTGCCGTCACGCAATACATCTGCAAACAGCATAGATGATTTTATGCGTAATTCTTCTGCACTGCGTTGTCCACGAACCTTGATCGCCACAGTTGTTGTTGCAACAACAAACAGCACAACACCAATACCAATGGCCTCATATACACTGCCGTATCCCATTATTGCCAGACCAATAAACATACACATCATGACCAGCAAGATGATATTCAGTTTGTCCTGAAACACTTCTATAAAAAATTGCCATGCCGACTTTAATTTTGGTCGTGGCATTTCGTTGGTGCCGTATTTTTTTCTGCTGGCGATAACCTGTGCGTTTGTCAGTCCCATCTGCAACATTGTGTTTTTCCTTTCGTTATTATGTGTTCATGATTGTATACGGATGTAGCTATTTATACAATTAAAAAAACCACCATTCGGTGGTCTTTTTTTCAGAATCTTTTCTTGTATTACATATCTGGGCTGATTGCACCGACTGGACAAATTGATGCACATGTTCCACATGAAATACACTTAGATGCATCAATGGTGCATTTGCCATCTGCTGTTGTTGTGATTGCACCAACTGGGCACATACCCATACATGTATGACAGCCAATACATTTACTTGGATCAATTTTATAAGCCATAATATCACTCCTATATTTTTTATTGCTTATTCACGATTTAACAAATCTAACACATATTGGAACATTGCGACAAATGAAATATACAAATGTAATGCACCCAATACGGCTAATTGATTTTTCTGTGTTTCGCCACTGACGACTGCATATGCATGTTTCAGTTTATTCATATCATATGCGGTAAACAATGCAAAAATCAAAACCCCAATCAGGCATACGATTGTGCCGAATGCACCGCCCATCAATGCAGGCCAGAACATGGAAATAATACCGACCAAGATTAAACCAATCATGCCAATAAACAAGAATGTTCCCATAAAAGACAAATCTTTTACAGTCTTGTATCCAAACATCGCCATACATGCAAACATAACTGCCGATATAATAAATGCCATCAAAATACTGCTTGGGTTCACTGCTAATGCACTAACAATCAATGGTGTCATTGTTACACCAATAATTGCCGAATATAATGCTAATAATAAAATCGCAGTTGTTGGCTTTATGCTGAATGCACGTGCCTGGGCCCATATTGCCAACCCCAGACCACCAAATAATAAGATGTAATATAACACAGACATACCGCCGGTCGCAGGATTGATTAAATACATCCATCCGCCACCCCAAATTGTCAGGTATGTTGCCAATGCAGTTAAACCAACTGCCCCAAACATCAATGCAAAAATACGTTTTAAATACAGCTCAATGCCGCCACCACTACGTGACGAAACACCTCTGGCAGTTGTGTCAATTACTTTTGTTGCCATTACATTTCTCCTTGTTATTTATCAAATATATAATACAATGCCCTGGCAAATTCAAGACAAAAGGATTAAAAATGGATAATTGGAATCGCATGGGGCTGATGCAGTCAAATTGCACCCAATCATATCGTGACATGCAGGCCAGCGATGAATATATGGCCGGTCGCAAAGAAATGGCTATTGATTTACAGAATCTGGTTGTAAAATATGTTGAAATTGAAGACAAGTTGGCAAAAGAACGCAAAAAAACACATTGTCAGGAAAGCACCGTCGCACGCATGGAAAAGATTTTAACACATATCCGCCAAACATTGGCAGCCAAGGGCATCGATGTTAACGATCCAAACGTTCGTGCAAACAGCCGACGTGTCGTCAGACCTTGTTTTCGCTGCTCTCATCAGCACAGCAGATAATATATCCGCATAACTACACGTGGGGGGAATAAATGGCAATTAATCTAGAGCCGATTTCAACAGTTGCAGTATCGGTATTTGGTTTGGATATTCGCTGGTATGCATTGGCATATGTTATGGCGTTTGTTTGCGGATACTTGATGTTTCGTTGGCTTATGAATGCCCCAACCAGCATGGTTAAGTTGTCTAAAAAGCAACTGGATGACCTGCTGACTGCGGTAATCCTGGGGGTAATTCTGGGGGGGCGTTTGGGTTATGTGCTGTTTTATGACCCTATGTACTTTCTGTCGCACCCATTACAGATTTTCGCAGTCTGGCATGGCGGGATGAGTTTTCATGGTGGTCTGACAGGTGTAGTTATTGCGACATTCATGTTTGCACATCGTCAACGGATTAGTGGTTGGTCATTACTTGATATAATGTCGGTTGTTGCACCAATTGGATTATTCTTTGGTCGTATTGCCAACTTTATAAATCGAGAGGTTATGGGTCGCCCAACAGATGTTCCATGGGCGGTTGTATTTAATGGTGACACACCAATCCCCCGCCACCCCAGCCCCCTGTACGAGGCCCTGACCGAAGGCGTATTATTATTTGTCATAATGTACTGCCTGTATAAATATACCAATTTGCGTAAAAAGCCTGGTGCGCTGGGTGGCATTATGGGCATGGGGTATGCGGTATTTCGCATGTTTTGTGAATTGTTCAGGGCCCCAGATGCGCATATTGGATTTTTGACATCGTGGGGATTGACCATGGGGCAATTATTGTCCGGAATAATGTTTTTTTGTGGGTTTGCAATTTTTATGTTTGCAATCCGCAAAAAATAATGTACAATAATGCCCGTGCTTAATACAAAGGGGAATGCGATGATTAAACGTAATGACACAGAAGGTTAAGTGCGAGTTTTCCATAGGTTGAGAGACCACGCAAAAAAAGTTTAGCATGGTTGGCAGAGCGGTCGAATGCGGCGGGCTTGCATACGAGTAAGCGAGACAAGCCCAGCGAAGTCGAGTGCTAACGAGTGGTGAGCAGTACCGTCAGGTACGGTCAGCGAACAAAACCGTAGGTTGAAAGACCTGCAAAAAAAGTTTAGGATGGTTGGCAGAGCGGTCGAATGCGGCGGTCTTGAAAACCGTTGTGGGGGCAACCCCACCGGGGGTTCGAATCCCTCACCATCCGCCAGTAAAATCGGGCATCCCGTGGTAATTCCGCGGGATGTTTCTTTTACCCCAGAATCCGGGGATTTTTCTGCTCGATGGTACTGGTGTATGCTCGGCATCGCGCACAATCCTACCAAAATCACCCGCATTGCATACCTTGCCCAAAACATGGATGCCACTTTGGGGATTGAATTAACATCAGGTTGACATTATATAACCAACAGAATAATAAACATAGGTGTGAAGTAAGATGGATGAACGGTATGATTTATTAAAAGCCAGGTTTATTCTGGATATTTTTATTGGGGATACATACTTTGATAACATAAAATTATCAGAAAGTGATTGTAGGTCTGTAAGGTGTGCATTGCCGTATTTAACGGGCTCTGCAATATGTAACATTGCTAGTCGATTTGGATATGCTTTATCGTATACCTACGGCGGGGCTTTAAGTCGATGGGCTTATATGGAAAAGATAGTAGATTGGTGTATCGAAAATAACCGTATTTCAGATTTATTGACATATATGTTTTCAAAAGGAAGATTTACGGATGTATTTAGTGGGTATTCTCCTGATGAAATAGATTTCCTATACAATAAAATAATTTCAACCATTATATCAAAGATTAATGGGCATTTATCGTGTAGTGGTAATGAAATGGTATTAATAGGTAGTGTCTATCATGTAAAATCACAACATGTTGAAATTCCAGTTGAAACCCCTTCTTTGGATAGAATAGATAGAGAATATGTACGGCAATTAATTGATAGAGCGTTTGAAGATATATCAAATGGTAATAACGATAGTGCCATAACAAAGGCCAGAACGGTTACAGAAGAAATTTTTTGTTACGCGATAGAGCAGAAAGGGGAAACGCCTTCTGATAGAGGGGATATTACGAGATTATACAGGCAAGTTAAAGATCTTTACAATATGCATCAGGATGGAGATGTCGACAGGCAAATTAATAATCTGATATCTGGATTAAACAAAATTGTTGATGCGATTTCTAATATACGGAATATTGCTAGTGACTCTCATGGACTTGGAACTAGGCGTGTGCCAATGTTGGATAGGCATGCGCGGTTAGCTGTAGGGGCATCAGCGGTGTTTTCTGAGTTTATGTTATCGGTTATCGAAAACGCTTAATAGCTACATTTTGGAAGTTTTAGCAATCAGGAACAATTCTTTAACATTAACTTTATGTTCGCCGGATAGGATGCGGTTGACGGTTTCTGGATTCATGTATGCAAGGTCAAGGTATCTGTAAAACTGACGTGGGGATGTGTGTTCCATGGCGATGATTTTATCGGAGTCGCCGTATTCTTCATACATTTCCCGATACCGCCATGCGGTGGCGAAGGCTTTAAGGATTAGGTGGGTGTTATCGCTGATGGTCAAAATGCCGTTCTTGGTTTTATCAAACACTGTATTCACATATTTTCGCAGGATAATCGGAACGGTAATTACGATGCGAGTATCGCTGATTGCGAGCTCCATCGGCTCCGTTTTCTGATTGATAAAGTTATCCGTTGTGAACGGCCGGAGTTTCGCAACGTCGGGCGCCAGATAAAATATCACTTTATCCTGCGAATATATAGCTTTGTCAACCAGTGATTGAACAAGTTCTTTCTTTTCTGCGTATGTTGCGTTTTGAATATTAATGCGTTTCAGGGCATCTGCGGTCGCGGACGGCAGTGCCGACAGATCTGAATCCATGAACTGTGTAATGGTTTTAATCGCGATTTCGTCCACCTGGGGTGCGGGCAGATAAAAGCCACGGGTTGCATAATAATGGGTGTTGGTTTTGCCTTTGCCACATGTTCGTTGATTGGTAAAGCGCACGCCGTTGTGATTAAACAGTTTGCCGGTCAACAAATTGGGTGAACCGTGTGTTTCAGACTTGTTATTCGCGTTGTTTTGCAAGGCCGCTTGTACACATTTAAACAGTTCTGTGGGTAATATCGCCTGATGCTCGCCCGGGGCAATAGTATTATTCGTCTTGTTCACAATTTGGCCGATATAAATCCTGTCACGCAATAATCGATGCATACTCATTTTGGCAATGGGTCGGCCACCCTTTATGATGCCTTTGGCGGTCGTCCATTGCTTTGCGAATATATTATGTGCCGCAGCATATTCGGTCAGTGCATTTACAGATTGCAGTTCTAGATACTTTTCAAATAGTGTCCGGACAGTCGCGGCCTCAGCCTCATTCGGAATTAATTTTTTATTTATCACATCATATCCCAACGGCGGATTGCCGCCCATCCATATACCTTTGGCTTTACTGGCGCGTATTTTATCCCGTACTCGTTCGCTGGAAACTTCGCGTTCAAACTGGGCAAATGACAGCAGCATATTCAGCGTCAATTTACCCATAGATGTACTGGTGTCAAAAGATTGGGTTATGGACACAAAGTTCGCGTTATACTTGTTGAAATACTGTATCATCTTATGAAAATCCAATATGGAACGCGACAGTCGGTCCACCTTATAAACCACCACGGTATTAACCAAGCCACGTGCCATATCGTCCAACATTTGTTTCAGGGCGGGACGTTCCATCGTCCCACCAGAAATCGCAGCATCGCTGTATGTTTTACAATATTGCCACCCATTGAATGATTGGGATGCAATATACGCTTTACATGCTTCTTCTTGGTTTTGTAGGGAATTAAACTCCATATCCAGCCCGTGTTCTGTTGACTTACGCGTATAAATCGCACATCTATTTGGCATTGTTGCCCCCTTTATTTAGTCCAAAGAACTTTGGACCCGAAATTTTTATGCCGGAAATCTCTTTCGCAATTCCAGACAACGTTCTGTAGGTTTGCCCGTTGTAACAAAACGTTCCATCGTCATTTGCTGTGACACAATGTTCGATTCCGTGGAATGTTCGTGTTATAACCGTGCCGGGACGGATATAGTACCGATTATGATACGAATGGGTGACACATTCTGTGGGATTGCCTTTGTATTTCTTTATGTTGGTCAGGAACTTTGGTTCAATCCGCAGTTTGAAGCGGTCGCATTGAATATAGTACCACAATGCCCGCATTTGTCGTTTGAATGGGTGTGGGCTGTATTTAGCCCAAAGAGTCGCCCGATCTGCAAACGGCATTGCACGC
>JAZTWM010000014.1:0-50118 GCA_045635825.1 Candidatus Enterousia sp. | reverse complement strand
GTACATATAATTTATAGCACATAAAAAAGTAAAAGTCTTGCAAAACCAGCAAAAAACGTCCTGTTTTTACTAAAAAAATTTGTATCGTAATGTATCAAAACTACATTAAAACACATCTAAATAGTATTAAATCATATTTTGTCAGTTTTTGAAACAACGGCTCATCGACGGCACCCGACAAAAAAATCAAACTTTTGCCCCGAATCGAATTTTGGTATTTTTCATGGTTTTTAGGGTGCTAATACCAATAATAAACCTCTTATTTTTATATCCGATGTGATACCTCTTTCTTTTTAATGCGATTTGTGGTATAATAAATTTGACAAAACAGAAATTATCTTTTACATTATTCTAGCGTAATGTAAAATATAATTTACATTATAGAGAGAAAATACATGAGAAAAACAACAATTTATCCAACCCCGGTTAAGCGCGCATTGGCAAAACTGGGGGCAGACATCAAAGATGCCAGAATTCGCAGACGCATAACCGCAGAAATGATGATACAGCGCGCAGGTATAACCAGACCAACACTGGCCAAGGTTGAAAAAGGAGACCCTGCAACATCTATGGGCATTTATGCCAAGGTATTGTTTGTATTGGGACTGCACGACAGACTGGCAGAAGTTGCAGACATAAGATTTGACCAAGTCGGATTGATGCTGGACGCTGATAAATTACCAAAACGGGCCAGCGCACCAAAAACGATATAAAAAGAGACAAAATATGGCAAACCAGACATTTTTAGTTTATGTATCCATGGATAATACAGACCACCTGGTGGGGGCTTTGACAGCACAGATAAAAGGCACCCGTGAAACGGCAGCTTTTCAATATTCCCAGGAATGGTTAATCAATCCAAAACGTTTTGAATTGGCGCCTGATATGCCATTAGGGGCCGGCATGATGTTCACCCAACATAAAATGTTTGGCATTTTTGAAGACACAGCCCCAGACAGATGGGGACGTACACTGATGCGTCGTCATGAACAAGAATTGGCACAATCTGAATCACGCGCAGCCAAGACACTAAACGAAATAGACTATATAGTTCGCGTAAATGATTTTGCCCGTCAAGGCGCACTGCGTTTTAAAGCAAATGCAGATGGCGCATTTTTAACCATGGACAACGAACCAATTCCGCCGTTGGTTAGACTGCCTGAATTATTACACGCGGCAGACGCAATCGCAGACAACACAGACACAAATAAAGACCTGCTATTGTTATTAGCGCCAGGTTCTTCACTGGGTGGAGCAAGACCCAAGGCATCTGTTATTGATGATGCCGGTGATTTGTGCATTGCAAAATTTCCAAAAAAAGACGACACGACACATGTTGTTGCATGGGAGGCCGTAGCGCTGGAACTGGCCAAACAATGCGGACTAAATGTTCCTAAATTTGAATTCAAACAAATATCCGGCAAAGACGTATTGATAATAAAACGCTTTGACAGGGAAAAACAAAACAGAAAGCCATTTATGTCTGCCATGACCGTATTAGGCGCAACAGATAATGATATGAAGACCTATAATTACACTGACATAGCTGACTTTTTGATTCAAAAAGGATCCAATGTTGATAACGACTTGGCTGAATTGTGGAAGCGTGTATTATTCTCGGTTTTGATTTCAAATACAGACGACCATCTGCGTAATCATGGATTCCTGTATGAAGGCAATGGGTGGCGCCTGTCACCACTGTACGATGTAAACCCATCTGTTGATAAAGTTGATATGTTGCATACCGCTATTGCCGACGATAATAGCGATGCAACAATTGAAAATGCGCTGCAATACGCTGAATATTTCAGAATTACTCGTGCCGAGGCAGAAGAAATTGCAAACAGCATGATAAATGTGCTAAAAAATTGGCAAACCGTTGCCAGACGCTATGGTTTACCACAAGCAGAAATCAACCGTATGGCACCCGCATTCAAGGTATGATTATTGTCCGACAAACGCATTCCGTAATTTCATTTTTGGCGAACGTCATTTTTGTATGATTTAGACACTTGTAGGTATACGGGGGTGCAATTTTTTTGCTACATAATTGCTACATACTAAAAAACAGCTATACGGCGCATACACAGATATGTGCAAAAAGTGGCGGGAATCTGGGTCAACACGACATATCGTAAAAAAAGCCCTGAAATCAAGAACTTGCTGTTAATCCGTATGTCACTGGTTCGAGTCCAGTTGCCCGAGCCACATTTTACACCGTCCTGTTAAAGGGCGGTTTTTCTTTGGTTTTCTAAGGATTATCACAGTTCGATAATACAGGTTATAAGATATGCTATTTTTCATGCATTATCGAACTGCATAATAAAAAAGGTGCCGTTTGGCACCTTTCTTAACACATATCTTTTGTTATATATTCATTTCCATGGAAATTATCAGTTGTTATAATCGGCACGTCTTCGGTTTCACATGTTTGATAAATCCTTTTAATATCATCAAAATCTATATATGGATAACTTAGTCCTTGGGCAACTAGCAAACGTTTTTGATCAACAGATTGCTCAGAAACATAATGATTATCTGGCAATCTAACATACCTAATACCCTTATATTCTTCATTACCGAAACGATCTCTTGCCAATCTCTTTAAATGTTCTTCATCATAATCTGTCAATAGCTTTTTATATTCTGGGATATAAGAACCACCACCACACAAAATCACCGGCAGTCCATCACGCCATTCTTTTTCATGTGGTGCCTTACGTAGGTAAGTTCCCCATATAACCTCAGAAAATTGTTTGTCACAGTTTCTTAAAAATTCATTCTTATCCTGACTTTCCTCATATCTTGCTGCACCATATGGTTTTATTCGCGCACTATAAAAAGCATACTTATCTTCGCCAGTGTCAGAACCAAAAATACGAAATGTACACGCATCTAGTGTTGTGGCCCCCACATCAATAGCACAATACAACCCATCATTATTGGCTCCGTCTTGAGCGATAAATGATTTGATCGTTGCTATGATTTCTGGAATAACATGCAAGTCAATATCTGGTCTAGAAATTCGTTTTAAACTATTCGTACTGATAGGTTCATCCACATGCATTTTGCATGCTTTTTCAAGCACTTTTATCCACTTTTCGTTTCCTTCATCGTTGAATACAGCAGTCGGAACACCCATGTTTACAGACCATTTTATTTCTCTGCCCCTAAAAGCATCTGTTTCAGAAAACCTTTTTAAGAAATATTTTTTTGAATATTGCATAACCCATGCAATAAAAGCACTCAAAATGATATCAGACTTCTCTGCACCTTGCATAAATTTGTACTTAATATCTTCATAATCCGCAACTTGATTGTAATCTGGAACAAAATACGAATTTGTGGTTTCATCAAAACATAATGCAGTAGGCAAAAGATATGTTGCCCCAGGTTGACCAAATTCCTTAAAATCAACAACATAAAAATTATCATCCCCAGCCCAGGCCTGTCTTATAACGACCTTTGTTGTTGAACTACCTATATCCAAGCCCATAATCAGATCGACAACCATATTAAGCCTCCTTTAAGACAACAACACAAATGTCTTCCTTTTCATGCTGCAATTTTGTTTTTTCATCGATTTTGAATAACTTTGCCTGCATTTGCATCTTGAATTTATTAAATTTTGCTTTATTCAGTTCTGCACCTTTGAGTTTACCCTCTGCCTCTAATTTAGCAATCATCTCTGTTGCTCTTTTTGTTTCTTGTTCTAAGTGCCTATTGATTGCTTTACGTTGTATTTCAGCACGATCAGCATTCTTGTTTTGGATTTTTTCAATTTCATCTATATAAATTGATAAATTCTTATCCATAACAATATCTGCATCTCTAGCCAATGCTTCATAATCAAGCCCCTGACGTGATGTCCAATCATTGCCATTAGACAACGCATTATGCAATAAATGCTCAGCTAAATCTTCTGTAGTAAACTTTTTTGTTTCGGTATTATATGCAGTATAAATAAGTTTTGCATAATCCGAAATACCCTTAGCACGTATTAAGGAAGCACCAATAATATACTCGCCCTTAGGTAAGTTTGAACCTTCTGATATTAGTGCAGCCACTGGATATACAGTATCCGCTTCAGCTGCCAATTTATGTCTTAAAAATCTTATCAATGGATGTGTTGGATTTATAACTTCTTTGTTAGCTATAGAAGTACCAATCTTTGTGTAAAAAGCACAAACAACATTTGTATCGTGCAGCAATAAACTACTCTGACTATACCCATTATCCATACAGAACGATTCAAAATCCATCTGGAATTTGTTATTTGTTGTTACTACATATTCATTTTCATTATCTGTTTTTGAATATTTGGTCCCATATAATTTTTGTAATGAAACAACAACATACTTTGACAAATCTTGTGCGGTAATTTTGTGACGTTGTCCTTGGATTTTATCCAAAATGTAATCACCATACGCAACAAGTTCTGAAGCATCTTGTTCTAATTGTTTGTTCTGTATCTGTTTATTAACTATGGCTTGTTCTGTCTGTTTTATTCTAGCATCATATTGCTCTGGACTTAAGAACAACAAATCCATCCGTAATTGCTCAAATTCCTGACCTAAAACTTCCCCAAAATCGCCAAGAACTTCTGTGCAAATATGAAACTTTCCATATAATTTTTCATAAATTCTGTCGTCTATTGTACTGTTATGAAACATATTCCAAATCAATATCTTATCTGCTTTCTGGCCTATACGATCCACACGCCCAATACGTTGTTCAATACGCATAGGATTCCATGGCAAATCGTAGTTGATCAAAAATCGACAAAACTGTAAGTCAACACCCTCACTTCCGACTTCTGAAGCAAGCAAAATTTTGATGTTTGGATCCGTTTTAAACTTATTAAAGACCTCTGTTTTATCTTTACTCTTACCGGTTAATGTAATGTTTATAATGCCATCTTTATTTAAACGGTCGCTTAAATACTCTAATGTTGGTACAAATGTAGAAAACAATACAATTTTATCATCTGGATACTCACTACCAACTTTTTTCAACATGGATAACAATCTTTCATACTTAGTATCGTTATCATATAACTCCCTATCATCATGAAATTCTTCCACAGCATCAAAAATCGCCTGCATAAAATCCGAAGGGATCTCATTGTTATTGTAGTCATCCTCATCTTCGCTTGTTATATCATTACGTTTGCGCCAATTTTTTAATGTGGCATATAATGAACTTGTTAACATTCTTTGGGGGGTGCTTAATAAGAATTTGGCAAAACCGGGGTTAGCCACTGTTAATTTCTGTTGCGCATATTCATAAACAGCCTTTGTTACCAAATTATAAAGATCTTGTTCTACATCTGTCATCAATATTTTTTCTGGTATAGCTTCTCTTACCACACAATTTTCTTGAACATCCTGTTTTCTTGTTCTGTTATATATGTAGCCCAATGAATTTATTTCATCTAATTCATATGCTATTTTCTGATATTCTTCGGTAGATAATTCGGTGTTTTTTCGGCTTTCCAGGCGTTTTATCAAGGCTGCCAATTGTTTACTATGGCTCAAAATTCCTGAACCATCATTGTTTTTCAATATTTGTAATTCTTCTATAATTTTATTTATTGGCAATCTAGTCTGTAAAAGCTTAGTTTTTAATAACACCAGACCTTTTATGTTGTTCAACATATAATCAAAATAGTCCTTATATGGAAAGTTATCTGGATCTAATATTTTAATTAAAGAATACAAATCATCGGTTTTATTTTGTATTGGTGTTGCAGACAAAAATACTACATGATTAGCCAATGCTCTTAATTGTGTTACAGAATGATTACCTTTAGTTTTATCATTTCTAATTTTGTGTGCCTCATCAACAATCAGCAGGTCTATAAGCTGGTCTTCATATACATATTTTTCCAATTCCTCTTCAATTTCATCTGATGACACCCCTTGAATGCTGCAGATGAAAGCATATTCATCTTCTTTTTTTATACGTTTTACCATATCAGATGGCTTAAGAATTTCTGCCTTTACACCCATTTTCTGGCGCAATTCCATCTGCCATTTATCACTTAAGATTTTTGGACAGATTATCAATAAACGTTTGTAATCATAACGTTGTTTCAATTCCGTCCATATAAGGCCCGCCTCAATAGTTTTACCAAGACCGACCTCATCAGCAATTAAAATGGCATTGGATGGAGAGTTAATTATTTTACATACTGGCTTAAACTGATAAGCATAGAAATCTGTGTTTGTCAGATCCATACTGTATATGATATCACTTAAATTACCGTTGATTTTTGTTTCTGATAATATTTGTTGCACATCCCCAACGGATGAAAATCTTTGTTTCTGGATCATTTCTGGCAGCGTAAGTGCCTCAATAGCATCATATAACTCTAAATGCTCTTCTGGTATTATTTCCACCTTGCCATTACCAAATTGCACTTTCCACAGAGCACGTTCATTACGTACCATTGGATTATCATCACGAATTGTACCTATTTTTGACGGATTATTCACCAGGCGAACCTTGCTGCCCTGTGTAAACTTTTGCATTTCATATCCTCCCTATTTGTGATGGACTTAGACACAACACGCTCCACACCATTATATTATAATACCACTTTTTGTTTTGTCAATCCCCTAAACATAAAAACACCACTATTTTCTGTCTGTTAATAATTTTATCACATAATATTTGAGTTATAAAAAGAAATGGACATTACATAGTCGATGAGTGTCTTGCTCTCTCAACCTGAAATTTAATTCCATGTAACAACTTGATTATTAGCGTAGCATCCAAATTAAACAGTATAATTATATTTACACCCTATGGTGCATTTGTGTAATCTTTTAGAAAAATCTCACAAAGTCTTGCAATAGCTGTAAATTCCGTTGGTTTTTCGTGCCGGTATGAACAAGCCGCGCCGAGCCACATTTTATACCGTCCTGTTAAAGGGCGGTTAATTTTTTCCCAACTTAGAGATATCTGATTTAGTCTTGGTCAGCACATGTTTCTTGGTCGTTACAGGCAGTTATCACGTTTATATTACCCTGTGGTGTTTTGCCATGAATATCGCATGCATTTATATCCGCATCATGCGAAAGTAAAACACGTGCAATATCTGGATTGCGTGCATAGTGTAATGGGGTTTTACCATAAATATCACGTGCATTTACATCGGCCCCCTGTTGAATAAGTTTCTCTGCAAGTGCAGAATTATTTACACGATGCAATGGGGTCCGCCCAAACTTATCACAGCAATCAACGTCATATTCAGGACCAACATGCGATTCTGCAGACACATCATTTAATGTACTTGGCTCTAAACCAACAATTCTACCCATATCAAAAACAAAACCGTGTCCCGATGCATATACACACCACACACCAATTATTAAACTAATGAACGTTGCATTTAACAGTGGGTACCCCATAATATTTAACAACAAACAAGAACCGATACATGCCCCAAAAAGAGATTCTGTTTTTTCAGACAAGGCCACAACTGTGCCCGCAACCCAAGATATAAACACTATTGCGATTAACATAATAACCGATAAGCTGGAACACATATCGCACATCAAGAAAAACAACACTATGCCCGTAATCACAGAACCCAATCTGGCATACGCCAATGGTGCCGCCACCAAGAACGCATAAACAAATGGCGCAAGATATACCCATGAAACATTAGAAAACAGATAATATATCCCCAACAGTAATAACAACACACCGATGAATGATGTATGACGATAGACAAACTTAATACTGTTGCACAACACGTCCCAGCAACCTTTAAAAAAGCAAACGATTAGTTTTTCTATAAACTCTTCGACAGCACCAGACGAGCCACCACCGCCGCCTGGCGAAGCATCACATTCCCGAACCCAAGTTGGTGAAACCCATGTGCCATATTTGTTATAATAACCTTTGCGACTATGCGCACGACGCCTTACCAATTAATGCCCCCAGTTTTATACAACAGCAAGTTCATACTACAAGCATTGAACACAAAAAACAAGAATTAAAACACCGCATAATTATATACTTAATTGAATTATTGGTATTTCCAATTCGGCGGGGGTGATGCCAGCGTGATGACCTTTTAGTATCAACGTGGATTTCTGTCTGAACCAAATAACCCTTGAACAAAAATCACAAACAACCTATAATGTCCCTGCAATACAATAGGGCTGTGATATGTATAATTTGTTTGGCGACAATATCAATTTTAACGATGCATTTTTTCAAGAACAGCTTATAACCTATTTAGGAAATAAGCGCAGTTTATTGCCCTTCTTGAATCGTGGCATAGAAACAGTCAAAAAACAATTAAACAAGGAAAAACTTAGGGCTATGGACGGTTTTGCCGGCAGTGGTGTTGTGTCAAGACTGTTAAAATTTCACTGTTCAGACCTGGTCGTGAATGATTTGGAAAGATATTCTTATTTGGTAAATAAATGCTATTTATCTAATCCTAATGAAGTAGATATTGATTATATCAGAAATACCATTCACAACTTTAATTCCGTTGCCGACAAGGACCTGATTGCTGGTTTTATAACTAGTAATTATGCCCCAGATGATGACAATGATATTAAAGCAAACGAAAGGGTTTTTTATACCAATAGAAACGCAAGATTTCTGGATACAATAAAACGCAAAATATATTCAGACGTACCAGAGGATATGCAACATTTCTTTTTAGCACCGCTTATTGTGCAAGCATCAATCCATACAAACACATCTGGTGTTTTTAAAGGCTTTCATAAAAAGGATGGCATAGGACATTTTGGTGGCAAGGGGGAAAATGCACTTACACGCATCAAGGCAGATATCAAGCTGGACATTCCGACATTAAGAAATACGGATTGTAATGTAACAATTTTCCAACAAGATATTAATGAGTTGGTAAAAAAGGATACTATATTTGACCTGGTTTACTATGACCCCCCTTATAACCAACACCCTTATGGATCAAATTATTTTATGCTGAATATTTTGGCAGATAAAGCAGAGGTTATTGATATACAAAACGGTGTTAGTGGTATCGCAGAAAATTGGAACCGATCTGCATATAACAAAAGAATCCAAGCAATTGAAGCGATGGATGACTTGATAAAAAATACAAAGGCCAAATACATCTTGATTTCATACAACAATGAAGGCATTATCCCTTATGATGATTTTTTAAACATATTGAAAAAATATGGCGAAACAACGTTATTAGAACAGGATTATAATACATATCGAGGCAGCAGGAATCTGAATGCCAGAAACATAAAAGTCAAAGAACTATTATGGATATTAAAGAAAAAGGACTAGTACCATGAGCGACAAAACCTTATTAAGACAAACCCGAGCGAACACCATTATAAACTCGACATCAAAGGGACAAGAAAAAGAAGTTTTGATCGCCTTGCGTATTGTGGCAAATAAAATATCACAAAAGTTTCCTGGGATTCGGCTGGAACACCACAAGAAAATAACATTAAAATATATTGTTGAACATTTAAAAAAACAATTTCCAGATATAGATTTTCATTACATGTTCGATAGTTCTTTCATGGCGCCAGATGGTGGCTTTTTGAACATCATTAACAAAGACAATAAACAATATCCAATATTGATTCCCGAAGCAAAAAACCAGGGCACTAACGATTTGAGACTAAGTGAAGGATTAAACAAACAAGCAAAAGGAAACGCAATTGAACGGTTGGGTAAAAATGTGATAGGTTTAAGGACTTATTTTTTATCCGAAGACATCTTTCCGTTTGTGTGTTTTGGTTACGGTTGTGATTTTGATGAAAGCTCTTCTATTTTGGATAGAGTTATCACAATCGCAATGTTCGGTAAATTAAACAAAACATATCTGCATAACATGCAACAATTTAACCGAGGCAGTTTTTATTTTAGAAGAAATAAATGGTCCATTGAAGAAATGGTGGACATAATGTATGATATCGCAGAAAAAAGTATCTATTACTATTTTTCAAAACATGGCGAAAATAGTTTTATTTAGTTGTGCTTTTGTGATATATAATAAGTAAAAACCGCCCGATTGGGCGGTGAGTATTTTTTAGTGAGTATGAGTATACCGTTTAGCAAGAAGCATCCGAAGCCGAAGCAAGTGCAATGGTATTTTCGCTGTATTTGTGGCCAATTTTGGCTGTGACACCAAGACCGGTTTTGTCTGTTTGCCAGATTTGACGACCGGGGCAATTGGTAATATCACAGATTTTCTAACACCAATCTTGGGCTTTTTTATTTTTTTTGTTTTTTTCGCAGAACGTACAGACTTTGCAGTTGGCAATCCAGCCTTGGCAGGACGGACAGTCTTGGGTACACGCACCAGCGCAGGTTGTGGCACAGGCAGAACAGGTTTTACAGTCTGTGTTTGTACGTTTGGTTTTATAGATGGATTCTGGCTGATGTGTTGCAACATGATTGCATGAGCAGTAACAATCTGCTGAACCATGGCAACAGTTTGTTCTGGACCAACCTTGGATGCGTTCGGCAGGCAAGACATGCACAACTGACGATATGCCTGTTTTAATTCTGTAGGCGTGGCATTCACAGATATACCAAGGGCGGTTGCCGCCGACTTAACATCATCCAGAAATGGGTTTTGCATTTTGTTTTTATTTATATCTTCATACAGACGTTGCCAATACTGAGATGCATCTGTTGCAGATTGGTTACCTTGTTTGTATTGTTCAAAACTGTTTACATATTCATCATACAGACGATCCCATTGGGCGTCCTGTGGCGTCTGTTGGGCAGTCTGGGCAACCATCGGGTTGCCGTTATTTGTCGTATTTTGAGAAAACAATAAAGCCAATAAAATACTTATCACAGATATAGTCGCACCAACATTAAGTGCATTCGGTTGTATAGTAGGTTGTATATTTTGCGGTTGCATACTGACCCCCCTGCCTGTTTTACATATTGTGTATATGTATCTGGTAGATAATATAACATAACAATCAGATTTTAGCAATGTGATTTTATTACCAGAGATATGATATTAAAAACAAATCAGTTGGCAAAAACCTGATTTGCGATAGCGATATATTCAGCAAAAAGTGGTGAGCGTTTCTGGTGCAATGCAAAAATATCTGCCAGTCCCATATAGTACCATTTTTGCATTTCATAACCACGATTAAAGCGTGACCAAACCACGTCACCATACACACGCAAATCGTTAGCGATACTGGTAATATTACTGAGTTTATCGGCACATACAACCATCAGCAATTCTATATCATCTGTTCCACGCAATGTGTCAAGCGTGTGTTCTTTGCGTTCCGTCCAAGACAAAGACTTATCAGGTTCCGAGGCCCCCATTACCAAATCTGTGATTCTGTCGCCAAAAGACTGACGCAGGTCGTTTTCTGTGGTTGGGGTATCTTCTAATGTATCATGCAGAATGCCCGCCACAATCGCATCTGTTGATGCACCATGCCGTATTAAGTGCTGCATAACATCCACAGGATGAACGATGTATGGGATTTGGGTTGATTTACGATATTGTCCGCTGTGTGCATTTGTTGCAAAGCGTAATGCTGAAAATACAATATTTGACATTTTATTGTCCTCCTAATTTTTTGTTTTTAGTTTAGCACGCATAGACAATCACGCAATATAATAACTGCGTAAAAATGCGTTGGTTAAATGTTGAAGTTTTTATTGTGTGGAATCTATACCACCACAGGTAGTATATCAAAAAGTTGCCGGTTGTAAAGAAATATAAAAATGATGGGGTCACTTGATTTTTCATAATTAGTATAGTACAATTAATCTTAATCAAGGTGGATTTAACCAGACTTGTCCGGCCTATTAAAACGGACTAAAAATGGAGTATTTTTGATGCAAACTTTCCATTATTTTATTACTGGTCATGTGGTGACGCGATAAGCACACACACTATCCGCCTTTGGTTCTGTTTTGCAATACAACCAAAGGAGTAAATTATGCAAAGAACAGCAGAGGCAGTGTCTATTGGACATCCAGATAAAACAGCAGATTATATTTCGTGCTATATCTTGGACAGAATGTTGGAACAAGACGAACATGTCAGATACGCAGTTGAAGTCTTAATCAAGGATAACACTGTTGTATTAGCGGGCGAAGTCAGCGGTAATGTTGATATGTCTAAACTGACCGATTATCTAAAAATAGCACTAAGCGAAATAGGATATAACGAACAATATCATGCCATATGGGGCGAATTTACAATAGACCCACGCCAGATAAATGTCATAAACCTGATTGGGGTACAATCTGCGGACATCAGTCGTGGCGTTCGGGCCAATGGATGGGGCGACCAGGGTGTATTTGTTGGATACGCATGTCAGGGTGACGGAAAAATCAATCGTGAACTATATTTGGCACGAAAACTGAATGACACGCTGTACAATCATGCACGACAGTCAGACAATCTGGGGATTGATATCAAAACACAAGTGACGCTGAATGACGACAAAATTGAAACAGTAATTGTCGCAATCCCAATGTTACAAGACCAAGATATCACAAAGCAGATTATTGACACGCTGGGCGAAACGCCAGACAAAATCATCGTTAATGGCACAGGCCGATACACGTATCATGGCCCGGTTGCCGACTGTGGAATTACAGGACGCAAATTGGCATGCGATTTTTATTCAACCGCATCACCAATTGGGGGCGGTTCACCATGGACCAAAGACGCAACCAAGGCAGACCTGACACTGAACGTTTATGCACGAATATTGGCGTGCGAAAATCTGGGCAACAACGATGAATGTACTGTGTATTTATCATCTTGTATTGGTCGAGCAGAATTACCCAGCGGACTGATTAAAACAGTCAAAGACGGCAAAACAACATATCACAATCTGTGGTGCAAACAAACACCAGATGTGCTTATACGTGCATATGGATTAAACCAACCCATATATACCAAACTGTGCAGACGTGGCATATCAGGGATATTAGTATAAGACATAAAACCGCCAGCATTTGGCGGTTTTGTTATTTAGTACGACAACATTTGGGTGTTATGTAATTTTCCAAAACAGACAACGTCTTATCAAGATACATTTTGTTAACACGCCTAATATCATGTTGGGTTTCAGACATTAGATTACGAACAGGCGGTGTTAATTTGTTGTCGGCAAAAATACAATAATCATCATAAGTAAACAACTGATTTACGGCACGATAAAAACGTGGACTGAACAAACGTTCAGGAGCATTTCTGTACAGGGCACATTGTTTCTTTAATCCCCGGGGTCTTGTATCACGATTAAACAAATCAACAAATACTGCATCTGTTAACTGTTGCGAAAGACCATCCAGATAGAACGTACACCCTGTACCATTTATAAACTCTTGAACCCCCGCATTCATTGCAACGGCAACCGTTTCAGGGGTCGTGCCACGCGCCACCAACACCGCATCACCATGCAATATACCACCGGCAAAGACAGACAGTTCATCCAGACAATACAAAGACATTTCTTGGAAATAATTACCCCTGGCAAATTCAACAAAATCACCAATTTTACGGCGGTTATACAAATGCTGGGTTTCGTGGGCAATGGTTATATCATGTTCCGCGTTCAAAATGTCTATAATTCGCCTGACACGTTCACGAACAGGGCCGGTCAAATCGTCACCAACAACAAAACGATAATCTGTTATAATATTTGTACCAACATCAAACATACCAGCCGTATGAGAACGCAAAAAATCATCAACATTTTTACTGTTGATTATGACAGTTTGACAATCTATCCATGGTTGTGACATATTCTATATCTTTTTCCAAAACTGTAATACATAGCACATTTTTGTCAATATAAAAAACACACCCTGCCCCGGGTTTTCACCATTGTTATTATGGCTTGGTTTTAGGCACTTTTTGTGATAAAATATGCATGATATTAGTAGGGAGCAGCCAATGGCAACGGTTTTAAAAGGTGCAGATTTACAGAAAATGATGGATGATTTGCGTAATGCAAAGGACGCAAAAACGCAACAGGATTTACAATCCCAGGCGGACGAAATCATGGAACAATTCGCACGTGGCGATGTTGAAGTTCAGTTAGACGACATGCAAACCATGTCATATTTCATTGAAACATTTGGCACCCATAACAAGGAAAATAACGAAGTAGAGTTTACCGCCACCGGTCTGCGAGCCCAAGCAAGGTATGAGCAGGTATTGGCACAAATGGAACGACAACCAGTTACACAAGGTCACAATCGAGTAATTGGTGGCGATCAAAAAAGGTTCTATGAATGGTTGCAAAAGAACGGGTACGTCAAAGATGAACAGGGGGCAGATACCTTAAATGACGGTCATGAACTGTACCAAAGGTTTCAAGAACAACAAAATGGTGGCGGAACTGTTGACCCACACCCCATAAAAATTTCCCCCAACCCAAATCCAGAACAAGAAAGATTGGGGACCGAGGCAAAAAATCGTATCTATTCGATGACATCAGATCAAAACCAGATTATGTTTGATCGCATTACACTGGGCGTATATCAAGAAATGGGGCTGGTGGATAAAAAACTGAACCCAAATGACATGACCCCACAACAGGTTGCAGAATCAATTGATAAGGTAAAACTGAACGACCAACAAAGATTGGAATATGCGTCACGCTTTGTTGATGCAACAGTTACAGACCAGGCAAAATTTGAACTGGTGCCACCAAGAATCTTGGCAGATGCCTATGTTATCACCAAGTCTAATGTGATGACTGCTAAAACAGATTCCGAAAAAGAGGCATATTTAAAACGATTTGCAACATTGGCATCACGCATAGACCATTTGATTGTTAATTTTGAAAAACAAACAAATCAATGGTACACAGACCCAACAAATATCATGGATGTACACGATGGATACAACCATATGTTTGATGTACGCCAGCCGGATTTGCAGGTTAATGAAAATCAAAATAAAAAGACCCAAGAGTATAACAAACAACTAAACGAAATTATTAATAAGTCTCGTACAACATTGGCAGGCATGCTGGAGGAATATGACCAGCTGTACAACCTGACCAAGGCTAATCCAGAACACGCCGATGAATTGATGGCACGTTGGAAGGACCTGAAAGAAAGACTTGGCAAAACAGAGTTAACACGTGAAACATTGGAAACGGCGGCAAAATACAAATTCTTGGACGAAAATGGACAGCCAATTCCACAATTCTTGGACGAAAAAGGACAGCCTTCGTTAGAATACAAGGAAGGATATACCATTGACCCAAAGGGACGTTTAGCCCAGGTCATTAACCTGTCACGCAATGATGTCGCAATGGAGAATGTTGGCGACCTGGATACACCGGTCAAGGATATGAACCTGCAACAAATGCTGAACGATGAAGTTCCATGGACATTTTCGGAAATTAGCATCCCAGACCAGGTTGCACAGGGTATCATTCAAGACCCAAATAAAAAATTAGATGAAGCCCAGGTTCAAGAGTTCTGGGACAACATCAAGACAGATGGTGGCGAAATATCCGATCAAGGATACCAGGATGGATTGGACGCACACGCCAACAAAGCGGCAGGATTTTCAACACGATTGGCACAAAAAGTCGGCGAAGACAAGGCAGTTGTAACAGAACCACTGAAAGCCATTGAAGACATAGACAAACTGGCAAAAACCAGAACAGAAAAACAGGGTGCAGAGGGCAGAAAGCAAAAACTGGGTCTGGTAAAACGTATGCTGAAAAACTTTGGCATGGGTTTTGCCGTATCCGCAGGTCTAACATTCCTGGGCAAGGTCACAGGCATTTCATATCTGGGTATGGCAGTCGGTACAACACTGGGTATCGGCAACATGATATACCAAGGAATGAAGTGGCGTAACGAAATGAAGCGACAGGGCAAGCCACACGGAATTAAAGACTTCTTTGCCGATAAACGCAACTGGGGGCCTGCAATTGCATCAGGGCTGGGGTTGGCAGCAACCATCAGCATGGCAACCGGAAACCCAGGTTTAGCAACTGCATTTGGGCTGGGGGCTGTTACTGCAGGTGTTGGCACAGGCATTGCCACAACATACCAAGACGCCATCAACGCAGGATATACACGTGGCCAGGCATTGGCCGGTGCGATTGGCGTTGGCGCATCGGGTGCATTGGGTGCATTGGCGGGTAATTATACAATGAACAGTATTGTTGATTATGTAAATAACAATACAGATTCAAATCTGTTTAAGCATGGCGAGACAGTTGAAACCACACGTACAGAATACGAAGAATCAACACATCGCGAATATAATCCAGATGTTATTCGTGGAAACGAACATATATTAGAAGACATTTGGTACAAAGACAATCCTGCATTATTAGATGCACGTATGGATGGCCTGATGGACGCGGGCCTGTCACATGACGAAGCGGTTCGTTACCTGATGGCATTCCATGATGCAACAGACCATAATTTGGGTCCAGGATACTTTGATTCAATCGGCATGAACCCAGACAATCTGGCCGCCCTGCGTAATTCTATTAATGGGGCAGAGGTAAATCTGACACCGGAAAGCATGTCAGCATTTGAACACTTTAACCCGCATATTTCTGCAACAAACACAGTTGGGTATATTGACGGTGCACCATCAAATAACCTGTTGCCAAGTAATGCAGGCTATGGTGCAGACGGCCAATTTGTCCCAGGGGATGATTTTTATTCAACGTATGTCAACCACGACACGCCGATATTCCAAGACGTCACCGTACAAACACCAGTAACGGTCACAGATTACAACACCATATTCACACCGAACGAATTGGCGTACCCAGGCGGACTGGGCATGTTCGGCATATACGAACCACGTGTTGTGCCAGCGGAATATATGGAACGTCTGCGTATACGTGCCGGTGCATTGGCGGATGAAATCAGGGTTGGGAACGACAGAAATCTGCCGGAACCGGTTCATGTTGATGACAAAGAGGACAAAATCCTGCCGGAACCAAATGATGACAAGTTATTGCCACCACACGAAGAAGAAAAGGAAGATGAGCCTGTGGTGCCGGTTGAAGACGACAAACTGTTGCCACCACACGAAGAAGAAAAAGAAGAAGTTAAGGAAGAAGAAAAAGAAGACAAGCCTGTGGTGCCGGTTGCTGAAGATGACAAGGATAAAAAGCCTAAAAAACCAAAAAAGAAAACCACAACAAAAAGAAAAACCACAACAAAACGCAAGGTCAAACAGACCAACGATGTAACAATCGAAGGCGACGGCAATCAGGTTGAACAAGACAACGTCAACCTTGACGGTGGTGATGCAGAACAAGAAAACAAAGCAAAGGTCAAAGGAAAGAAAAACAAAGTTCGCCAAAAGAATGAAAATCGTGGTAAAGCAACACGCACGACAAAGAAGAAGACCGAGAAAAGCAATAGCGGGACGACACCAAAAAGAAAGCCGAGAAAAAAGACCGAAGCAAGTGCCGAACAACACAACGGTGCCAACGTTCAAGGCAATAATAATGTTGTTCAGCAAATCAACGTCAATGGCGACGGTTCTGTGACAATCATAAACAACTATGTTATGCCAGACGAGATTCTGCAAAAACTGACCAATGGTGAAGTTCAACAGACACCACAGGGTGGAATGTCATATGACTATGCGGTACAAGTGGATATGCCACAGTGGCACACAAGCACAACGCAAGATGCGAATATCGCAGAACAGCCACAGGTTGAAACACAACAGGTTGAGACAGAGGCAACGACCAGCGAAACAACAACAGAGGAAGCAAAAGAGACCACAGATCATGCCTCGCTTAAAAAGGCACTCGAGGCCATGCCTAATAGCAAGACCAAAAGGCACTTGCTAAGACAACTGCAAAGCCAGACAGATCGAGCCCGCCAGTCCAAGGCTGACGGCTTCAAAGCAGCAACAGAAAAGGTCGACAAACTGGCGGAACTGCAAGACAAAGCAAGACAAAAACAAGCGAGAGCACGAAGCATCCATAATAAATCGGTATGGGCAAGAGCAATGGCAGAACTGCAAAAACTGTCCGAGAGCACAAGTTTGACAGATGCAGAAAAACAAAAGAAGGCTATGGAAATCATGCAATTTGCAGAAGCCAATGCAAGATCCTAGAGCAAATAAAAATCCGCCAAATGGCGGATTTTTATTTATTGATTAAACATTTTATTCATCCAATGCCAATATGAATATACCACGCTTGTTCGCCTGGGCAATAACGGCAGGCTTGTTCACGACAAAGCAGGTCTTGGTATTTACAACAATACCACGCAGATGCGCATCAGCAACCGCATTGACCGTATCTACGCCAATGGCAGGTATATCAATACGCAAATCCTGGCCAGGTTTGGTCATTTTGGCAAAGACACCAGATGAACGCTTCTTGGACGCACGCATTGCAACAACACGTTCCAGCATGCGGGCGGTGCCTTCGGCTGCCTCGACAGCGATAACCTGTTTATCAACAACAACAGATGCACCAATATCTGCGATACCGATGGTATGCGACACCTCTATCGCACGTTCGATATTCTTGGAATCCGTTGCCGTTGGGTGCGTCTTGGTTTGAACACCGGCAGTTTCAAACGCCAATTCAGGCGCCAAATCTTGGGCGGCAACAACTTCGAACCCCTGCCCTTCGATAACCTTGTTAAATGCAACAGCCATAGAATCATACCCCCGTTGATGTTTTAATAGTTTCAATAATATCTTTAGTGACCAAAAATCAGGACGTATATCCGATAGGTTTATATGCCCCAACGCACCGACAAACGTCACATAACGAATGCCACGACGACGCAATTGGCGTACTGCACGACCACCCCCACCCAGACGGATTACCATATCGGGTTCCAGACGCATATCAACAAAACCACGCAACCCTATGATAAATACATCCCAACCGGCACGACGTAATGCATCACGTGTAAAAAATGGCAAATCCAATGCCCCCGCAATCAAAGCAATTTTTTTATCTGTATTTTTGTTCTTCATATCGTGTATGGTACGAATAAAACTGACTGGAATCAAGTTAGATTTTATGATAAAGTTTTTATTGATAAGACTTAAATAGGTAAATGTTATGAAAAAGATTTCTGTTTTTGCAGTATTTGCCACCCTGATTACAGGCACATCCTTTGGTGCAGCGTACGGCAATTCGGGCTTTCGTTCAGAGGTGTTAGAAGGACTGGATTTAATCGGGGCCCGCAAAACTGTTGATAATATTGAAGAAGTTGCACCAGGTGAACTGGGACGTGAAGTTTATCAGGTTGTAGATGCAGTTGATAATGACGATATGCGTCTGTATATCCCAACCAGTATGTATATGCGTATGGGGGGCGGTATAAATCTGGGATTCGCAACGGACAAAGCGTTATTTGATGGACAGGAACACGAAAGTTCAGGCAGTTATACAATGCAAATTGGATTGGGCTGGAACCTGTCTTCTTATGTGCGTGCAGAAATTGATTTGCAAAATACTGTGTTCAAGTTTTCTAATCTGGATGACCATCAGGCCACCCAACAGAGCATTGGCGGTATGTTGTACTTTGATTTAGCACGCAGATATGTACAGTCAGGGGACGTCACACGCCGCAGAACATTCGTTCCATTCATAGGCGTTGGTGCGGGGGTTGGTGTTTATGAGTTCGAAGGCACAGGCGGTGCAAATGGCATGGCAATTATGGTACCACGTGCGGTGGCAGGATTTAATATAATGTTGACTGACCTGATTGGGATTGATATCGCATACCAATACCAGATGAATATCGGTCATGGATTTGGCTGGGATGTACGCAATGGCGGCGTAGATAATATCAGCAACGCCACAGCAACAATACGTATGAACTTTTAATTAAAAAGGCATGTTATTATGAAAGCAAAGTTTATTGTTCCATTACTGTGTGCATTACCAATGATGGCAAATGCCGCAATCCCATATCGTGTCGAACAAATTAAAACACCTGTGGCGGATGTACCATCGGGTCTGGATAACGAAGCATTGGCACGTATGCGTCGCTTTTATATTGCTGGGATGTACAACATGTCATTGTGGCAGGATTATACAAATGAACACGATGTCAGTATTCATGGCAAGGATGCAGGCGGTTTTGAAGTTATGGCAGGTGTTCGTATTGTTGATACATTTCGCACAGAAATTAACTATGCCCATAATGACGCAAAATGGGATGAAATGTCTTTCCAGACAGACGCCTTGATGATAAACGCCATTATCGATGCCAGAATTGATAATCTGTATCGCCCATTACGCAATCAAATGATTGTTCCATATGTTGGGTTGGGGGCTGGGGTGTCTTGGAATTCGGCCAATGACGGAGTTGAATTAGACAAAAAGATTACACCTGTAATGTCAGCAATGGCAGGGTTGGCATTTGAGTTTAACGATATTTTTGCATTGGATTTGGGGTACAAGTATTTTTATATGTTTAAGCCAGAACCAAATGTGATGCCAGAATTAAATCCTGTGGCACATCAATTGCGTGCGGGGGCACGTATAAGTTTCTAAGCACATGACACAAAAACAATGCCCTTTTTTTGGTAAATGTGGGGGATGTCGGTTAGACTTTATGGCCGATGATTATCATGTGCAAAAATTAAAACTGTTAAAAAACATACCAATTATGGGTGATGCAGTTTGGGTGCCGGCAGGTCTGCGAAGACGTGCAGACATGGCGTTTGCAGGTGGCAATTTTGGATTGTATGAAAACGGGACCAAGAATATTATTCCAGTTAGAAGTTGCCCCGGATTATGCAAAGAAATAAATGAAATATTACCAAAAATCGCAGAATTGCCATGGTGTGGTGCAGGGGCATGCCTGATTACAAAGTGCGACAATGGCATCGATGTCGCAATAACTTCGAATGTTGGTTATTTTTCACCGGATTTTCGTGATGCAATATGCAAACTGCCCCTGGTACGTGCAACATGGAATGACAAGATTATAAAACAAACACAACAACCAATTATCAACTTTAACGGTCATGTTGTTGAATATCCTGCGGGGGCATTTTTGCAACCCAGCATCGAGGGGGCAAACGCATTACGTAAATTGGTAACAGATTGGGCAGATGGATACAAACGTATTGCAGACCTGTTCTGTGGGTTGGGTAACTTTACATTTGAATTAAATGCAGATGGTTTTGACATTGTTGGCACAGGGGTTAAACGTGACCTGTTTAAGCGACCACTGACGGTGGGTATGCTGAAAAACTATGACTGTGTGGTTATGGACCCACCACGTGCAGGTGCAGACGCACAATGTAAAGAACTGGTTAAAAGTGACGTGCAACGCATTATATATGTGTCATGCAATCCTGTGACATTTATGCGTGATTTAGACACATTGAAGAAAGGCGGATATAAACTGCGTACATTGATACCGGTTGATCAATTTGTTGGCAGCGGACATTGGGAACTGTTTGCTGTGTTCGATAAAGAATAAGCGTACACTATTCTGCGACATTTGAACAAACGGCAACATATGGCGGACGTGAACGTTCAGCATCAATTACACCATCGCCGCAATCCATACAATTAAAGCGACGATTTTGAGAATGTGCTTCGTCCAATGGCACATCTATTCCATCAATTGCATCCACAGATGTTGTGTATTCGTGATTTGGAAAGCCAAAATAAAACGCACGCGATGGCCCAGAGCATTCATTCACACGCCCAGGATAACAACGACGATCACGCATCTTGGTTGGGTCTGGGACACATGAAGACACACATGTTTCAGGATCAACAACCATACGTTCACAATCTGTACACGAGGTTTGCGGAATCATCAATGTCGAACCAATTCCACCAGATATCGTACCCATCGCAATATGTGCACACTTGGTCGAATCTTTGTTTGAACCGGGTTCTATTACGCATTCCCATTCCAAAGTATTATAATTCAGGCGGGCAACCATATCACCAGGGCAACTGCGTTCAGGAAATGGATTTACACATTCCCAAACATCATCTACGATAATTGCAGTCTGGCTGGCCGCACACAGGGGACGACGTGATTCATCAGGCACACATTCGTATAAATCTGAATCCCATATCAAATCACCACCACAATCTGTCTTGGTATTATATGCAATGCATTGCCAACGACCAAAACGATAAACCTGGGCCATGCCAGTTGGACAAACAACATTTGGCGTGCCACCCATTTCATATTCTGTGCCTGCGTCTGGAAGTTCATACTGGGTTAAATATACCAACATGCCATCCGCTAATCCCATTTCAGCAACAATTTCAGCAGGAACATTTCGTTTTGTTGATGTACCACCAGACATTATCATATTATCTTGGAACATACCGAACGTGCCTGATTCTGTATAATACGTTTCCAGGATTTCCATGATATTGTTATGGTTTGATGCCTGTAATGGGTCGGTGGCTGTAACAATATAACTGAACGCAGGCTTTTTGTTCCTGACCACTTCACATTGTGTTAACTTTAGACGTTCATCAAGACAGATAAACTTGCTGACTATGCCATTTTGTTCGACACATATGTCTTGAAATTCGTAACCATTTATTTGGGCATTGTGAACCGCAACCGCACATTGTGCCACACTGCGTAAATCAGACATTGTAACCGCATATTCTGTTGTATGTTGGGAAATCTGTTGACTGGGGCTGGAAAGCCAGAAATATCCGGCCATAAATAATGATACCAATACCATGATAAAAATATTCATCATTCCCCCTTGCGATTTATTAAAAGTCTAGGTAATATACAAATAAATTGCAACAGGAAAACGGATAAAGTTATGAAAAAAGTTTTGGCAATCGTTGTAACAATGTGCGTAACAGCATGCGGATTTAAGCCCATGTTCTATGGCCAGGATACAGATATTTATGTTCAGCCAATTAGCGGTATTAACGGTATTGATTTAAGGAATGCATTGTGGGCCAAGTTTGGCGGGCAGCGTGGGGCAGATGCAAAATATACACTGGATGTTGATTTGGGAACACCAAATACACAATACAAGGCGTTGCAATCGACAGGTGACGCAGAGTGGCAAGAGGTATCACTGACAGCGACATATGTTTTAAGTCAAGACGGCAAAAAAATCGCATCTGGAACGGAAACGGCCGCTGAATCTTATACTTTTGTACGATATCTGGTGGCATCGAACGCATCTTATAATAATGCAGTACAAAATGCCATTCGTGTATTGGCGGAAAAAATTGCAACACGCACAATCGCTGAAACATATGCAATAGAAGATAAAAACACAACCGCGGACAAGAAATAATGAAGTGGCGTGATACGGACTTTAAAAACGGGATTGCAAAAATCAAGGCGGTGTTGATTTACGGACCTGATGCAGGACAGGTTGATGAATACTGTGATTTAGCAATTGAGAAATTAAATATTGAAAAAGACAATCTGTTTGCACTGGACGCAGATGATTTACGTGAAAAGCAGGATGCTGTATATGCCGAGGCATGCAGTCCATCTATGTTCGGTGGTCAAAAAATGGTAATCATCTCCAATGCAGGTGATGCATCGGCAAAACAGATTACAGATTTAGTTTGTCACAGCGGATTGTGTGCAACAGTTATTGTTACAGGTTCTGACCTGCGTGCGGGTGGCGGATTGCGTGCCTTGTTCGAAGGTGCAAGCGATATGGCGGCGTTGGCATGCTATAATGATGACGCAAAAACATTGGCAAACCTGATACGTGGTGTATTGTCAGCAGATGCAGGCATCCAGCAAATCACACCAGATGCAATGGCATATATGACAACCCATTTGGGGGGCGATCGTGGTATAACACGTGGATTTTTAAATAAGATTGCGTTGTATGTTCATGATAAACGTGTTGTAGAATTAGATGACGTGGAAAAGTGCCTGCCAGATACAGGGGCATCAGATTTAGATGACTTTATGTATTCGCTGACGGCAGGTCATATCCAGCAAACAATGACAGCATTGGACAGACTGTTGTATGACAACAAAGAACCAAACATGCTGATACGTGTTTTGGACGGACACTTCAAAAAACTGCAAAATGCAGTGGTAAATGGTCAATTACCAAAACTGTTTTGGAAGGTTGAAGACAAATTCAAATTGGCCATTAAAATATGGCCTGATTCAGAAATAACGGCGGTGTTGATGCGATTAAATGAACTGGAAAGACAGTTACGCACAACAGGTATGCCAGGCGAGATTCTGCTGCGTGACTTTGCATTGAAATTGTGTGCACGTGCAGCAAAACTAGCAATAAAAAGAAGGAACTGATAATATGTTAGCATCTGTTTATGCACCAAAAGACTTCAAAAGATTACGTGCAGCGGGCGATATTGTTGCACGTTGCTTTGACTTTATTTCCCCACATATCAAGGCAGGTATTTCAACAGGGGAAATAGACCGAATGGTTGCACAGTTCTTGAAAGAAAATGGGGCCCGTTCATCTGATTTGGGGTATCACGGTTACCCAAAACATATTTGCACATCTGTAAACGATGTAATTGTACATGGTATCCCCAGTGATGATGTTATATTAAAAGATGGCGATATTGTTAATGTTGACCTGACTGCAGAATACAAAGGATTTCACGGTGACGCATCCAGAATGTATATGATTGGGAACGTAAAACCACAGACACGAAAACTGGTTCAGGTATGTCAGGACGCATTAAATGCAGCCATTTCAATTTGTGCACCGGGGGTGCCTTTGTCTGAAATCGGCAAGGTCATAGAAGAAGTTGTTACGCCACACGGATTTTCAATATCACGTGACTTTGTTGGTCATGGCATTGGCAAGGTTATGCATGATGAACCACAAATATATCATTTCTATGACAAGCGATGGGATAAAGTTAAAATGGTCCCAGGACTGGTATTTACAATTGAACCAATGATTAATACAGGCAGTCCAGAATGCAAAATTGATGATGATGGTTGGACTGCCAGAACGGTTGACGGTGGAATGAGTGCCCAATGGGAACACACAATCGGTATTACAGAAGATGGGGCAATCATATTCACAGAAAAAATGATATAAACACATATATAAAATGAACCCAGCAGATATACAGTTTCGTATTGGACACAGAACACGACTGCGACAAAAGTTTATGGACGGTAAACTGAACGAAGCAGAAATGTTGGAATTGTTGCTGACGTTTGCAATACCCAGACGGGATGTTAGACCATTGGCACGTCAGTTAATTGCCGAGTTTGGAAATGTCTATCACGTTTTGCATGCAGGAACAGACGCATTATTGGCAATACCTGGAATTGGACAGTCAACAGTACTGTTGTTAAATCTGGTGCATGATTTGATTTCTGTAAATTACAAGAAACAACTGGAATGCAAATCTGTATATCTGGCCCAGGATGCGTTAATCGCATACTGCAGAGATAAAATGACAGCATTGACCACAGAAGAGTTCCATGTTCTGTATCTGGATGCAAATCTGTGCATGGCGGAACATGAAGTGCATAGTCGCGGCAGTATCGAGGCAACAAATGTTTATTTTGATAGAATTGTTGCACGTGCAATTAACAAGGGATATAAATCTGTTCTGTTATTGCATAACCACCCCACTACCGACAATACCTTTTCAATGACGGATATTGATGTAACACAAAAATTGGAATATGCGTTAAACCTGTGTGGGATTCAGTTATTTGATCACTTGGTCGTTTCGGGTGGAATTGTGCATTCTATGCGTGCAGAATGTATGTTGGACAAAAAATTATTCAAGTCTTAGTTCAACTGGTTCACCAGCAGAGGTGGCAGGTGCATCAGCATACGATTGTTGATGAATTGGTAAATTATAGTAGTCCGCACCAGAATCATATATATCAAACTCTTCGTATAAATCCATCTGATCACGTTCGGCCAATTTTTCTTCACGCGCAGCCAACATACGATTTATATCAGCAATTGGAATTGTAATCTGGCGACAACCACGTGCAAATAAATCATCACCATAAACATAATTTATTATCGGTCCTGTGGCGGTTAGGATACCCAATATCAGTGCCAGATTACGCATATTTGTAAAAAAATCGTGTTGGGCACCACGTATCATTGATACGCCCCAACCCGCAAACAGCAGACCGGTTAAAACGGAAATTGCAATCCAGGCATAGTGTGCAAATATTTCAAAACTGCGAATAATACAAGATGGGTCTTCGACAATCACAGAATCTGTGTTTACCACAATTCCGTGAAAGCCCGAATTTCTTAGTAATCTAATGACCGTATCCGTATTCATTTGAGTTTAATTAGCCCTGCTTTTTGAAAAATCCAGGAATTGCAAAATCATCATCATTGGCCGCCATACCTGCCCAGCCAAATAAATCGCCCATCAAACTTGGCTCTTCGCGTTTTGGTTTGAATGGTATTATGTTCTTGATTTTCAATTTGCTGATTTTGCCTTGGGGGGTGGATTTAATTTTATCCGCACTGGCGACAAATTCACTGGCCAACTGGGCCAAAGTCGCATCGTCATCATCAGGCAAAACACTTTGCAGATCAGAATCATCAGCATCTATCGTTTCAACATCTTCACGCAATGGTGTAAGACTGTCAAACAAATGTTCCAAGGATTTTTCCATTGGTGCGGTTGGTGCTTCGTCTGTGATAATATCGTGAATTGATACAGGTTCGGCATCAACAGGTTCTGAGACGGTATCCACAGCAGGTTCTGCAACCACAGGTTCGGCAATATCAACCATTGCAACAACAGGTTCAGCGACAGGTTCTGTGATTGGTTCAACGACATCAATCATAACAGGTTCTGCGATTGGTTCTGCAACTATGTCTGCAGCGGATTGTGGTGTCGCATCTGTTTCCTCTTGGACAGACAGCACAGATAAAATTGGAATTACAACATCCGTATCAGATTCCACAACAGGTTCTGCAGCATCAACAATGACCGGTTCATCAACAACAGGTGCAATTGGTGCAACAACATCTTCTTCAACCTGTGATGGAACAGGTTCAGATTCACCAGCAGGTTCTGGGGTTACAACAGATATAACAGGTGTAATAATTTCTGGGGTAATGTGTTGTGGTTCTGCAACGGGTTGAACAATTTCGGATTCGGCCACGCACAAGGGTTCGGCAGGTGCAATATCCACATCAACAGGTGCGGTCTTCTGTTCTGCAATTGCAGTATCACAATCAACAGGCACACCAAATAAAATAGTATCTTTGTCCAAGCCCAATGTCGCACGCACTTCATCCATTGCTGCACGAATCGCAGTCATTTCAAACAGTTCATTACCAGATATATAGATGATTTTTGTTTTCATACCAATCTTCCCCCACAATACTTGCCGATATTATATCATATTTTAGGGTTGAACGCATATAAAAAATGTCTTAAAATTGTATTATGACAGATATAAAACAACAAATATTTCAAGAACTGAGCAACCTGGAAGAAGCGGTCGCAAAATTACGTGGCACCGCAATTCATGCAGGTAAACAAACGGATTTAGAAGTGGCAATCTTGAACGAACAAGTACGGTCTTTTCGTGAAAAAAATGCACGCGCCGTTGCAACCATTGATCAAACAATATCAATACTAAAGAAGTTGAAAAAATGAGTGTCGTTTCAATACCAATTGTAAATAAGAACTATCAAATGGGATGCGAAGATGGACAAGAGGCCCGATTGATTGAATTGGGCAAAATGATTGATAGACGTGCCCGCGAAATACTGGACAAGATTGGCCCATTACAGGAAAGTTCACTGCTGGCGACACTGTGTATCGTATTGATGGACGAGGTAAACAACCGCCCCACCCCAGTCGCAAGCGAGGCGGACATGAAAGAAATACTGGCCCGTATTCGTGAAATTAAAAATAAAGTTGCAAAGATGTAACAAAAAAACGATGCATTCAGCATCGTTTTTTATTCACGCCATATAACAGATGAAAACATCGAATTGATTTTTTCACGCAGGGGCATATCATCAAAAAACTGATTACGGGATACAATATCGGTTTTTTGGTTGTCCGCCTCAAAGTGTGGGACATATTTTTGAATCGCAATATTTTGAACACCACGCCCCGACAGAATATCGACAATTTTTTGCAAATCGTTTTTATCGATAAATCGTGGATCGCAGGTTATACGAACCTCGAAATCTTTGCCGGTTTGTTGCCATATATCCAGACTGCGAATCATATTATTGTATGCAATATTTTGACCGGTCAGGTCAGGATATTTTTCACAGGTTGCCTTGAAATCCAAACCAATCCAATCAACAACATCGGTGGCACGTGCCAAAGTATCGGGATAAAAACCGTTGGTATGCAACCCGATTTTAAACCCCAATTCACGCACACGACGCATAAAATCAATTGTCGCATCCCCTTGCATCAAGGCTTCACCACCTGAAAAAACCACAGCTTCGAGCCGGGCAACACGTGTTCGCAACCATTCAAGGATACGTTCAGGGTCATATTCGCCTTCGCCAGGACATAATAGATGGGGATTAGAACAATACACACACCGCAAAGGACATCCAACCAAGAACAGCACACATGCAAGTTTGCCAGGATAGTCAATTGTGGTGAATGGTACCAATCCCCCAATTTGAATTTCACGCATGATTAATTAGGCCGCACGTTTCAACAATTCACAGTGACGGGCACCCGCAGACAAACAATTTGTTTCTGTGAATGTTTTACGTTCACTGAATTCAGAAAACTTACCAATATTGAAATTCTTGACCGGACGAATGAAGCCCATTGAACGTGAAAAAACTTCGCATGGTGTTCTGTTGCAATTTGTTGTCATATCTATCTCCTCCCTTTCTATGTGATTTATGACGATTATTGTTTTTATTGTTGTTCTTTTGTGTCCTGATTTGCAGCATTTTCTGCATCGCATTTTGGACAAAACTCGTGCTTGCCAGGCAGATAACCGTGTTTTGGACAGATTGAAAATGTTGGTGTCAATGTCATATATGGCACTTTGTAATTTTCAAATATTGTACGTACGATTTTCTGGGCGGCATCACCACTGGATACTGGTTCACCCATATACAGGTGTAACATTGTGCCACCGGTATATTTACGCTGTAATTCTTCTTGATGTTCCAGCGCGACAAATGGGTCGTCTGTGAAGTTCACAGGTAACTGGGTTGAGTTTGTATAATATGGTGCATCCTTGGTCCCAGCGGTTATGATATCTGGGAAATTCTTGACGTCTGTTTTCGCGAAGCGGTATGAACAACCTTCGGCGGGCGTTGCCTCTAGGTTATATAGATTGCCGGTTTGTTCCTGGAATGTTGCCAGATTTTCACGAATAAAGTCCATAACATCCACAACCAACTTTTTACCCATTGGGGTTGCGATATTTTCACGATCGCCAGTAAAGTTGCGAACCATTTCATTCGCACCATTTACACCAATGGTAGAGAAGTGATGATTCCAGTCACCCAGATATCTTTTTGTGAAAGGATACAAACCACGTTCCATATTCTTGGAAATAATTTCACGTTTGATTTCCAAACTGTCACGCCCCAGGTCCAGCAATCGTTTAAGTTCTGTGAACAGACCTTCACGATTGCCACGATGGATATAGCCCAAACGTGCCAAATTGATTGTGACAACACCGATTGAACCTGTCTTTTCTGCAGATCCAAACAAACCACCACCACGCTTTAACAATTCACGAACATCCAAACGCAAGCGGCAGCACATAGAACGAACGTCTGTTGGATTTAGGTCAGAATTCAAGAAGTTCTGGAAGTTTGGAATACCGTATTTCGCTGCCAAATCAAACAACGGTCTGACATTTGGGTGTTCCCATGGGAAGTCTGGTGTAATGTTATATGTTGGAATTGGGAATGTAAATGGACGGCCCAATGCATCACCTTCGGTCATAACCTCTAGGAACGCCTTGTTAATCATATCCATTTCTGCCTGCAATTCACCATAGGTAAAGTTAACCTGTTCACGACCAACAAATGGACGCTGGGCCTTTAAATCTTCTGGGCATGTCCAATCAAATGTAAAGTTGATAAATGGCGTCTGTGTACCCCAACGACATGGAACAGCACAATTAAAGATAAGTGTTTGCATCGCATTTTTGACATCTGCATATGTCAAATTATCCAATCTGACATATGGTGCCAAATATGTATCTACAGAAGAGAACGCCTGGGCCCCCGCAAATTCGTTTTGTAATGTACCAAGGAAGTTTACCATGTGGGAAATCGCAGTCGCCATGTGGCGTGCAGGTTCACACTGCAGATAACCATCAACACCGTTGAATCCTTCGTATAATAATTCACGTAATGACCAGCCTGCACAATATCCAGTCAACCAACCAAGATCGTGAACATGGATAGCAGCACTTTTATGCGCTTCAGCAACCGCCCGCGGATACAGGTTTAACCAATATTCCGCGGTAACGCGTTCGCTGGTACGCAAAATCAGGCCACCGATGGAATAGCCAACATTTGCATTTTCTTTGATACGCCAGTTTGAACCACCAACATACCCTTCGATTACTTCGACTGCATCAACCATAGATTCACGAATTTCTGTACGTTTTTGACGATAGATAATGTACGCTTCGGCAGTTTTATATGCACGATTGTCCATCAATGTTTGAATCACAGCGTCTTGAATATTTTCAACAGTCGGTGTTTTGTCGGCATAACGTTCATCCAAACGACGCAATACATCTTGGGTAACCTTGACCACTTCGACGTCCGATAATTCAGTTGTGACAGCAACCGCTTTCTTAATAGCATCATAAATCTTTTTCGCATCAAACGGAACGGTTTCACCGCTACGCTTTTGTACGGCAACCAAGCGTGTCGTCAAAGTTGGTGTAATCTGAATCTTAATCTCGTTTTGTGTTTCTGACATTTCATAACCCCTTTCTTGCTAAAAACACAACATATAGTGGTTGTTAGTTTGATTTGATATCAATATATGGTTTTATAAGAAAAGTATCAATAGATAAAAGATGAAAAAAAAATTATTTTTCGCTTTACTTTTGAAAAGGCGGACTTTCTGCATATTACAGCAGATATACAGAATCGGTAAAGCAGTACGAATTGTTCGTTTGTGTCAATAAAACATGATTTTTTACTTATTTTCGATTCGCAAATTATGCCATTTCTACAAAATATAGACACGATTCGGCAATTTTACACCTATATATTGTAAACAACTGGTTTTAGACACTATAAGATATAAACCTGATAAATAAGTTGTTTTTCCTGCAAAAAACGACTATATTTCAGGTATTGGTTGTCACAGTGACACCAATATATAGGCAACAAAACACAAGAGCATTACTATGATGAAAAATATTTATGAAATGCTGCAAGATGTTTGTTCAAGGAATAAAGACAGTATTTTCTTTGTCAGACAGAACGAAACATATGCAGATTTGCTGAAAAAGGTGAAACAGCGTGCGGTCTTGTTGGCACAACGTTTTGGTATCAAAAAAGGCGACACAGTCGCAATCCTATCTGGGAATACACCAGATTTCTTGCGTACGTATTTCGCAATTACATCCCAAGGTGCAAGGGCGTTGATGCTGGATACGGGTTTAAATCCAACAGAACATATCAATATGATGAAACGCACAGACTGCAAATTGGCATTGGCACAAAAGTCTATGTTTATTGAAAACGCCCCATGCGAGATGTTTGATATTGAAAATATTGATGACACAGATGAAAACGACTTTGTTATGGGACAAACAGAACGTGAAGATATCGCACAGTTATCATTTACATCGGGTTCAACAGGCAATCCAAAGGTTGTTGGGCTGACGCATGAAAATCTGCTGTCATTATCTGATGGTGCACAATTCTATAAAAGTGTGATTTTACCAGGATATACATTCTATGGTTTCTTGCCATTGTATCACATTTATGGCGTGGTGATTAATATTATCGTGCCGGTATCTTTGCAGGGTAAACTGTTGTTACAACCTGTGTTGAAACCACAAGAGTTCATCAAAGACTTTAAGCAATATAAGCCAGAAGTCATTCCGGCCGTTCCACGCATTTGGGAAGTGTTCTATAAAAAGATCGTGGACAGTGCCAAGGAAAAGCATGCCTGGACACTGATGCGTACGATTGTCGCATTACGTGGTATATTACGCGGAATTGGTCTGGGGGGACTGGTTGACAAGGTGACAAAACCAGTTCACGACGCATTTGGTGGCAATACCAAGGTTTTGGTATCGGCCGGCGCAACACTGAAACCATCTATCCGCAAGTTCTATGAAAGTATGGGGTTTGTGGTTGGTGATTGTTATGGACTGACAGAGACAACGGGGCCTGCGAACTTTAACTTTGCATTCCGCAGACCAGACGGTTCTATGTATTATGCAGGCCCATTGCCAGGAAACGAAATCCAAATTCACAATCCTGACAAAAACGGTGTCGGGGAAATATGGGTTCGTGGAAATATGGTGATGCCAGGTTATCTGGAAAATGACGCAGCCAACGCAGAAGCCTTTGAAAGCGGATGGTTTAAAACCGGCGACATTGGTTGTTTGGATAAATTCGGTCGCCTGCAGGTCAAGGGTCGCCAGAAACAGGTTATCGTTCTGGATAGCGGTAAAAATGTTTATCCAGATGAACTGGAAGATTTATATCTGCAAAATGATGAAATCTTGAATGCGGCAGTATTTGAATATGTTATCAAGGACAAGGTTGTGCCATTTGCGGTATTCCAGGTAAAGCCAGGAACAACCGTTGAACGTGTGGCGTTCTTGATTAAAAAGTCAAATATGGCCATCGCCCAGTATAAGTGGGTCAAGCATTTTGCCATTACAGAAGAAGAACTGCCATCAACATCTGCGAAAAAGGTCAAACACTTTGCGGTACGCGATATGTTAGACCAAGGTGCATTCAAGCGGGCAGAATAATTAGTGCAGTATCGCACAAAAATACAGGGGTTATGCAAGTAATCCCTGTTTTATACTTGACAAATATAAGTTTATGTACTATATAATATTGTGTGAGTGTAAATAACAAGGGACAGATTAATGACAGAACAAAAGAAGAAAGTTTCAATTGGTGTTTTCCATGTATTGAAGTCAATCATGGATAACAAGGCACAAACATTGCAAAACGATGTACTTGCAGGCGATGCAGCAGAGCATGAACATCAATTAATGCAGGAACATATTGCACACCTGCAGCGATATGCATCACGCAATTATAGTTCAGACCCAGCCGAGGCACGTGAAGCAGAAGATTTAATTGAATCTTATGAATATCAAATGAAGGGTATCGGCAAAAAGATTGAACGTGGAAACATAGCACGAAAACAGTTGCCGATTATCAAAGATTTTAATACAACATACCATAACGTCTGCGACATAGCAACAACTGCACAAAGAATCAAAGATTTAATGGCACGTCGCAACACATTAGAAATGCGTTTGGCATCTGTTGAAAACAATATTGAATCTTGTGAAATTTCTGCAATGCCTGACACATATCGCACAAATGTGACCGAACAGGCACAGAGCGATTTGGAAAGATACAATGCAGAATACGCCAGACTGACACAAGAATTACAAAACGTTAATCGTGAATTGGCATATTTACGCACAAAGTAAAAAAACTGTTCCTGAATACAATCCCGTCTTGTGGCGGGATTTTTTATTAACCACATGTGTTAAAGCGTCTTTTTTTATGGTATAATACAACCGAATAATTACTATAACCGGAGAGAGCATATGAAAATATCAATTATTGGTATCGGTTCTGTTGGTTCAGCAGTCGCAACCGCAGTCAAGAATACAGGTTTAGCACACGAGATAGTACTGTTTGATCGTGATGGCGTACGTGCCAGGGCAGCGGCAGAAGACCTGGGACATGCGTCTGTGTTTTCACACGATATCAAAATTACAGCCGTTAATACATATCGCCCTATTCGTGGCAGTGACATCGTGATTATCGCAGCGGGTGCAAATCAAAAACCAGGTCAGACCAGAACAGATTTATTACAAGCAAACACCGCAGTTATCAATGATATAGTGCCACGTGTTATGGCCAACGTTGATGCAAAAACAGTTAAACTGATTATTGTAACCAATCCTTTGGATGTTATGGTTATGGTTGCACAAAAATTGTCCAAGTTGCCACCAGCACGTGTAATTGGCACAGGGACAATGTTGGATTCTGCACGATTAAAAACAATACTGTCACGACAACTGTCGGTTTCAACCCAGTCAATAAATGCATATGTTTTGGGCGAACATGGGGATAGCAGTATGATTAACTGGTCCGCAGTATGCATTGGTGGAATTGATTTGAATTCTTTCTGTAAGCAGACTAAAATCAGCCTGCCACAGACGACACGCAAAACCATTGAACATCGTGTACACAATGCGGCATACGAAATTATCCAAGGACGTGGTGCAACATGGGATGGGATTGCAGGTGCGGTTGCAGATTTAGTACGCTGTATCGCAAATGACGAACACCGAATACTGACTATTTCAACAGTTGATGGGGTGGCGAATAAAACACTGGCGATGTCATTACCAAGAATTGTTGGGGCAAACGGGGTTATCGCAACACTGAATCCAAAAATGGATGCAACAGAATCAGCGGCATTAAGACGTAGCGGAAAAATCATTCGCAAAAACTATGAAGTAGTACAAAAATAAATGAAGCAATACGATGTTATTATTATTGGTGCGGGGGCAGCAGGTTTAAGTGCCGGGGCAACGGCGATTGCACGTGGAAAATCTGTACTGATAATGGACATGGGCGACAGTCCTGCACGTAAGGTATTGGCATCTGGTGGCGGACGATGCAATATAACCAATACAGCCGCAGGACGCGATAGATATTTCGGTCAAAATCCGGACTTTGTTCGTGGTGCATTAAGTCGTGTTACACCGTATGATATACTAAAATGGGCAGATTCGCATAAACTGAAACTGACCCAGAAAGAGCCAGGACGATATTTCTGTGAAGACGGGTCAATGGCGGTTATTAATGCATTAATGTGTGATGCACGTGGTGCAGACATAAAGTATAACTGTACAGTAGAAAAAGTTGAAAAAACCGACAATCTGTTCTGTGTAAATGGATACAGGGCCACATCTGTTATTATTGCAACAGGCGGGACTTCGTTTGGTACACTGGGCGTGTCAGATGCAGGACAGAAAATAGCAAAATCATTTGGCCACAAAATTATTCCAATGCGACCAGGTCTGTGTGCGTTGGCAATATCTGGGGCAACACCTGAATTGGCAGGCATAACATTGGATGCAGAAATTACCATAGGCAAAAAGATGATTGCAGATTCTTTGCTGATTACGCATTTTGGAATCGGGGGACCTGCGACATATCGTGCCAGTTTGCATGACCTGAAGGAAGGCATTCGCATCAATTTGGCACCTGGTATTGATGTATTGAATCTTTTAAGAGAGGCTAAACAAACACAAGGACGAAAAAATGTCGCAACCATTTTAAGCACGATTTTACCAACGCGTATCGCAAAGTGGGTGGCAGGCAACACAACATGCAACATCGCAGATATAAAAGATAATGAACTGAAAAATATTGCAAAAAACATTCAGGACATATATGTGCCTGCAAATAAAATCAAGTATCACACATTGGCCAGTGCAGAGGTTGTATGCGGTGGCGTTTGCACAGACGAGATATCATCAAAAACAATGGAATCAAAGTTGTGTTCGGGGCTGTTCTTTGCAGGCGAAGTTATGGATATCGCAGGTGATTTAGGCGGATTTAACCTGCAATGGGCATGGGCCAGCGGTCGTGTTGCCGGTGATAATGCATAAAAAATATTCCCGCCAAATGGCGGGATTTTTATTATTTACCAAATTTGCCACTGCGTGGAAAACCAACGGGCACAGTACGTCCTTGGGATGCACGTTTGCCACGCCATGGCGTCCAGTCTTCTAACTTGGTCGTGCCACGACCAGTTGTCCAACCAAATCCATTTGCAGCATCAAAGAACATAACATCCAAAACAAATGTACGCTCTGCATTATACTTTTGCAGGATTACACCCTTGCCACGTGACATTTGCGGTATCTCGTCTGTTGCAAATATCAACAGTTTATCATTTGAACCAGACATCGCCACCGTATCACCAGAGACACGTATACACATATGTGCAGGATTCTTGGGTTCTGTATTCATCACCTGTTTTCCATTACGTGTCTGGGCCACACAATTTTCACCAGATACAATAAAACCGTTGCCATGGCGTGACACAACCAAATACTGGGCAGATGTATCCAGAACAAATGTTGTCACAATATCTTCATCGGCACCGATATCTGCCATCATGCGAACAGATTCACCAAAGCCGCGCGCAGACGGCAACTCGTTCGCGGACAACGTGAACATCTTGCCACCTGATGTGAATAAATTGATTTTATCAATTGACATTGCATGGAACGCAGTTTGCAGTTCATCACCTTCTTTGAACTTTAAATCCAATGCATTCAAATCCAGATGTCCCTTGGCGGCACGTATCCAACCCATTGTGGATAAAATGATTGTCAGCGGTTCTTTTTCAATAAACTCGTCCGCATTAACAACAATTTCTTCGGTTTGTTCCGCCCATGTTGTACGACGACGACCCAACTTGGTCTTTTTATCATAGGTCTTTTTAATATCGTTGAACCATGCCTTTAACTGGTCACGCTGGGCTTCGTCACTGGCCAACAAGGCCTGCAACTGTTCCTGTTCGGCACGCAGGGCGGCATCTTCACGTTTGATTTCCATTTCTTCCAATTTACGCAAGGAACGCAGACGGGTGTTTAATATCGCCTCTACCTGAATGTCGGTCAGATTAAACTCTGCAATCAAGACGGCCTTGGCGTCATCTTCGTTGCGGATGATTTCAATTACCCTGTCCAGATTCAAATATACAATCAGCAAACCACCTAAAACTTCCAGTCGGCGGGCAATATTATTCAAACGCCACTGGGTACGACGTTGCAAAACCAACTTTTGATGTGCAACAAACTCACGCAGGACATCACCGATTGGCATAACACGTGGGGCACCATTAGAATCAATAACATTGAAATTCATGTTAAAGCGTGATTCCAGGTCCGTCATCGCAAACAAGTGTGCCATCATTTTATCCGCAGGGATATTGCGTGACTTTGGCGTGATAACAATACGAACATCGGTCGTAGATTCATCGATAATATCATCAACCAATGGTAATTTTTTACCGTCAATTAGGGTGGCAACCTGCTCTACCAACTTGGACTTTACAATGCCATATGGGATTTCTGTGACAACAACCTGCCAGGCACCACGTTCCAATTCTTCGATTTCCCAGCGGGCCCGAATACGAAATGCCCCACGACCAGTTTCATAGTTTTTAACAATCGTATCAAAACCATCAATCAAGATACCGCCAGTTGGAAAATCAGGCCCAACCATTTTCTTCATAATCTGGGCAGTGGTGGAATCAGGTTTATCCACGACCAGATTCAGGGCATCACAAACCTCGGCCACGTTGTGGGTGGGAATATTTGTCGCCATACCAACAGCAATACCCATGCCACCATTGGCCAGCAAATTTGGAAATGCACCAGGCATAACAACAGGTTCAACAGTTGTGCCATCAAAATTCGGCATCATATCAACACTGTTTTCATCCAAACCTTCCATTATCAGCATGGCGGCATCTGTCATTTTGGATTCAGTATATCGATACGCCGCCTGGGGGTCACCGTCAATATTACCAAAGTTACCCTGACCATCAATCAAGGGATAGCGAACGGAAAAATCCTGGGCCAGACGAACCATCGCATCATAAACAGACGAGTCACCATGCGGATGGTAATGCCCCAACACATCACCAACAACGGTCGCACACTTACGAAAAGCGGCATTTGGTGACAATTTTTGACGCAACATTGAATATAAAATACGGCGATGAACAGGCTTTAACCCATCACGAACATCAGGCAAAGCACGCGATACAATCGTACTGACCGCATAAGACAAATAGCGTTCGGACAATGCGTCCGATAACTGCTGTGAATCAATATTTTCAATAATTTCTTTTCCCATAACGCTTAAAACTTAGAACATTTGAAAAAAAATAACAACATAAAAAAAGCAATCACAATAACACAAAAGAATACACATTGGACCAAATATGGCAAAAGTAGGTTTTATATTTAGCATAAACATAACCAAAGGAGTTACAAATGTTTGATATATACACAATTCAAGATGCGAACCAATATGCAGAAAATCGTGAGTTGGCACGCATTCGCCATACGGAAACATCTTATAATCAATATGACTGTTTCTATTATGTTGGGGATGGCAAATACCGCCGACACCTGAATATGCTGTGTGGGCGTAAAATGCGTAACCAAATATCACAAGACGAATTCGTTTTGGGTTGTAAAGATATTGAAAGAAATGTAAACTTGAACAGAAAGTGTAATCAAAAGCAATTTATCAAAATGCGTCAGGCAGAACTGATGGCAATCATGCCAGAAGCCAGTTTATCAAGCATAAAAAGACAGGCGTATGAAGATATGCACAATATTTTACAGCAACAATATAACCGTAACCAAAGAAGGCACACATGCAAAACAAGAGATTTAGAAAATATATGTGGATAACCATAGGTATAATAACCTGTATTGGGATGGGATGGTTTACATATAATGCAATAACATCCAAAAAAAACGTACGCAGATTGGCAGAAATCGCAAACCAGATTTGCATGGCCCAATACAACGATATGATGGACAATGCACGTGAAGACAAAGCCAGTTCTGAGGTCTTGGTGGCATTAGAACAAGCACAGCCTGTGTTTTGCAAATGCTTTACCGAATACGTTTTGGTGGATGCAGATATTTATTTGAACATGCCACTGGGCCAGGTATTAGAGATACTGGTAAAGGATGAAAAAGGGGTTGCGTTTGCATGTATGGATCGGGTGTTCTTTGGAGAGTAAAAAAACAAACACGTTTGAACGGACCAAATATGTCCAATACATGTAATATAAATTATGTCAGACAAATAAAAAAGGTAACAATATGACAGAAATTAAATGCCCAAAATGCGGGACAACATTCAAAATTGATGACAGCAACTATATTGCCATCGTAAATCAAGTTCGCGACCAGGAATTCGTCAAAGAATTGGCACGCCACGAACAGCAACATGCACAAGACAAAGAATCAGCAGTAAAATTGGCACAATTGGTCGCCAGTCAGGCACACGAAAAACAGGTTGCAGAGTTTGAGAAGCGAATTAGCGAACTGAAAGCAAAATTAGACAGCAGTGAAAAAGACAAAACCTTGGCCATAAACGAGGTTATGCAAAATAATCAGCAAGAACTGCAAAATAAAGACCTGGAAATTATTCGCCTGAAAAACTGTATCAATGTCGCACAAAGAGACAGCGAATTGGCCACGCAAACATTAAAAAACGAATACGAAACCCAGTTAAAGGTCAAGGATGAGCAAATTGCCCTGTACAAGGATATGAAAACAAAAATGTCAACCAAGATGGTTGGGGAATCACTGGAGCAACATTGCGAAACCGAGTTTAACAAAATTCGTATGACCGCATTCCCAAATGCATACTTTGAAAAAGATAATGAAGTCAAAGAAAACAGCAAGGGCGACTATATCTTTCGCGAAAAAGATGGCGAAACAGAAATCCTGTCCATTATGTTTGAAATGAAAAACGAAATGGACACAACCGAGAAAAAGCATAAAAACGAGGATTTCTTTGAAAAATTGGACAAAGACCGCAAAAACAAGGGTTGCGAGTATGCGGTATTGGTATCTATGCTGGAACAGGACAACGACCTGTATAATGCCGGCATTGTTGATGTATCATATAAATATCCTAAAATGTATGTGATTCGACCACAATGCTTTATCCCAATGATTACTTTGTTGCGTAATTCATCACTGAATGCATTACAGTATAAGCAGCAGGTGGCAGAATACATGCAGACAAATATCGATGTGTCCAGATTTGAAGATGAAATGAATAACTTTAAGGAAAAATTTGGACAGAACTATATGCAAGCCAGCAAGAAGTTCCAAGCCGCCATTACATCAATCGACAAATCTATCGAACAATTATTAAAGGTCAAAGAAAGCCTGTTGGGTTCTGAAAACAGTTTAAGATTGGCAAATGACAAGGCACAAAAACTGACCATAAAAAAATTAACCAGGGGCAATCCCACAATGATTAAAGCATTTGCCCAGGTTAAGGAAGAAAAGCAAAATATCATTGATGTTGAAAACTCAACCGATGACGATTAGACAGAACAAATAAAAAAGTCCCGAATGTTCATTCGGGGCTTTTTTTATGATATCGTTTCCAAACACTTGGACAACAATAACCTGTATTCTTCAACCAATTCGGCAGGTGCAATTGGCACAACGTCACCGGCCCATTGGAACAGATATGTTGCCATGGCACGTAGACCGCCTGCGTGGAATCGTATTGTGACACTGCCATCTGGATTATCGATCATGGTTTGTGTTGGATGAAACGTAAAACGTTTTACCGCATCCGCAACATTTGGTGCGGCACGCCATTCAACATCGTACACACTAGTGTCGCTGAAGATACCAAAAAACTGGGATGCATATTCTTCGATATTAAAATTGGAATACCTTTTGAAGCGTTCACCGGTAAACTGTGCATCACTTATATTTTCTAGAATATATTTTATCGGCTCTGGACTGGTGCTGCCATCGGCAAACACTTCGTATGAAACCAAATAAATATTAGACGGACCAATCATAATACCCACAGGATGAACAATATGTGCCTTGGCGATGCCCCTGCTGTTTGTATATTGAAAACTGATAACCTTGGTCATAGAAATCGCATCTTCAATTAGATTGCGAACCTGGTGATTACTGGCGATATGTGCACGTGGCCCAATAAACGCAAAGATTGCGTTGCGTTTGTATTCTGCGGATACAGTTTCCGCAACATACGCATGTTTGTCACCGGCAGTACGATGCCGAACATTACTTTCAAAGCGTGATGTCAGTTTTGTATTTAATTCTGTCAGGGGACCAACCAAATCCTGGTTTTTATCTAATTTTTGTATCGCAATATTTAATGCCTGCAATTCTTCAAGATCTAGATATTCAGGGACATCTGTGGCGACCAAATGCCATTTACCCTTCTTGTCTTTATAGCAATGACGTGGGCCATACCATGACAAAATTGAATTCACAATACGTCTGGCCGTTCTGTCCGAAGACTTGGCCCCAGGGTTATTGGCCTTGTACTTGCTGCCGGCGGCGATTTCAGAAATTTCCGCATTGGTTAATCCTGTGGTACGCATACCATTCATAACCAGCATCATTTCACGAAAATTACGATAATTTTCACGACTTTCTTCTGACATATTACCCCCCAAAAAAAATTATTTATTATGTTCAGAATACCACATGGACCAAATCTGTCAAGAACGATTTCTATATTATATACGAACCCAACACATGGTGGCAAACATGAATAAAAAAAGCGTGATTACTTTTTATTTGAATAATCTGGTCCAGCAAACACTGGCACCAAGAGAGACCGATGCCGTTCTGGACTTTATCGACAACACATCCAACGAACTGTTTGGGGCAACGTTTTCGATCGCATGGGGCACAGGCAAAAGACACAAAATAATGCCAGACGCAGAATCCGGCCCCAAGGTTAGAAATATAGAAACATTGCGTCAGGCGTTACAAAAAAAGCCTGTTCAAAATATTTCGGAACGTGGGATGGACCAAAGTGTTGATTGTTTGGTTGACTTGTTTAACCTGAATGATACAGAACGTGCAATTTTACAATTCTTTGTTTGTGTGGGGCGTTATCCAATGTTACGGGCATTGGTTTCAGAATTACTGGATTCTGGACGTTTCTCGTGTCGGATAAACGTAACCGATATAGATGTCATTTCGATGATTTGCGGATTAAGCGAAAACAAGGTTTCACGAGCCTTGGCCGAAAACAATGTGCTGATACATTCGGGGATTTTAGTATTGGATACAGATGGCGAATTGTTTTTACATAAACTGATACGACGTGCCGTTAATATGCACATTAAAGATGCAAATAAAATGAAGACCTGTTTGTTGGGTGACAAACGCACAGGAAACAAGAATCTGAACTTTGATCATGTGCAATCTGGATATGACTATATCTGTGCATTGGTGGATAATGCTGTCAAAAATAATACTTGTGGAATGAATATTTTAATATACGGCCCAACAGGTACCGGAAGAACAGAAATGGCAAAACAGATTGTCGGCAATCTGGGATATGATTTATACAGTCTGCAGACTTCAAACAAAACACGACAAGATAAAAATGTCGCCCTGTCTTATTTGATGCACGCACAAAGAATCTTGTATAACGACAATCAGTCTGTAATTTTATTGGACGAAGCAGAAGATGTTTTTAGATATAATGAATATTCAACAGACGCAACATCTAAATTAATGCTGAATCAAATACTGGAACAAAACGTTAGACCGGTGATTTGGGTTACAAATAATATTAAATGTATGGATCAGGCGTATTTGCGTAGATTTTCATATTGTATGGAGTTACCAAAACCCAACGAAAACATGAAATTACAAATATGGAAAAATATTTGTAAAATGCAAAAACTGAAACTGTCACCAGAACAGATGCAAGAATACGCCAAGAAATATGATGTCGCCCCGGGGATTATAGATACAGCTGTTCGTGCAGAAAAATTGACAGGGATATCAGGTGCCATCGCACAGACAATTGATTCTATGTGCGTGGTATTAACGGGCAAAAAACCACAGAACACAACCAACAATATCAATGTGACCTTTGATACAGCATTACTGAATACGGATGTTGACATGGCACGTTTGACAGAACAAATTGTTGGAACGGGTCGCAAAAACTTTTCACTGTGCCTGTATGGTGCAAGTGGGACAGGAAAATCTGCATTTGCGCGACATCTGGCAGAGCAAATGGGTATCAAGTTTATCTTGAAACGTGCCAGCGACCTGAAAGGCATGTACGTTGGGGAAACAGAAAAGAATATCGCACGTGCGTTTCGTCAAGCACACGAAGAAAATGCCATGCTGATATTTGATGAAGCAGACAGTTTTCTGCGTGACAGAACACGTGCAAATGCGGGCTGGGAAGTATCATCTGTAAACGAAATGCTGACACAAATGGAAAGTGCAACAATACCCTTTGTGTGTACAACTAACCTGATGGCAGACCTGGACCCTGCATCACTGAGACGTTTCTTGTTCAAAATAAAATATGATTTTATGACGCAATCACAGGTACAAATCGCATTTAATAAGTTCTTTGATATGGACATATCTAATTCAGACATGCGGGAACTGACACACTTGACCCCTGGGGATTTTGTTGTTGTCAAAAACAAGGCTGATATATTAGGGGTAAAGTCCGTTACAGAACTGATTGATATGTTGCGTGCAGAAATGTTGGTTAAAAACGTAAAAAGAACATTGAAAATTGGGTTTGCAAACCAGTAAAAAAACGCACAGGTTTCTGTGCGTTTCCGAACCTATATAGTATGCTGTGTCTGGGACATAACCTTGTTCGCGATGGTATCACGAACAACACTAATCTCGGTCCCGATGTTCCAGCCCTCGATTTTGCGAATGGCCATGACCAACTTGTGCAATTGTTCTGGTGTCAAATCACTAATACGCATATCTGTTGACAATCCTGTTAATTTGCGAACATAATTTTGATAGCCAATGGTATCGTTTTCAAATGGTGGTGCATAAGAATATAATGCGGCACCAATTGTCTTGTTACGATATTTATCAGACAATAACAGCCCCGCAATAGCGGCCATACCACTTTGTTCATCTGGGAATACAGCGAATCCACCAGCAGAACCAATTGCCCCATGTGCATCTGCAATTGAACCAGGACGAATACAGCCAGGATTATTGTTACGCCATGCACGTGTGCCACCACGACGAATAATTTCATCACCATTGGCCAGATGATAAACAACATCATACCGATGTGATGATGCATACATTGGTGCAGTTGCATGAAATTCAATTATTTCAACCGGCGGCTGTTTCATATCAACAATACTGACAGAATCATTCATTTCAATAACCTTTGATACTGCATCACCGCTTATGCTTGGGCCTGTGTGACCAGAAACATTTGTCGAATGCGTCAGCAATGACATGCCCGCAATCATAAATGGAACCTTGTATTTGAATGTAAAACTCATTTTAACCCCCTTTGCAATCAAACGAATACGCAAAAATGCGTATTACTGTGTTTTATATTGTTTTTGTTTTGATTGGTTCACCGCAAAGCAAGAAAAAATTGCGATGTACATTCAGACAAGCCTGTAGATATTTATGGCCTGCCCCGACTTGCCACCAAATTCACCAGGGGTGACAGCCCGCCCCGTTTCCAGGGAACCAAAGTTTGTATATACAATATAGCGATAATTTTTCTTTTGTCAATATAAAAAAATCATTTACAAGGTATAAAAAACGCCCCAAAAGGGGCTTTTCATTTTTCTGGTGGATGGTGAGGGATTGTAATTTCCCATGTGCGTTTACACTTCATGGGCCCCTTTCGCCTGCGGCTCGAACCCCACGCAACGTTGTTGCTTGATCGGGGGTTCTTGTCCAACCTTCGCAACAGAAAAATAAAACGCCCCAAAAGGGGCTTTTCATTTTTCTGGCGGAGTACGATATTTCTACGGTCTTTTGCATACAACATCAGGGAAATTACAGGGAAAATTCGCTATTTTTACCCCCAAAACCAATTTTGCGCCACGCCCAAGTCGCATATTATCCGCTTCCCGTAAAAAATTCCCTAAACAAATAACAGGGAATTTACTAAAAAAACTCTATATTTTTGTTGATTTTCTAACTAATTTTTGGTATAATACGACTTAAGTTAAGCAGGCGATTTTATCGCCTTTTTTATTTGCCCTACCTGATATCGGTGGGGCTTTTTTTATTACAAAAAAAAGGAATAATTATGAAAAAGTCACACATCATCATTTCTGACATAACATGTATGAAAGAAAAATTCTGTATTGCAGGTTTTGATACATATGAAAAACGCATGAAACGTCTGATGATAGACGGCGGTTATTGGAACGCTAATCAGATTCCGACCAGATATTGTGAAATATTGGTCGACAATGAAGAATTTAAAGAACCACGAGATTACCCACACCGAACCGAAGATGTCAACATAGATATTAAATCTATAGAGATTTTGCAAGAATTTGAACCAGGAAAAGAGTTGGCAAACGCACTAAAAAGCAGCATATCAAAAGACATACAAAGTATATTCCATCATCATGTCAAAGAAAATGCTTATGTACCACAGAAAACCAAATGTCCTTCGTTGGGTGCCATATTGATTCCGGCACACAACATTGAATTCTTTACGGAAGATGGCAAGCTACGCGCCCGCATTACTGACTATTCTAAACAATTATATGAATTAAAGGTCAGTTGCAAATACTTGCGTGATATATTTGAAAAAGATAAAGATGTCAAAAATCTGAATAATGCCATTGCCGCCAGTCAGTATGCTCATTGTCGTATAGGGTTGGCACGCAAATTCCTGATGCAGGAAAATCATTGCTATTTAATGTTAAACGGGTTATTTTTATACTGATATGACAAAGATTTTTACGATTGGTTTTAGTGGCAAAAAGCCCGATGATTTTTTGGATATCCTGAATGCAGCCAAGATAAACTGTGTTTGGGATATTCGGCTTTGGCGCACCAGCCGCTTTGTTCCGTTTTATAGTGGCACAAATTTGGCCGCAACACTTGGTTCACGATACGAATATCATCCTGAATTTGCCCCAACGACGGGCATTTTGGCAGGATACAAAGACGGTTGCATCACCTGGCCTGATTATGAACGTATATACAGGGAATTATTGACCACCCGCAACCCAACTGCGGGACTTGCCTTGAACTCTCTTGACCGCATATGCCTGCTTTGCACCGAAAAATCCGCGACACAATGCCACCGCCGCCTAGCTGCTGAATATATCGCAGAACAATTCCCATGCATTGAGATTGTACATTTATAAATGAATAATTTTAGCACTTAATAGCCCAACTCTTCTTCTTTTGCTACTTCTTGTTTGATGCATTCGTTCAGCCAGTCCAGCGAATCCTTTGCCCACATACGAACTAGTGGATTGGGATGCTCATGTAAATTCTGAAACAACGGAACATACTGTCTATAATAATCAGAAGTATTTCCCCACCAAGTATAATTATTTATACGGCTACTAATTATATTCAATTCATCCTTTGTTTCTGCTGTATCTATGAAATACTTTATTATTGGACTCCAATCTACTTGTTCGCATGAATTGTTTAATAGGCTCACTATTTCCATGATACAATTCCTGATATTTTTTTGCATGTTTTTATCAACTGATTGTAAATATTCCGGAATCTGTTGATCTAAATGCATCGAAAACACATATGGCGACGCTCCATATTTACCATTAAATCCATCTCCCAATAATCCCATCCATCCAGACAACCAAATACTATCTTCTTGAGCCATAGCGTTTAAAACATGCGGCAACATTACCGTAGGATGTTTTTCAATTAAATTTTTTATTATTTCTGAAGCATAATTATTGTATTGCAATCCACGATAAGTGTCTGATGCGGCTGCCGTTTTAAACGCATCAAAAATAGTTAACGCCTCTTCTGGGTTCCAGTCTATTTTATGAATAATGTTACTTACATGATGCCCACTCATAGGTTCTTTAAAAATAAATAGTATATTTTCTGTTTTTGCTAAGATATCAAATACCACTTTTTTACAATCTTCTGACAATACATTACCGCTATGCTGATAATAGTCCAGTGTTTCTACAATAAAACGACAAGAATCTGTTCCGAATGTATAGTATACCCCCCACAAGAAACTTATAACACGTTCTAAATCAACAGATTTTCTAAGATTGATACTAAGACCACCAATTTGTAATTGTAACAGTGAAATTTTTTTCTGTGCTATCAAGTCTAATATACTATCTACATCAGGATCCAAGAACCCACCATGAACGACCCAAATAAGCCTAATAATTCCATTTTTAGCTATCCATCTTTCATCTCCAAGAATCCTCGTTAGGATACCGTCTATATAAGAAGGATCTCGTTTCCATATTTCGTGCATAGCGACAGCGAGCAATGAATAATTATCATTATCCATCGCCATATGTAACGCCATCAAACGATTTACAAACTCTTTATAATCCGTTATACAAGAGCCTATTCTGGATGCAAAATCATTAATATTTCCAGCATTTTTACTTATGAAAAACGGCAATGAATCATATAAATGTTCTGGATTAGCCAAGTATGCGTCTGCAATTTCTTCCGATTTCTGCTTCATCAAAGAATGCGCATGTTTAAAATCTAGCTTGTCTTCTGTTTCCATAAAATACGCAACATCCCATTCTGATGGGACTATATAAAGCTCAAACAATGATTCTAGGTCTCTATCAGCTTTCGCCAGAAGCCTGTCTCTATACTCTATTAGTTTTTCAAAACCCTTGTCAGTGTTAAAACGTGAATTTGCTATAAAAGTTGGGATATAATCCGGAAATTTTTCCAATAGAGATGAGACTAATGGTTCATATTTTTCAAACAATCCATTCATCAATAGAGGATTTGTTTTGTTACCTATGATCTTCAGCAAATCTTTTTTTAGCTCATCGTCGGCAGTATTGTTTATCTCTAGCAATATATTTCCCAAGGCGTCAAAATACGTTCCTACTTCAGACCATGTTTTTGGTTTATAATATGTTAGAGTTCGTGCCCCTTGAGATTCCGCTCCAGCCATACAGCTATAATGCCCACTGTTATCCAGGCCTTTGTCTATCATTTTTAAGATTATATTTTTTCCCTGCTTGAATTCTGGAATCAAAGATCGTAGCCAATTGATGCGTTGCTCCAAAGAGGCCTCTGTCGGGGCAAGAAAAACTTGCATTGTTTGAACCAACACACCTGTTGCATTATTTCCAATGCTCTCATTTTCTCCTTTTGCTAATCTGAACAAAAGTGCGGCTGCCCTTTCATACAAATCCCTATGAAACATTATTTTTTCTAATGTCCACACTATGCGTCTACGATGTTCAGAGATCTTATCCTTCATATCATCATCTGTCCACCCTTCAAAGGCATACTCTAATGAGTTCATTGCCAAGTCTGGTGCAATTTCAGCTAGTTGGCCGAATAACTCATTACTTGGCGAATTAAGCAATTCGGCATTAGAAAAAGGGGAAGTCTTGTCTCCGATGAAATATTTTACAAATTCTCTGACATTATCTAAAAATTTTATTTTTTTCATGAAACGCTCTTGCAAGGCAAAAGGCAACTCTTTGTAATATCTATTGACCATATCTGGATGTGTTTTGTCATTCCACTCTCTTGCTAAATAAATAGCTAATGGAAACGGTTGCACAGAAATAGAAAATCCTTTTTGTTGTATTATTTTGCGTTCACTAAATTCGTTGTAAACTTCAAAAACTTTATTTTTATCAAGTTCGAATACCTCGATTATCTTGTCTATCTCATTTGGATCTGCCAACCCCATACCGCTATACCTACGTCCAGCAGACACCATTCCTGGCATACAGCCTATTTTAGTGAATAAAGACAAAACCCTAAGAATCTTTATTGTATCTGGTTCACATTCACCCGTACGATCTCTCAAAAGCAATTTATATATGTCAGTATCCTTAAAACGCCCTAACTTTACAGTTTCGCCCCTTGACATAGCCTCTTTAATTTCTCGCGCAATATGTATCGCGAAGCGAGGAAAACCATCTGCGACCTTGACTACTGCCGCCCGCATATGCTCTTCAAGATCTGGAGCAATCTGCTTAACGATAGCAGCAACAACTTCATTAGATAACTTATTAAACTTTAGTTCTTCAGAATCATCATATGAATCATAATCTATTGTAACTAAAGTAATTTGGCCACCAGAAATAATTCGTTTAATCGCTTGCAACTCATCTTTGTCACATTCATCAATAATTAATATAAACGGTTTATTTTGATCTAATGTTCTCAGAAACGGTATTAAAAAAATTAGTTCGCATTTAGGCACATAAATTATTCTTCTCTTATCTTCTTTGGACATACGATTACACGCTTCCAAAACTGTGCGCGTTTTTCCTATTCCTGCCAACCCACTAATATTAGATACTGGATTTTGTAATATACGAGCTTTTATCTCTTCAACAAAAGAATTTAGCCTATCATCTAATTGAAACTGATTTATGGCATCCCTAGCATTCCACTCATCAAGAGATTCGGCACCAACTTTAATCCACATCTCTCTCAAATCTGGCTTTAAATCGAAGATTATATCCTGATGCAAGTTAACCCAATTTTGCATATCTTCCGCATCTAGAAACACTGGGGTTGTGTTAGTAGCGCCAATATTATCTAGCTCATCTTGCATTGCTTTTAGACGTGCTTCTTTAAGTTGTGATGGAATATGATCTTTTGTCGAAATAATAACAAAATCGTAGTCTGCTAACAATTTTTTGCACAATGCTGTATGGGCAGGACTAGCTATTTCCTCAGCACACTTGGCCGGCGACATACTCGTCGCCTTTAATTGAAAAATTGTTTGAGTTGACGGAATAAATTTATCTAGTACAGTTTTTATTTTACCATGTAAAATGGCATCTATTCCCCCATCTCTAACGTTTTCGTTAGAACAGACCTCAAAATCCCAAGGCTTGAACCCCTCTGCAAACAACAGCTGTTTTGTGAGCCTAGTCAGTTCCACGTCATTTAAATTCTTAATAGTATCAATATCTATTTCATAGCAGCTCATATAATCTCCCAAAAAACGATTCTTATTGAGTAAGTATATATAATATAATGTTCTAAAATCAAGCTATTAACATTCAACTTGATTTAATTTGTTTCTCACGGTACACTTTCCTTGAATCCAATGGGAATTGGGTTCGGGGCTGTGGTGGCCCGCAGACGCGGCATTTGTCGTTAAAATCCCCCGACTTTGGTCGGGGAGCCGTTTGCTATAAAACAGGGCTTGCCCGAAGGCTGCGGAGC
>JAZTWM010000013.1:0-25086 GCA_045635825.1 Candidatus Enterousia sp. | reverse complement strand
TACTGTTGCCCAAGGCAAAACAGTTGTTGGCTTGATTGAAGAGGCCAAGACTGCTGCATCAACTGGTGCAAGTGAAGCTTTGAATGCATATAAGCAAACAAACGATAAAGCAATTGCAGATATGGAAACAGCGTATAAAGCAGCTGATACGACTTTGACAAACACAAAGCAAGATAAATCAACTGCTATGAGCATTGGTGCCGCTGGTGGTGCATGGACAGATTTGACTAAAGCGACTGGCTATTCAACGACAGGTACACATTCTTTGGTTTTGAAGAATGGTGTAATCCAGTGGGAAGAGGTCAAATATTAATTTCCTGTGGATGATTGTTTGGGGTGGTGGTGTGCCATCACCCCAATACTTGAAAAAAATCTGGCCGTATTATAAAAATTAATTTCTAGTTTTTATAATATGTGTCATTTTGTTCTTGTGTTGTTTTTGTGTTATTTTGTATAATAAAAAAACGATATGGGGAATGATAAAACTGGGTGGGATGTATGATAAAAAATAAGATTGTTTTTGCGGTATCTTTTGTTGCGATGATGACTGTTTGTTCTGCATGGGCAAATGCACCAACTGACGGTGAGACGGTTGCAACGGTTCATGAGGTTTATAAAGCTTTGAATCCAACCAGTAATTCGGATGGTAAGAATTCGGGTATCGCAGGTGTAACCTATGTTAATCGTATGGTAAACTCTGCCGGCAGTGCCGCCCAGGCGGCCGAGGCACATGCCGCTGCATCTGGTGCGTCTGCATTGGCAGCAGCAGCCAGTGCAAATGAGGCGAAACAAAGTGCCACACGTGCAGAGGGTGTTGTTGCGGATGCTTTGTCAAAGGCGGAGGCGGCGGTATCGACTTCTAATACGGCAAGTCAGACGGCGACAGAAGCGAAGAGTATTGCTGATGAAGCAAAGGCTGCGGCGATTACTGCTGTAGATAGTGCGGCGGCTTCAGCCACAGCGGCAGCAAACTCTGCGACAGCTGCAGCGGGTTCTGCGACAACAGCATCAGAAAAAGCGACGGCTGCATCGAATAGTGCATCAGCTGCGGCTACATCTGAAACAAATGCAGGTAAGTCAGCAACAGCTGCAAAAACATCTGAAACAAATGCTGCTACATCTGCGAGTACAGCTTCGAGTAAGGCAACTGCGGCGTCAAACTCTGCAACAGCTGCAGCGGGTTCTGCGACAACAGCATCAGAAAAAGCGACGGCTGCATCGAATAGTGCAACAGCTGCTAAGACATCTGAAACAAATGCAGCATCATCTGCAAGCACAGCGTCATCTAAAGCAACTGCTGCTGCGGATAGTGCATCAGCTGCATCTGATAGTGCGTCTGCTGCTGCAGAAAGTGCAGAGGCGGCGGCTGGTTCTGCGTCTACGGCATCTGGTCATGCAACGACTGCTTCACAGAAAGCGACAGCTGCAGCGGGTTCTGCAAGTGCAGCAGAAGCTGCTTGGAATAAGTTCTCTAATAATGGCGGGACGGTTGGAAGTGAAAAAGAAGCAGTTTATATGGACAATGGTCAATTGAAAAAGGTTGTTCCTGGTTGGATTCCATCTGGAGCGCAGGGAAGTGCCAATACAAAATCTTGGGCTGCAATTTGGGTTGAATAAGTTTGAAATCCCCCGTTTGGGGGATTTTTTATTTTGTTTATTTATTGTTGTTATTCGGGTAGTAGCCACTGGAATCTGGGTAGTGCAAATGGGGAGGTACCTTGATGCGAGAGTCAAGCCCAGGGATGACAATGGTGGTGAAGGGCAGGCCCCAGAGTGACATGGTTCTTTTTTTGTAAATGTGGGTGTGTGTGAAAGTGTTTCTTTATTTGCTAACACCTGGGTCCTGGGGTCAAGCCCCAGGATGACAGAGTGCTTTATTTTTGTGATTGTGTGTTGGACGTTGCGTATTTTTTAGTTGTTTACACCTGGATCCTGGGGTCAAGCCCCAGGATGACAATGTTCTAGTTTTCTAAAATAAATACATGACCTGGTTGCGAGAGTCAAGCCCAGGGATGACAATGGTGGTGAAGGTCAGGCCCCAGAGTGACATGGTTCTTTTTTTGTAAATGTGGGTGTGTGTGAAAGTGTTTCTTTATTTGCCTACACCTGGATCTTGGGGGCCGGCCCCAGGATGACAGAGTGCTTTATTTTTGTGATTGTGTGTTGGACGTTGCGTATTTTTTTAGTTGTTTACACCTGGATCCTGGGGGCAAGCCCCAGGATGACAAGTTTTATATAATATATTATATATATACTGATATTATTTAAAACAAACTGATTAGGCATATGCCAAGGCCGGCGGCAATTATTGCACCGATTGTTAATGGCCAGAAGTATTTGTTTACAATTGCGTTGGCGCGTTCCTGGAAGAAATACAGTAATGTACCAACAATCGCAAAGCGGCCTGTGCGGAATATGGCCGACAATGCCAAAAATATCCAAATTGGATAGCCGATAAATCCCAGCCAAATTGCCAACAGTTTATATGGTATCGGGGTGACAGCGGTTAAGACGATTATCATTATGCCATATTTGCTGAACATTGGTTTAATTGTTGTTTCGATAAGTTCGGGACTGGAAAATGTTTCAATAAGCCATATGCCGACAGAATCGTACAGCCACATGCCAATCATGTATGCCAATGCACCACCAACAATTGAACCCAATGATGCCGCAACGGTGATTGGTATGGCACGTTTCTTGTTTGCGATGATTGGTGGGGTCATAAAAACTTCTGGTGGGATAAATAAAAATATCGATTCGCATATGGTCAGTAAAAATACAATCCATGAATAGGCACGTGATTCGGCCTTGTGCAAAATGTATTCTGAAAACTTCATTTGTCGCCCCTGTGTCGTTCAAAAAATTACTTGATTGTAATTTTTTATCTTTTATTTTACTATAATAACATAAACAAAGATATTACGCATGGCAAAAAAACAATTTAATTCAAATCGTGGTGAACGTGTGGCGTCAAAGGTTCAGACACTGGTCGCAGAAATACTGCGTGATAATTACAGTGATGATGCCTTGATTGCAGGCGTGTCACTGGTTGGGGCGGATTCACATGGGGGACTGCAATTTGTGCGTTTGTTCTTTTATACACGTAACGAAGATATTAAGGCAGTTCAGTCACGATTGGATTCTATTACACGTACAGTGCGATTCGAACTGGCGGCACGCATGAATCAAAAATATGTGCCGGATATCAAGTTTGCCTATGATGATACGTTGGAACGTGCCGCACGTATTGATGAATTGTTAAGCAAATTGTAAATGAAGCAATTGTATAATTTTTCTAAAAGCGATTTAGATGTTTTGCGGGGCGAATTGAAAATTTCAGGTCAACCAATTTATGGTTTGACAAGGAATTATTATTTCAAGGCGGTCAAGTATGCGTTGTCGGGATTTGATAGTAGTGTTCTGCGGCATGATGTTACGTATGTGACAAAAATGCGAAAACAAATGTATTGCAAGGCACAACGATATAAGTTAAATCCTGATATTTTTTTGTCCGATGATGTTTTGGCGTATAATAAATACACTGTAAATTGGGCCGGTGATGCGATTGATAATTTTGGAACTATTGAAAAGCCGGATTGCCCCAAGGATTTCCAAAAATGGTATGATGAACATGCCTATAATGGCGGTCATCCGTTTGAAATTTATCCGTATATTTGCCTGTATGTACGGCGACAAAAGGATGGTTTTTATTTGGAATTGGCGAATATGGGGCTTAGTAGCGTTTTTTATTTGGAAAAAATGTTGAAAATGTTTGTTGCGCTGCGACAAGCACATATTCCAGTTGAATTGCAAAACAGGGATGCTTTTTTGAGGTATTGGCAGAATTACAACTTGAAAAGTCGTTAATACTGGTATATCATTGCCGCATAGTACAATAGGTGTTGTTTAATGAAGCAGTCTAATATTCGTAATTTTTCAATTGTTGCACATATTGATCATGGTAAATCAACGTTGTCTGATCGTTTGATTGAGTTTACAGGTGGTTTGCAGTCGCGTGAAATGAAGGCGCAGGTCTTGGATTCAATGGATATTGAACGTGAACGTGGAATTACAATCAAGGCACAGACAGTGCGTTTGAATTATACTGCTAAAAATGGTGAAGTATATCAATTAAACTTGATGGATACGCCGGGGCATGTGGACTTTTCGTACGAAGTGTCGCGTTCGTTGGCCGCGTGTGAGGGGGCGTTGGTGTTGGTTGATGCAACCCAAGGGGTGCAGGCACAGACATTGGCAAATGCATACTTGGCATTGGATAATGATTTGGAAATGTTGCCGGTGCTGAATAAAATTGACTTGCCATCCAGTGATGTGCAGGCGGCACGTGAACAGATTGCTGATGTTATCGGTTTGGATGCAAATGATGCCTTGGCTGTATCGGGTAAGACCGGTGACGGTGTGCCAGAATTATTGGAAGAAATTGTTAATAAATTGCCCGCCCCACATGGTGATGAAAATGCGTCAACACGTGCGTTGTTGGTGGATTCGTGGTATGATTCTTATTTGGGTGTGGTTATTTTGGTGCGTGTTGTTGATGGTGCGTTAAGTCGTGGTCAAAAGATTAAGTTTGTCGCCACAGGTGCAGAATATGTAATTGATAAAATTGGTTACTTTACACCAAAAATGGTGAATGTGGATAAACTGAATACGGGCGAGATTGGATTTATTATCACAGGTATGAAAACAATTCATGATTGCAAGGTTGGGGATACTATTGTTGATGCACGTACAGAAAATCCACAAGTATTGCCTGGCTTTAAGCCATCTGTGCCGGTGGTGTTTTCTTCGTTCTTTCCGGTAGAGGCCGATGATTATCCAACGTTCCGTGAAAGTGCAGAAAAGTTGGCGTTAAATGATGCGTCATTTATGTTCACAGTGGAAAAGTCATCTGCGCTGGGGTTTGGGTTAAGATGTGGGTTCTTGGGGCTGCTGCATATGGAAATTATTAGCGAAAGGTTGGCCCGTGAATTTAATTTGAACCTGATTAACACTGTGCCAAGCGTGTTGTATAAAATTCATTTGCGAACTGGTGAAGTGATTGACTTGGAAAATCCAGCCGATATGCCAGAGCCAACACGAATCGCGTCAATTGAAGAGCCTTGGGTGCGTGCGACAATTATGATGCCTGATAAATATATGGGTGGGATTATGTCGCTGTGTGCAGAAAGACGCGGTATTCAGGAAAATATTTCTTATGTTGGAAATCGTGCGGTGTTGGTGTACCAATTGCCGTTGGCAGAAATTGTATTTGACTTTTATGACAGGGTAAAGTCTATTTCATCAGGGTATGCATCTTTTGACTATGTCGTGTTCGGCTATCAGCCATCAGATTTGGTTAAGGTAAATATTTTGGTTAACGAAGAAAATGTAGAGCCTTTGTCTTTTATGTGTCATCGTTCTTTTGCAGAAAAACGTGGCCGCCAGATTGTAGAAAAATTAAAAGACCTAATTCCACGTCATCAGTTCAAGATTCCGCTGCAGGCCGCAATTGGTGGCAAGATTATTGCAAGAGAGACGATTGCTGCGTATCGTAAAGACGTGACCGCAAAGTGTTATGGTGGTGATATTACACGTAAGCGTAAGTTGCTGGAAAAACAGAAAGAGGGTAAAAAACGTTTGCGTTCGTTTGGTAATGTAGAAATACCACAGTCTGCATTTATTAACGCGCTAAAGGTTTCGTAATAAAAAAACAAAAGGGGGCCAAAATGGCGCACCAGTTTTATTTTAATCCGTATATTCTGGATAACCTGCCGGCACCGGCCAAGGGATTCGATGTGGTGCAGGATATTTCAGAGCCACGTTTGCGTATGTATGTGACCAGTCGTGGCGTTAAGACTTTCTTTGTTCGTAAACGTGTACGTGGAAAAGATAAAAGAATATTGATTGGTGCATATCCTGATATGGATATAGAAGATGCACGATTGGCCGTTCCGGGGATTTTAGATAATGCGATGAAGAAAACACCGGTGCGCCGTAAAAAAATTTCTTTTAAGCAATTTTTGGATTTGTATTTGGAAAATAAAGTACGACGTGGTGAAGATTCTTATGTGAAATTGGTGCGGGCAATTAAAAGACACTTGTCAGGCCTGTTTGATAAAAGAGTTTGTGAAATTACAGAACAAGATGTTCGGGTATGTATTGATGCGATTGCTGGTCGTGCAATAGCGGGACGTATGCAAGAGTTGTTGCAAAGTATTTTTAACTATGCGATTGAAATGGGCTATGCCAAGGTAAATCCTGTTTTGGGGTTGGATAAGGTTAAGCAAAATAGGCGTGTGCGTCCACTGAATAGGGCAGGGTTGCAAAGGCTGTTTAATATTATTGATACGATGGATGATATTGTAATGCGTGGTGCGTTTTTGATGTTGATATATGGATTTGCACCACGTTCAAAAGTTTTCTCGATGGCGTGGGAAGATTTGGACTTTAACCATGATATGTGGAATGGTCGGCCTTTGTCGGATAGGGCGATTGTGTTGTTACAGGATTTGCCACAAGATGGACAATGGGTTTTTCCTGGACGTGGCGGAATGCATATGACAGATCCACGTACTGCATGGCGACGTGTTACGGAAAGTGCAGGTATTCCAAATTTAACGATGGATGATGTGTATAAGTTTTTAATGCGTCAGGTTGCCTGGGCGGCAGACAAGGAAGATTTGCGTGGTAATTTTAATGCCTTGTTGGATGATATTTTTATGCAAAGCATAGATTTTTGATTTTGTCAAGTGTTTGTTAGCGTTTGTTATAATCTCTTGACAGGTATGTTATAAAATGATAGTTTATGTTGTAATGATGGTCATGGTTAGGACCAAACAATTTAACTAAAACAAAGGAAAAAAAATGACTACTTTTGAAAAAGTAAAAAAAATCGTAGCTGAAAAACTGGGTGTGCCAGAAGAAAAAGTTACAGAATCTGCAGCATTTGTTAACGATTTGGGTGCAGATAGCTTGGACGTTGTTGAATTCGTTATGGAAGTTGAAAAAGAATTCGATATCACAATTCCAGATGATGCAGCTGCAAAGTTGGAAAAAGTAGGTGATGCAGTTAAATATATTGACGAACACAAGAAAAACTAATTATTTGTGTTTTGATGTATAGTTACTATGCCGTCAGTGTGCAATATGTGTGCTGGCGGTTTTTTGTTGTGTTTTGTGTTAAAATTTGTTTATTATATGGTGTATGTTAGTTATTAGTATAAATACTATAAAGGAAAATATATCATGAGAAGGGTTGTTATTACCGGTATGGGAATCGTTTCGCCAGTTGGAACGGGTGTTGAACATGCATGGAAAAATATCTTGGCAGGAAAGTCTGGGGTAAAAAAAATTACTGAATTCGAAGTTGAAGATTTGGCATCACAAATTGCAGGATTGCCAGTCGTTGGAACAGAACCTGGTCAGTATAATCCAGATGCGGTTGTTGATCCACGTGAACAGCGCAAATTAGATAAAGTTATTACATACGGCATTGTTGCAGCAGATGAAGCAATTAAGGATGCAGGATTAGATAATTACGAAGGCGATAAAGAACGTATTGGTGTATCAATCGGCAGTGGTATTGGTGGATTTAATACAATTTATGATAACTGTATTGAATTGCACGAAGGTGGTCCACGTCGTGTTAGTCCTTTCTTTATCCCAAAGGGGATTATCAATATGGCGGCAGGTAATATCTCTATCAAATATGGGTTCAAGGGACCAAATATTTCTGTTGTGACTGCGTGTGCAACCGGTGCGCATTCAATTGGTGAAGCAATGCGTACAATTAAATATGGTGATGCAGATATTATGATTTGTGGTGGTACAGAAGGTGCGGTCAGTCGTATTGCGCTGGCAGGTTTTTCGGCAATGCGTGCGTTGAGTACACGTAACGATGAACCGATGCGTGCATCACGTCCATGGGATAAAAATCGTGATGGATTTATTATGGCCGAAGGTGCAGGTGTGTTGGTTCTGGAAGAATATGAACATGCGGTTGCACGTGGTGCAAAAATATATGCCGAGGTTGCAGGTTATGGTATGTCGGCTGATGCGTATCATATTACAGCGCCGGCACCAAATGGCGAAGGCGGTATGCGTGCAATGAAATCTGCGTTAAAGGATGCGGGGTTGAATCCATCAGACGTTGATTATATTAATGCACATGGTACATCTACAGGCTTGGGTGACGTTGGTGAATTGGCAGCGGTACAAACATTGTTTGGTGATGCACCTGTGTCTATGTCGTCTACTAAATCTATGACAGGTCACTTGTTGGGGGCGGCCGGTGCGGTAGAGGCGATATTCTGTGCCTTGTCTATTCGTGATGGTATTGTTCCGCCAACTATTAACCTGGATGATCCAGAAGATGCGGTTGGTAATGTTGATTTGGTACCGCACAAGGCGAAGGAACGCAAAGTTGATGTTGCGTTAAGTAATTCGTTTGGATTTGGTGGTACGAATGCGAGTATCGTACTGAAGAAAATATAAGAAATAACCGCCCGATTGGGCGGTTTTAATTTAGCGTTGTTTTTGATAGAAATCACACAATTTTGAAGCCTGATTTGCTAATTTTATAGCGGTGTATTCAGGTTCAATATCATGAATCAGTTTGTATTGGTCAATAATTTTACCACAGTCGATGATGCGATTGCCGGTTGCATAAAAACTGGGGATTGCGACATTGTTAATTGCAGGTAATGTGTCCCATAAAGTTTTACCAGATTTGTCTGTGATAAAACCGATGGTACATTTTTTCGCGCAGCCTTCGCAGTATTTAGTGGTGTTGACTTTGTTTTCCTGTGTGAATGACATATTGTATCCTTTTTTGTCGTAGTATTTTTTTTTGTATTGGGGCACAGGCTATCACAAAAAAACATGGTGTCAAGTTTTTTTGTTTCGGGTGATTTGTAAAATAGAAAAACCGGCACAAGGCCGATTTTAATTTTATGGTCTTCGTCTTGGGGCTCCCTCGGCATCGTTGATGCCTGTGGGGCATTCGTGACGATTTGACTGTGCGTTGCGTGTCAAATCTACTCATTGTCGAACTGACATTGTTTCACAATGTGGGGTGTCGCCCCCGTACCCCATGCATAAAACAAAAACCGGCACAAGGCCGATTTTAATTTTATGGTCGGAGTAGCGGGGTTCGAACCCACGGCCTCTACGTCCCGAACGTAGCACTCTACCAGGCTGAGCTATACTCCGTTTGTGTGTAAATTGTGCGATTTTTATCTTTGTTTGTATTTATCGCACAGTTTGGATATTTCTACCGCTAGTTTTAGTGCCTCGGTCGCATTTGGTGTGCTGACATACACAGTATAATCGCCCTGGGCCTTGTATGATTTTATAACTGTTTCGCCCAGCATTGGGTATGTTTTACCATTTATGGTTATATATCCGTATTTGCATTTGTGAAAGCATCCCTGACAAAGACGTGTGTTTAAACCGCGATTTTGTGAGAATGACATTATGTGTCCTTTTGTTGGTTTATCGTTGTTTGTCGCAATGTTGGTTACAATGCAATGCGATTTTGCGTGCCATGGCAATTGCCTGTTCCGCGGTGCGGATTTCTTCTGGTCTGATAAACTTGTGTTCGCATCTGGATACCCAATAATTTTCAATAATTTGACCGTTTAATGTTGGGTAGAATTGTCCTGCCTTGCCATATCGAAAGTAGCCGTATTCGCAATGTAAATTGCAGCCGTTGCATTTTTCTTTTTGTTCTATACTCATATTTCTTTCCCTTTTGTGTTCGGCAATATTATCAAATGTACGGTTTTTGTCAAACTAGATTTTTTTGCATATAGGTCTTGTATTTTGTCCTGTTTCGTATCATATTTCTTAGGTATATACTAAAGGAAAGATAGATGATACTTCAGCGGTTTTTGAAAAAATGTATTTTTGATAGTTATGATGATTACAAAGAAAATGCGGTTCCAGTTGTTCCAGATAATTTTAATTTTGCATATGATGTGGTTGACGAGATTGCCAAGGAATCACCAGACAAGGTTGCCTTGATTTGGGTTAATGACAGTGGTGATAGAAAAGAAATTACATTTAAAATGCTGTCGGATATGTCCAATGCATGTGCGAACTTTTTGCGTGGGCGTGGTATTGGGCGTGGTGATTTGGTTTTGCTGTTTATGCGTCGCAGATGGGAATATTGGCCTTTGATGATGGCAATGCACAAATTGTGTGCGATTCCTGTGCCGTCAACTAATCAGTTAAAGGCCGAAGATATTAAATATAGATTAAAAGCATCAGGTGCCAGAACGGTTATTGCATATGATGATGGTGTGATTGTTGATGAGATTAAACGGGCCATCGGTCAGGATTCTGTACAGGTAATTGATTGTGCGGAAATTGAACATGCGTGTGAAAATTGTTTAACACAGTTTGAACGTGTGACTAATGAAAATACGGATACTATGGTTGTGTATTTTACCAGTGGTACGACAGACATGCCAAAAATGGTTGCACATAATTTTGCGTATCCGTTGGGGCATATAAATACTGCGGTATTTTGGCAACGTTTGGAAGATGGGGATATTCACTTTACATTATCCGAATCGGGCTGGGCAAAATGTTCTTGGGGCAAGATGTATGGCCAATGGATTGCGGGGGCAACAGTCTTTGTTTTTGATTTTAGTCGTGTGTTTACAGCACGTGATTTGTTGACTGCGATTAGTGAAAATAAGGTTACGTCATTTTGTGCACCGCCAACGGCATATAAAATGATGTTGGGGGCCAATATGGCAAAATACGATTTGTCTGCGCTGGTCAAAGCAGATGTTGCAGGTGAAGCATTGAATCCAGAAGTTTATGAGAAGTTCTTGGATAGAACGGGTGTAAAATTACGTGAGGGTTTTGGGCAGACTGAAACCTGTGTAATGTTATTCAATAATCAATGGATTGAACCAAAGCCGGGGTCTATGGGTATGCCGTCTGCAGGCTGGGATATCAAGTTGTTGGATGAACGTGGACGTTGCATAAATGAAGCGAATACTGTGGGCGAGATATCGGTTTGTGTTAAAGATTCAAAACCATTGGGTATGTTCCAGGGGTATCACAAGAATGATAAACAGACAGCATCTGTTTATCGTGACGGGTATTATCGTACAGGTGATATGGCATACTTTGATACAGATGGTTATTATTGGTTTGTGGGGCGTAATGATGACTTGATTAAAACCAGTGGATATCGTGTTAGTCCATTTGAGGTCGAATCGGTTTTGTTGACACATCCTGCTGTGCGTGAGGTTGCAGTTACAGCGGTGCCTGACGTATCACGTGGTCAGGCGGTAAAGGCAACAATTGTTTTAAATAAATATTTTCAACCAACAGATGTCTTGGTGCGTCAATTGCAAAATCATGTAAAGACAAATACAGCACATTATAAGAGTCCACGTATAATAGAGTTTGTTGATGTGCTGCCAATGACAATCAGTGGTAAAATTCGTCGTGCGTTGATTCGTACGCTGGATAGTGCCAAAGAAACCATAGTTGAGCCAATTAAACATACAATTGGCTTTGGGGAAGACAAACAATAAACAATCCGCCATTTGGCGGGTTGTTTTTTTTTTAGGATAATATATCTTTTTTTATTTCGGGATTTGCAAATGAAAATATTGTTTGTAATAATTAATAGGCTATGGCTAGACGAAAAAAGATTTTCCCGACATCTATTATTATTCAAATGATTATCGCCCCTGTTGTAATCATAGGGTGTGTTATATTTTTTATGTTTGGTGTTAATTCAACAGTGAAAACTGGGGCTGTGTTTGATGTTGTTGCAGGTGATAGTGTAACGGGTGTTGCGAATCGTTTGATGGAAAAAAAATTAATAGATTCTGAAAAAATCTTTAAAATGGCGATTCGTTTGCAGGGGGGCAAGATTCAACGTGGTCAATATGATATTCCAGTGGGGGCCAGTATTTGGCGAATTGCCGATATGTTTGCAACAGGTCAGGTGGCATCAACGACAATTGTTATTCCAGAAGGTTTGACTATAAAGCAGGTAAAAAAATTGCTGATGCAATCGCCGTCTTTGGTTGGATCGGTTGAATGTCAATCTGGTAATAATGCGCCTGTATGTAATTTGCATGATGGTCAAATATTTCCAGATACCTATACTGTGGCACGTGGAACGAATCGTTTGGCGGTCTTGGATTTGGCACGTAAAAGAATGGTGGCGATTGAAGATATGTGGAAGAAAACGAATGCCAGATTGCCACAGCCTTTGCGGAATTGGAATGAAGTTATAACTTTGGCATCAATTGTTCAAAAAGAAACACCACGTGCACGTGAAATGCCAATTGTTGCCAGCGTGTATTTTAATCGTTTGAATCGTGGTATGCGTTTGCAGGCAGATCCAACGGTTGTTTATGCTTTGACTGATGGATTGGGGGATATGCAGGGCGAAGCATTGTTGCGTGGGCATTTGAAAATAGATAGCCCATATAATACGTATAAAAACAAAGGTTTGCCACCGGCCCCGATTGCGAATGTTGGTCAGGGGGCGATTCGTGCAGTGCTGAAACCGGCAACCACAAATTATTTGTTCTTTGTAGCGGATGGTCATGGTGGACACAAGTTTTCGCGTGATTATGAAACACATCAAAAGAATCATGCCAACTGGCGTAAAATTAAAAAACAAAAATAAATTATAATTATTCATCTAAAAGCAAATTGGGCATCTCATGTAACTTCTGTACACTGCGATGCCCAATTTACTTTTATCTAAACAATTCTAATTTATTTTGTACGGGGTAATTATTCGTCTTTGGGTAAGGCTAACTGTGTGCTAATTTTGATGGGTGCGTTTTTTTGAAAAAAATATTTTTCTTTGGGTTGAAAAAAATCGTCACTGGATTAATTTTTATAATCATTAAAAAGTATAACAAATTATAACAAATAAAATAAAAGCCTGCAGGGCAGGGCGTTCTGGTTGGTTGTTGTTTGCCTGCACGATTCGTGCATGCGCGTTATTATATCATAATTTGTTAATTCGGACAAAAATCTTTGGCCTTGTTAGTGGGATTTTTTACCTGATACAATGGTATTGTCGGGGCTGGATAAAATCACACAGTTCGGTCAAAACAAAAAACAAAAGGATATGATATGAAAAAATTAGCATTAACTTCTTTGTTGGCATTCTTGGCAGTTTCAGGTGCACATGCGGCAAATATTATTGATAATAATCCATTGTATCGCCCAGGTGAAGGTCGCTTTTATAGTATTACGGGGTTGGAATCTCACTCTAAGGCAGTGGATGAAGTTGAGTTGACCGAAGAGTTTGCATACGGTATCACAGACAGATTGGCAGTGGTTATGGAAACCAGTGTGGGGCAGGCGAATTGGTTTGATGCGATGTCCTGGAATACACTGGGGATTGGGTTGAATTATCGCATGTTGGATCAGGGTGCGTGGAAGGCAGACTTGATGGCTGGGTATTCTATGGCACCGGTATGGGGCGATCATATGTCCTTTATGGATAAAGATGTGACATTGTATGATTGGACAGTTGGTGTTCGTGGCGGTTATGTAGGCGAAGGTTTTACAATCGCAGGTCATGTTATGTTCGATTATTTGAACAGTGAAACATTTAACTGGAATGACGACGGTATTCATTTGATGCGTTTGGGCGTAGAGGGGCAATTAGTATTGAATGAATCTTGGAATGTGGTTGCCGGTGCAGAATATACTGCATGGATAGATGAAGCGATGTGGGATTCAGATTTGGGATCGTGGGACTTTGTGTTTGGTGCCAACTATAATATTGATGAAACAAAGTTCATTGGTGGATATATTACCAAGGAAATGTCACACGTCGCAGATGGTGAATGGGAAATGGATGAAGGATTTGGCTTTGGCGTTAAATTTGGAATCGATTTCTAAAAAATAAAATCTAATGGCATATCTACGGGCGGGGGCGACAACTCATGTAACTTCTGTACACCGCGTTGTCGCCCCCATCCCGTATCTAGGCTATTATCTTTTATTTTTACCCCCGGATTTCGGGGGTGTTTTTTTATCGTGTTTTGTATCTTCTGCATATTTTTGTTATCTGTTTTCCCATATCAAATGCTTCGCTTGGGTAAAAACAGGTTGTTTCGGTAAACTCGTTGTAATTGTTATCCGGGGAATCTGAGTCTAAAAAGTCTGTTTTCAAAAAATCGTGATTTGTTGGTGAGTGGGCAATGTAATCATAAACAATCTTATGATTTATTACAGGTAAATAAATATATGTGTTTTTTGGACGTGTGACGGCAATCGTGCACAGGTTGCGGCATCCGGTACATACATCGCTGAATCCAAATAGTGTATCTATATTTGATGACATGGTTTCGTCCTTTTGTTTTATTACTGGTGTAAACTAACATGAAATATATATTTTGTCAATTGGGTGGCTGGGTAATCGTTCCTGTTTATATGTGGTTCTGTCTGCATTAAAATTGTTATGCAAAAGGAGTTTCTTATGAACAGGGTTGTATTTTTATCTGGTGTGCTGGTATGTTTGTCGGGGGCGGCAAATGCGTCAAATGTAATAAATGGTAATCCGTTTTATAGTCCAGAACAGGGACGTTTCTATAATGTATGGACGCCAATGCAGGTGAATTCTAAGTTTGATAAGTTTGTAATGGCAGATGAGTTTGGATATGGGGTAACGGATGATTTTACATTGATGATGCAGACGGCTGGTTCATATGATTCTTCTGATCAGCCAGAGTTTGGTAAATGGTCGTGGAATCATCTGGAACTGGGGGCGGATTGGACATTGTCGAACGATGATGGAAATCAGGCCGATGTCTATGGTCGTGTTATGCAGGTTTATGATACACATCAGCATCTGGAAACAATTGCGTATAATTGGACGCTGGGGGCACGTGTTGGTCGTGTGGCAGAAAGTTGGACAGTTGCCGGAGTGGTAGAGGTTGATTATTTAAATGATGACGTGGATTATAAAAATGGGGACGCCTGGGCAATGACGGTTGGGGTTCAGGGACAGTATGTTGTAAATGACCGGTGGAACTGGGTTGGTGAATTGATGTTTGATTTTGACCTGTATCAGGAATATTATGATGGTGAGCAGTTAAGATTAAAGGTTGGTGCGAACTATAACTTGGATGAATTGAAATATATCGGTTTTTATGTCTCTAAGGATTTGGTGCATGGTTTTGAAACTTCGCCTGCCGAAATGGGGGTTGTGTTCGGTATAGATTTTTAAAAATCTTTATGTTTGAATAAAAGAACGCACTGTGTGCGTTTTTTTATTGTGTGGATTGTTATAGGGAAGAACTGTCAAAGTTGATTTTTTGTTTGTCAAAGTGATTGTGTTTTGATTGGTGTACAAATGTACTGTTTTGTCATTCGAAGAGGTGTGGCTAAAATCCTTGAATGTCGCTATTTTCAAGCGATTTTCTTGTGATTTATTCCCAAAATTTTCTTGACAATTTGGGGGGGCGTGGTTATAGTATGTTCGCTTTCTGTGTAAACAAGGAAAGCAATGAATACATGAAAACCGCTTTTGTTTGCAGATTTATAATCCGGCGTAAGTCGTTGAAATAAGTCTGATAAGCGGGTTTTGTGCAGAGTAAAATAGGTAGAAAAAAACAAAGAGATTTTGAATGCCAACAGTAAACCAACTGATTCGGAAGCCTCGTAAAAAAGTCGTGGTTAAAAGTACTGCGCCTGACATGATGGAAAACCCACAGAAACGTGGTGTTTGCACACGTGTTTATACGACTACACCGAAAAAACCTAACTCGGCGCAGCGTAAGGTTGCCCGTGTAAAACTGGCAAACGGCCGCGAAGTAACAGCTTATATTCCAGGTGAAGGTCATAACCTGCAGGAACACAGTGTTGTTATGATTCGTGGTGGTCGTGTAAAGGACTTGCCTGGTGTTAAGTATCATATTATCCGTGGTGTCTTGGATACCAAGGGTGTTGATGCGCGTAAACAGGGTCGTTCTTTGTATGGTGCCAAAACAAAGAAATAATTAAGTTAACCACACGTATGTAATGTGCGTGAGTAATTCGAGAAAAGCTCGGATGAAGTGATAAAAGGAAAAGAAAAATGTCAAGACGTAAAGCTGCAACAAAACGTGAAATCTTGCCAGATTCCAAATATGGTAATTTGGTTGTTGCAAAATGTATCAATATTGTTATGTGGGACGGCAAAAAAGAAGTTGCTGAAAACATTGTATATGGTGCATTGGATAAATTGAAGACATTGGCCAAAGACGGTAAAGATGAATTGGCTATGTTCTTGGAAGCAGTTGATGCATTGAAGCCATCGGTCGAAGTAAAGGGTCGTCGCGTTGGTGGTGCAACATACCAGGTTCCTGTCGAAGTAAGACCTGCACGCCAGCAGACAATGGCGTTGCGTTGGTTGGTTGGCTTCGCACGTAAACGTGGTGAACGCAGCATGGGGGACAGACTGTTTGGCGAATTGCGTGATGCCTTGAACTCTCAGGGTGGCGCATTCAAAAAGAAAATTGACACCCATAAGATGGCAGAAGCGAACAAAGCATTTGCTCACTTCCGCTGGTAATAAATACAAAGGCAAAGGAAAGATACAATGTCAGTCGGGAAAACCGCACCTTTACATATGTACCGCAATATCGGCATTATGGCCCATATTGATGCGGGTAAAACAACAACATCTGAACGTATCTTGTTCTATACGGGTAAAACATACAAGATTGGTGAAGTGCACGATGGTGGCGCGACCATGGACTGGATGGCCCAGGAACAGGAACGTGGTATTACAATTACATCCGCTGCAACAACATGCTTCTGGCGTGATCATCGTATCAACTTGATCGATACCCCAGGGCACGTGGACTTTACAATGGAAGTAGAACGTTCATTGCGTGTATTGGACGGTGCGGTTGCAGTTTTTGAATCTGTATCCGGCGTGCAGCCACAGACAGAAACTGTATGGCGTCAGGCTGATCGTTATGCAGTTCCACGTATTTGCTTTATTAACAAGATGGATCGTATTGGTGGTAATTTCTTCCGCTGTGTTGATATGATCCGTGAACGTTTGGGTGCAAATCCATTGGTTGTTAATTTCCCAATTGGCGCAGAATCAGACTTCCGTGGTGTTGTCGATGTTATCGAAATGCGCGCAATTGTTTGGGAAGATGATATGGGTAAAGAACCAATCATTACTGAAATTCCAGAAGAATTGAAAGAAAAAGCACAAGAATTGCACGATAAACTGATTGAAGAAGTTGTGACTTTGGATGACGAAATTATGGAAGCATATATGGAAGGCAATATTCCGGATACAGCAACCATTAAGAAGTTAATCCGCAAGGGTACAATCGGTCAGGCATTTAACCCAGTTTTGTGCGGTACTGCATTTAAGAACAAGGGTGTTCAGCCATTGTTGGATGCTGTTGTTGACTATTTGCCAAGCCCATTGGATGTTCCAGCTATTGCAGGTACAAAGATGGATGGTGAAACAGCTGACGAACGTAAGCCAGATGTTAAAGAACCATTCAGCGCATTGGCATTTAAGGTTGCGAACGATCCATTCGTTGGTAACTTGATGTTCATCCGTATCTATTCTGGTAAATTGCAGTCCGGTTCTTATATCTATAATGCTAACCGTGATAAACGTGAACGCGTTGGTCGTATGTTGTTGATGCACTCTAACAATCGTGAAGAAATTAAAGAAGCATCAGCAGGTGACATTATCACATTGGTTGGTATGAAAGAAACAATTACAGGTGATACACTGTGTGATGAATCTAACCCAATCTTGTTGGAATCTATCCATGTTCCAGAGCCGGTTATGAGCATCGCTGTTGAACCAAAAACCAAGGCTGACATTGAAAAGATGTCTTTGGGTTTACAGGCATTGGCAAAAGAAGATCCTTCTTTCCGTGTATCTGTAGACGAAGAATCAGGCCAGACAATTTTGTCAGGTGTTGGTGAATTGCACTTGGAAATTTTGGTTGATCCCTTGTTGCGTGAATTCAAGGTTGACGTTAATGTTGGCGAACCACGTATTGCGTATCGTGAAACATTCCGTAAACCAATCACAGAAGAATATACACACAAGAAACAGTCAGGTGGTTCAGGTCAGTATGCTCAGGTAAAGATTGAATTCGAACCTTTGGAACCAGGGCAGGGCTATGAATTTGAAAACAAGATTGTTGGTGGTGCGATTCCAAAAGAATACATCCCAGGTGTAGAAAAAGGTTTGAAGATAGCACAACAGACAGGTGTTTTGATTGGCTATCCAACAGTAGATTTCAAGGCGACATTAGTAGATGGTAAGTATCACGAAGTTGACTCTAATGTATTGTGCTTTGAAATTGCGGCACGCGCTTGCTTCCGCGAAGCAATGAAGAAAGCGTCGCCAAAATTGCTGGAACCGATTATGAAGCTTTCGGTTAATACACCGGAAGAATACGTCGGTGACATCATTGGGGACTTGAACAGTCGTCGTGGTCAGATTAACGGTATCGAAACACAGTTCGGTAATCAGTTGATTTCTGCATTCGTACCATTGGCAAATCTGTTTGGGTACGTAAAGACATTGCGTTCTTTGTCACAGGGCCGTGCGAATCCATATATGGAATTGTCACACTATGACGAAGTCCCAACAAACGTCGCTGACGAAGTAATCAAGAAGCTGACGAAATAATAACAAGAGTTTACAAAAACTAACAAGCAAAGCCTAAGGAGAAAACTATGGCAAAAGAAAAGTATGTAAGAAGCAAACCACACGTCAATATTGGTACTATTGGTCACGTTGACCATGGTAAGACCACATTGACAGCGGCTATCGTACACCACTATGGTGTTGGTGCTGATGCAAACAAGGGCGTTTCTGAAATTGACAACGCACCAGAAGAAAAACAGCGTGGTATTACAATTAATACTGCACACGTTGAATACGAAACAGCAGAACGTCACTATGCACACGTTGACTGCCCAGGACACGCGGACTATGTTAAAAACATGATTACTGGTGCTGCACAGATGGACGGTGCTATCTTGGTAGTAGCAGCAACAGACGGTCCAATGCCACAGACACGCGAACACATCTTGTTGGCACGTCAGGTTGGTATCCCACGTATCGTCGTGTTCTTGAACGAATGTGACTTGGCAAACGATCCAGAATTGTTGGAATTGGTTGAAATGGAAATCCGTGAATTGTTGTCTGCAAATGACTTTGACGGTGACAATGCACCAATCATCCGTGGTTCAGCTGTTTCTGCAGTAGAAGACAAAAATGATGGTTTGGGTAAAGAAGCAATCGATGCTTTGTTGAAGGCTTGCGACGAATACATCCCAATGCCAGAACGTCCAGTTGACAAACCATTCTTGATGCCAATCGAAGACGTGTTCTCTATCACAGGTCGTGGTACAGTAGTAACAGGTCGTGTTGAATCAGGTGTTATCAAAGTTGGTGACGAATGTGAAATCGTTGGTTTGCGTCCAACACAGAAAACAACAGTTACAGGCGTTGAAATGTTCCGCAAATTGTTGGATCAGGGTGAAGCCGGTGACAACGTAGGTCTGTTGTTGCGTGGTACAAAGAAAGAAGATGTAGAACGCGGTCAGATTATCTGCAAACCAGGTTCTATCACACCACACACAGACTTTGAAGCTGAAGTTTATATCTTGACAAAAGAAGAAGGTGGCCGTCACACAGCATTCTTTAGCAACTATCGTCCACAGTTCTACTTCAGCACAACAGACGTAACAGGTACAATCACATTGCCAGCAGACAAAGAAATGGTTCTGCCAGGTGACAATGTCCGTATCACAGTGCAGTTGATTGCACCAATTGCTATGGACGAAGGTCGTCGCTTTGCTATCCGTGAAGGCGGTCGCACAGTTGGCGCAGGTGTTGTATCCAAAATTATTAAATAATTAAACAGTCGTGGGCGGTGTAACTGAATTAAAAGCGTCAGTGATTACCGCCCAGACAAATATAAGGAAAACGGTAATGGTACCAACATCTAAAATTCGTATCAAATTGACAGCCTTCGACCATCGTATCTTGATGGAATCAGTCGAAGAAATTGTTAAGACTGCAAAGCGTACAGGCGCAGATGTAGTTGGCCCAGTTCGTCTGCCAACTTTGATTCAAAAGTTTACGGTCAACCGTTCACCACACGTTGATAAAAAATCACGTGAACAGTTCGAAATCCGCAACCATAAAGCGGTCGTAGATATTGTTAATCCAACCCCTCAGACAGTAGATGCCTTGATGAAGTTGGATTTGGCGTCAGGTGTTGATGTAAAAATTAAATTGTAAATTAAAAATAATCTGTTAGTGTTGGGGTGTTTGGAAAAAAATCACGCCAACCAACTAACTAAAACAAAGGCATAAAAAAATGAAACGTAGCGGATTAATTACAACAAAAATTGGAATGACGCGTCTGTATGATGATGCCGGTGTTGCACATCCAGTAACAGTTTTGTCTGTTGGGGATTGCACCGTCATTGGAAATCGCACGCAAGAAAAGAACGGTTATGTTGCAAACATTTTGGGTTTGCGCGAAGCCAAAGCTAAACATGTCGCAAAACCACAGTTGGTTGCAGCCGAAAAAGCAGGCGTTAAGCCATATCGCAAGGTTGTAGAATTCCGTGTATCGGATGACTGTGTTATCCCAGCAGGGACACAGTTGGTAGCATCTCATTTTGTTGCCGGTCAATTCGTTGATGTACAAGCAACAAGTAAGGGTAAAGGTTTCCAGGGTGCAATGAAACGTCATAACTTTGGCGGTAAAGAAGCAACCCACGGTGTTTTGAAGGCACATCGTTCCATCGGTGGTACTGGTATGCGTGAATGGCCAGGCCGTGTATTGAAAGGTAAGAAGATGGCTGGACAGATGGGTAATGAAACTGTCACAGTTCAGAACTTGAAAGTGTTCGGTACAGATGAAGCAGAAAACTTGATCTTCGTTGAAGGCGCAGTTCCAGGTGCAAATGGTACATTTGTTTTGGTAACTGACGCAGTCAAAAAAGAACACAAAGATTTGCCAGTTCCAACATTCGTTGCAAAACCAACAGAAGTTGTAGCTGAAACAGCAACCGAAACAGAAGCTGTTGCGGAATAATAAGTTAACAGCAAGAGTGAGGTAAGAAAAATGCAATTAGATATTATTAATTTCGATGGAAAAGTAGTCGGTAAAGCAGATCTGGCTGATAGCATCTTTGGTGTTGAACCACGTGCGGATATCTTGCATCGCGTTGTCACATGGCAGCGTGCAAAATCACGTGCAGGTACACATGCAGTGAAAACTGTATCTGATGTTGCAGGCAGTGGTAAAAAAGCATTCAAGCAGAAAAAGACAGGTAATGCACGTCAGGGTGAAAGATATAATGTTCACATGCGCGGCGGTGGTGTTGTTCATGGACCAGTTGTTCGTGATCACAGCATTGATTTGCCAAAGAAAATCCGTGCATTGGGTTTGAAAATGGCTTTGTCTTCAAAAGCACAAGATGGCAGCTTGGTTATCATTGATTCTGAAAAATTGGCACAGGCTAAGACTGGGGCGTTTGCAAAACAGTTGAAGAAATTGGAAATTGCATCTGCTTTGTTCGTTGGTGCGACAGAATTGGATGAAAACTTCAAGAAATCTGCAGCAAACATCGCAAATGTTGATGTTTTGCCAACAATGGGCTTGAATGTTCTGGATATCTTGAAACATGAAAAATTGGTTTTGACAGCAGACGCAGTCAAAGCGGTTGAAGCAAGATTGGCGTAATCAATTAGAGAATTGAGGTAAGCAAAATGGCAGAAAAAAAAGTAAGTGCAGAGAAAAAAATCGTTGCGACAGCCGGTATTTATGATATACTGCGTCGTCCGATTATCTCGGAAAAGGCAGCAAGACTGTCTGAAAGCAATGGTGTTGCGTTCGAAGTTGCAGTTTGTGCAACTAAAGAAGATGTGGCACGTGCAGTAGAGGCCATCTATGGTGTTAAACCTTCTAAGGTTAACATTGTAGTGACAAAGGGTAAGGTTAAAACTTTCCGTGGTCGCAGCACAGGTACACAGCGCACTGTTAAAAAAGCATATGTATCTTTGCCGGCAGATGCAAAACTGGATTTGTCCGCAGATATGTAGTATAATAAACCGCCCTGGCAGAGAACCCAAATAAAAGGATGTTAGTGTCAGGGTGAGAAAAAACAAAGGTAAGAAAAAAATGGCATTGAAACATTATAAGCCAACAACACCAGGTACACGTGGTTTAACACAGGTTGACCGCAGTGAATTGTACCGTGGTGCGCCAGAAAAGGCATTGACAGTTGGTTTGAAGTCCAAAGGTGGACGTAATAATTTTGGGCATGTAACAGTTATGCACCAAGGTGGTGGTCACAAACGTAAATATCGTTTGATTGACTTTAAACGCAAAAAGATGGATGTTCCAGCAACTGTTGTTCGCTTGGAATACGATCCAAACCGTACTGCATTTATTGCATTGGTTGAATATACAGACGGTATGCGTTCTTATATCTTGGCACCACGTGATTTGAAAGCAGGTGATGTTGTTATTTCGGCACAGTATGCAGATATTAGGCCAGGTAACACAATGCCATTGAAGAATATGCCAATCGGTACAATCGTACATAACGTTGAATTGAAACCAGGTGCAGGCGGCCAGTTGGCACGTAGTGCAGGTTGTTATGCTCAGTTGATGGGTAAAGACGGCGTTTATGCACAGATTAAAATGAACAGCGGTGAGTTGCGTAAGGTTCATTCAGATTGTTTGGCAACAGTTGGCAGTGTTTCTAATCCAGATCAGCGCAATGTCAACTTGGGTAAGGCCGGTCGTGCACGTTGGTTGGGTATTCGCCCATCAGTTCGCGGTATGGCAATGAACCCAGTAGATCACCCAATGGGTGGTGGTAATGGTCATTCTAAGGGCCACGAACCAGTATCACGTACAGGTATTCCTGCCAAGGGATATCGTACCCGTAGCAATAAACGTACTGCTAAGATGATTATTCGCAGCAGACATTTGGCGAAAAAGAAATAATAAGAAATAAACGGAGTAAATGATGTCTCGTTCAGTATGGAAAGGTCCTTATGTTCATCCTTCTGTTTTGAAGAAAACAGCAAAGGCAGTTGAAACAGATGACCGTAAACCAATTAAAACCTGGTCCCGTGGTAGCACAATTATACCACAGATGGTTGGACTGACTTTTGAAGTTCATAATGGTAATAAGTTTATCCCTGTGTCAATCGTTGAAGATATGATTGGTCATAAATTGGGTGAATTTGCACCAACTCGTACATTCAAAGGTCATGCGGCTAATAAAAAAGCAGCAGGCAAGAAATAATATAGGGTGGTAAATTATGACAGCAAGATATGGAATTAAGGAAAATCAAGTACGTGCGTTCAATAAAATGATCCGCGTTAGCCATCAAAAGCTGAATCTGGTATGCGACTTGGTTCGTGGTTTGCCAGTAGATCGTGCAGTTGATGTCTTGAAGTTTTCGAAAAAACGTGTTGCAGGTGAAGTGTTGAAAACTTTGTTGTCTGCAGTTGCAAATGCAGAACACAACAAAAAGTTGCCAGTTGATACTTTGTTCGTCAAAGAAATCTGGTGTGGCAAAGCTTTGACAATGAAGCGCATTATGCCTGGACCACGTGGTAGTGCACGTCCAATTCTGAAACCTTTCTCTAATTTGACAATTGTTTTGGAATCAGGTGTTGCACCTTCTAAAAAGAAAGCAAAAAAAGAAGTAACAAAATAAAGTAAGTCGTGTGGGGCGGTATGGAATGAATGTTCCTGAATAAAGTGGCAACACTTCAAGAACGCCCCCACAAAGTTTAAGGAAAAAAGAAATGGGACAGAAAGTATCACCAATTTCATTGCGTGAGTTTATTAATAAGATTACTGATTCACGCTGGATTGCAGGTAAAAAAGACTATGCGGCATTGTTGGCAGAAGACGTCAAAATTCGCAAGTTTATTGAAAAGAAATTAAAGAAAGCTGGCTTGGCAAAAGTTGTTATTGAACGCTTTGCTAAAAAGGTTGTCGTGACTATTCATACCTCTAGACCAGGTATGATTATTGGTAAGAACGGTGCAGATATCGAAACATTGCGTAATGATATCAAGAAACTGGTTAAGAATGATCAGGTTGTCGTAAATATTTACGAAGTTCGCCGTCCAGACCTGAATGCGCAGTTGGTTGCGCAGAACATTGCACAGCAGATTGAAGGTCGTGTTTCCTTTAAACGTGCAATGAAGAAAGCAGTGCAGAATGCACAGAAGGCAGGCGCACAGGGTATTAAGGTTATGTGCTCTGGTCGTTTGAATGGTGCTGAAATCGCGCGTAGCGAACAAATCCGCGAAGGCCGTATTCCTTTGCATACATTGCGTGCGGATATTGACTATGCATCAATCCAGGCAAAAACAACATATGGTGTTATCGGTGTAAAAGTTTGGATTTATACTGGTGATGTTGTTAACAAGGAAAAGTTGGCTTCTGAAATGGCACGTCCAACAGAATATGCCGGCAGCAGCGAAAGAAAGCACAAATAATAATTATAACAGTTATTAAATTGAAGGATTTGTATCATGTTAATGCCAAAGAAAACTAAATTTCGCAAACAGCACAAAGGCCGTATTCACGGTGTTGCGAAAGGTGGCAGTGAATTAGCATTTGGTTCTTTTGGGCTGAAGGCAATGTCACCAGAACGTATCACAGCGCGTCAGATCGAAGCTGCGCGTCGTGCAATCACACGCCATATGCGTCGTATGGGTAAACTGTGGATTCGTATCTTCCCAGATGTTCCTGTTACCAAGAAACCAGCCGAAGTTCGTATGGGTAAAGGTAAGGGTGCAGTTGAATACTGGATTTGCCGTGTAAAACCAGGTCGTATTATGTTCGAACTGGACGGTGTTAAGCCAGAAGTTGCATACGAAGCATTTGCGTTGGCAGCGGCAAAATTGCCAGTTAAAACAAAAGTTGACGAACGTAAAGTTAACTAATTAATTGCGGTCCCAAGGTTAAATCCTTGGGGCAGGGCAAAAAAAAGGTAGCTCAAAATGGCAGAAAAAAAAGTAAAAAATGAATCTTTGACGACAGAAG
>JAZTWM010000012.1:0-2084 GCA_045635825.1 Candidatus Enterousia sp. | reverse complement strand
ATTTACTCCGTTTTTTACTTATTATTTCTTTTTCGCCAAATGTCTGCTGCGAATAATCATCTTAGCAGTACGTTTATTGCTACGGGTACGATATCCCTTGGCTGGAATACCTGTACGTGATACCGGTTCGTGGCCCTTAGAGTGACCATTACCACCACCCATTGGGTGATCTACTGGGTTCATAGCCATACCACGAACTGATGGGCGGATACCCAACCAACGTGCACGACCTGCTTTACCCAAATTGACATTGCGTTGATCTGGATTAGATACGCTGCCAACTGTTGCCAAACAATCGGAATGAACTTTGCGCAACTCTCCGCTGTTCATCTTAATCTGTGCATAAACACCGTCTTTACCCATCAACTGAGCATAGCAACCAGCACTGCGTGCCAATTGACCACCAGCACCTGGTTTCAATTCAACGTTATGTACGATTGTACCGATTGGCATATTTTTCAATGGCATTGTGTTACCTGGTTTAATATCTGCATGTGCAGCCGAGATAACAACATCACCCGCCTTTAAATCGCGTGGTGCCAAGATATAAGCGCGTTCACCGTCTGTATATTCAATCAATGCGATAAATGCAGTACGGTTTGGATCGTATTCCAAGCGAACAACAGTTGCTGGAACATCTAATTTCTTACGTTTAAAGTCAATTAAACGATATTTACGTTTGTGACCGCCACCCTGATGTGGAACAGTTACATGACCAAAATTATTGCGTCCACCTTTGGACTTCAAACCAACAGTCAATGCCTTTTCTGGCGCACCACGGTGCAATTCACTGCGGTCAACCTGTGTCAGACCACGTGTACCTGGTGTTGTTGGCTTATAATGTTTCAATGCCATTTTTTCTTACCTTTGTTTATAACCTTGACACTAGCATCCATTTGTTTTGGGTTCTCTGCCAAGGTCGTTTATTATACTATATATTTGCGGACAAATCCAGTTTTGCATCTGCCGGCAAAGATACATATGCTTTTTTAACAGTGCGTTGTGTACCTGTACCACGACCACGGAAAGTTTTTACCTTACCTTTTACAACAACAATGTTTACCTTGGTTGGTTTAACATTGAAGATTGCTTCGACGGCACGTGCGACATCTTCTTTGGTTGCATTTGCTGCAACTTCGAATGCGACACTGTTGTTTTCAGACAGTTTTGCTGCCTTTTCCGAGATTATCGGACGACGCAGTATATCATAAATACCAGCAGTCGCCACAACTTTTTTCTCTGCACTAACTTTTTTTTCTGCCATTTTGTTTACCTTCAATTCTTATCTATTATGCCAATCTTGCTTCGACTGCTTTTACTGCATCGGCTGTCAAGACCAACTTTTCATGTTTCAGAATATCCAAAACGTTCAAGCCAATTGTTGGCAATACATCAACATTTGCGATGTTTGCTGCTGATTTCTTGAAGTTTTCATCTAATTCTGTGGCGCCAACGAACAATGCAGATGCGATATTCAATTTTTTCAATTGTTTTGCAAATGCGTTTGTTTTTGCAGCTGCCAATTTTTCAGAATCAATGATAACCAAGCTGCCATCTTGTGCTTTGGAAGACAAAGCCATTTTCAAACCCAAAGAACGGATTTTCTTTGGCAAGTCAATAGAGTGGTCGCGAACGACTGGTCCATGAACTACACCACCGCCACGCATGTGAACATTATATCTTTCACCCTGACGTGCGTTACCTGTTTTCTTTTGTTTGAATGCTTTTTTACCACTGCCTGCAACATCAGATACAGTTTTTACTGCATGTGTGCCTGCACGTTGTTTTGCACGTTGCCATGTAACAACACGGTGCAAGATGTCTGCACGTGGTTCTACCCCAAAGATGCTGTCAGTCAATTCAACAGAACCGACTTTTTTGCCATCAAAATTTATAATATCTAATTGCATTTTATTTACCTCGCTCTTGCTGTCGTTTACTTATTATTCTACAACAGCTTCTGTTTCGGTTGCTGTTTCTTCAGTTCCTGCTGTTTCTGTAACAACTGTTTTTGTTGGAACTGGCAAATCTTTGTGTTCTTTTTTAACTGCGTCTGTAACCAGAACAAATGTACCATTTGCACC
>JAZTWM010000011.1:0-44159 GCA_045635825.1 Candidatus Enterousia sp. | reverse complement strand
GTGTTCAATTATCTGTAAATTATGATGTAACTGTACACGAAGATTATACTTCACATACAGGTATGATAAAATTCCGTGGTCAGTTCTAATAAAAAATCCCCCGTTTGGGGGATTTTTTTATGCGTATATTTTTATTTTGTGGTGTGTTCGGACTGTGCATGCCCATATTCGCTTTCGCTCTATGGGTTCCATTCCCTTGACACATGTGTCTGCGGGGCATTCCTGACAATTCGCCTGCGTGTGTTTTACACTTGGCTTATTTACTCATTGTCGCCACGATAAGGTTCAAACTTCGCCAAAGGCTTGTTTTCACCAACTATCGGCTCGAACCGACGGTTCTCGTCCGACTGGGAAAAAATAAAAACCATCAAAAGATGGTTTTAATTTTTGGTGGCCCTGGTCGGACTCGAACCGACACTCCTTGCAGAACTTGATTTTGAGTCAAGCGCGTCTACCAATTCCGCCACGGGGCCTTGACGCATCGACTGCCAATTTATGCGGCTGTCTTTGCTTCAACTTTTTTTACCAAGCGGGCACTGCGGTTAGCCTTGTGTGCTGGCTTTTTTGCAGGTGCAGCTGGTTTGCCGACCTTCTTTTCAATGGCTTTTTTAATTGCAGCCATGTCTTCGGTCAAGCGTGATACTGGTTTTGCCATTACATATGCATCCAAACCGCCATGCTTGGTCAAAGTGCGCAAGCCAGCAGTGGAGATACGCAATGAAAAATCACGTCCCAAAATATCACTGTGGAACTTTAATGTTTGCAGATTTGGCAAGAAAGTACGCTTTGTGCGACGATGAGAGTGGGAAACGTTCATCCCAACTTCTGTTTTCTTACCTGTAACTTTACATACACGTGGCATAATACTTTTACCTTTAATTTATAGCGAACCCTAATTTATAACAAAAATATATAAAAGTCAAGTAATGTTTTCATATTTTTTTTATTTTATTTGATGGGTTGGTTTTATTAGGTCTGTGACAACCTTGATTGGGGTAAATGTATCCAGCGGTGTTTCAACAAATATTGTGTTCCAATTTGCCATCGCACCGTTCCACAGACCGGGACGTTCCATTGCACGTAATGGGCGTCCGTTCTTAGATTTTTCAGATATGAAACCAGCACAAGGGTCAACAAAGTCAATTAAATTAAACTTCTTACCCATATAATCATATGGCATGCAGATTAAGTCTGTTGGGCTGAAAAACTCGCCGTTCTTTAGTATATGCATATTTTCGGGTGCGATTTGACCAGGTTCGACAATTTGTAATCCAACTGTGCCATCTGATGTGCCGACCCAGAATGGGCCACCACCAGGTTCGCCTGTATTTTTAATAATACCACAAACACGTAATGGGCGGTTCAAGATTGTGCGAACATCTGTGGTTTCTGTGATTTTGATACCCAATTTATTATTTATAAAGTTGCGAATTTCGTTTGTGTCGGCGGTATCGTTATCCAATGCGTGCATATAGTTAAATATCTGCTGTTGCATTTCAATAGCCATGCCCGCCAATAATTTTTTATGTAATATTGTGGATGCACGTGCGTCATCTGGGCAAACATTGTCAATATTCTTTATATATATAATATCGGCATCTATGTCATTCAGGTTTTCGATTAATGCACCATGACCGGCCGGTCGGAACAGTAATGTGCCATCATCATTGCGGAAAGGCGTATTGTCCAGATTTACAGCGATTGTATCCGTTTGTGGTTTCTGGGTGGACATTGTGACGTTGTATTTAACACCGAATGTGTTTTCGTATTCTGGGATGATTTGTGCCAATGTGTCACTAAAACCAGATTGGTGTTCTGGCGATACTGTAAAATGTATGCGTACCATGCCGTTTGCGGATGCGTATTGGGCACCTTCGATTAAATGTTCGGCCAAAGCGGTGCGATTCGAATCGGTATATTTATGTGTTTTTAATAGTGCCTTGGGCATATTGCCGTAATTTAGCCCACGTTCTGTGACCAGACATTCGATGATGTCGTGTGAAGATGGATTTTCAGGTAATGTTTTTGCTAAATCTTCGTAAAATGCAAATAGTGCCAGATTATCCAGTACAGTCTGGGTTGTTTTGTTCATTTCACCGGTTGATAGGAATTCAAATAAATCTTTGAACATACGGGTCGCGGCACCAGATGCAGGGACAAACTTTACAATTTTATAATTGTCTTTGTTTGCGTCATAAAAATCGGCGTATTTGTTATCAAGCATTGGCAGGACACCGTTTCCAATTATTGCAGGTGATATGATATTGGAATATGGGAATCCAGTTTGGAAATCTGATAGTTGTTGGTTGATTATATCAATTGATAGACCATGTTCTTGAATTTGCTGGGTGTCGGTTTGGAAAAAATCAGGCATATTAAATCCTTTTTTTTAATCATAGTATAAAAAAATCTGTCCTGCAAGGGTGCAATTTGGGATTTGTTCCTGTGTCTTGAAAGATTGTTTTATGGCACTATATATTGGGCAAAAGAACAATATTCTAGACATAAGGATAGCGAATATGAATCCAGATGATTTACAAGAAACACCAGCACAGGCCATTGAAAAATATACGACTGATTTTACCAAGTTGGCGGGTGATGGTAAATTAGATCCGGTTATTGGGCGTGATGAAGAAATTCGTCGTGCGATTCAGGTGTTAAGTCGCCGTACAAAAAACAATCCTGTTTTGATTGGTAATCCAGGGGTTGGGAAAACTGCAATTGTAGAAGGCTTGGCGAACCGTATTATTTCAGGTGATGTGCCAGAAAACCTGTTAAAGAAACAGTTGTTAAGTCTTGATATGGGGGCGTTGATGGCGGGTGCATCTTTCCGTGGGCAATTCGAGGGCCGTCTGAAGGCAATCTTGAAAGCGGTCAAAGAAGCCGATGGTAAAATAATACTGTTCATTGACGAATTACATACTTTGGTCGGTGCAGGCAAGGGCGAAGGCAGTATGGATGCGGCAAATCTGTTAAAGCCAATGTTGGCACGTGGTGAATTGCATTGTTTGGGTGCAACCACATTGGATGAGTATCGTCAATATATTGAAAAAGATCCTGCCCTGGCACGTCGTTTTCAGCCGGTTTATGTTGATGAACCAACGGTTGATGATACGATTTCAATTCTGCGTGGGTTAAAAGAAAAATACGAAGGACATCATGGGGTACGAATCGCAGATGCGGCATTGGTGTCAGCGGTTAAATTATCGAATCGCTATATCACAGATAGATTCTTGCCAGACAAGGCAATTGACCTGATTGACGAGGCGGCTGCACGTGTTCGTATTGAAATTGCATCAAAGCCAGACCGATTGGACGAAGTTGATAGACATTTGATGCAGTTAAAGATAGAACAACAGGCACTAAAGAAAGAAAAAGATGAAGAGTCTAAGAAAAGATTAAAAGAACTGGAATCAGTTATCGCAGGGGTAGAGGCAGAATCAAAAACACTGACCGCCCAGTGGCAGGCAGAACAGCAAAAGATGCGTGGTCTGTCTGATGCGATGGCGGCATTGGATGCAGCCAAGGCAGAGGTTGCAACTGCGATGCGTAATGGTGACTATGAAAAGGCGTCCGCGCTGCAATATGGCAAGATTCCAGAACTGGAAGAACAAATTGCCAAGATGAATGCAGATGCACGTGAGTATAAGACAGTGTTACCGGAACATATTGCCACAGTGGTTAGTAAATGGACAGGTGTTCCAGCCGACAGATTAAATGCCGAAGAACAATCAAAGTTATTAAATATAGAAGACGAATTGCGTAAACGTGTCGTCGGGCAAGATCATGCGTTGGGGGTGATTGCACGTGCAATTCGCCGCAGCAGGGCAGGTTTAAGTGACCCCAGACGACCAATGGGCAGTTTTATGTTCCTGGGGCCAACCGGTGTTGGCAAGACCGAAGTTGCAAAATCATTGGCGGAATATTTGTTTAATGATGATGCGGCCATGACACGAATTGATATGAGTGAGTATATGGAACCACATTCTGTGTCACGTTTGATTGGCAGTCCCCCGGGGTATGTTGGGTATGAACAGGGTGGTGTATTGACCGAAAGCGTACGCAGACGTCCGTATCAGGTTTTGTTGTTTGATGAAATCGAAAAGGCGAATCCGGATGTGTTTAATGTCTTTTTGCAGATATTGGATGATGGTCGCCTGACAGACGGGCAGGGGCATGTTGTAAACTTTACCAATACCATTATTATAATGACCAGCAATTTGCCAGATATGGATGCGGTAAAGCGTAATTTCAGACCAGAGTTTATCAATCGTGTGGATGAAATTGTGTTCTTTAATCCATTGGGCAAAGATGTAATGGCGGGTATTGTTCGTATTCAGTTGCGTGGTCTGGAAAAACGTCTGGCGGAACGCAGAATTGAATTGAATATTACAGACAAGGCGATTAAGTGGTTGGGTGACAATGGTTATGACGAAGCATTTGGTGCGCGACCACTAAAGCGACTGATTACATCAGCCGTTGAAGATAAAATCGCGGATTTGATACTGACGGGATCAATTGGTGAAGGTAGTACCGTCTATATAGATGTCAAGGGCAAGGATTTAATCGTTGGCTAGGATATCGTGGTATTTAAAAAAAACAGGGGGTGTCCCCTGTTTTTTATTTCAGTTCCAGCATCAATCCACAATGGTCGGTCGGTTTGTTTGCCAGACGTGGTTCAATATCAATCTCGCAATTTTTGACCATATCAAATGCGGTTTTGTTGCACAGGAAATAGTCCAGACGCAGGCCTTGTTTGTTGCCAACAGTGTCACGACCACGATATCCGTACCATGTATAATCAATTTCGTCTGGGTGCAGGGTACGCCATGCGTCAATCCATCCAGAATCCAACCATTCGGTCATGATAGCACGTGCCTCTGGTGCAGAAATTGCGATGCCTTCGTAATTTTTTGGTTTCCAAATATCACGATCTTCGATTGCAACATTAAAGTCCCCAGCAATTATCACAGGTTCTGCGGATGCGGTATATTGTGCGATATAATCTGTAAATGCACGCATCCATTCCAATTTATATGGGAACTTTGGTGAATCAACTGTGTCGCCGTTTGGCATATAAGTATTTATAACGCGTACACGACCGTCAATAACGCATTCAATAAAGCGGGCATGTGGGTCTGCATAGTTGGGCATTCCCATTGTGACATCTTCGATTGAATACTTGGAAAATACGGCAACACCGTTCCAGGACTTCTGCCCAAATACTTTGATGTTATAGCCAAATTCATCAAATAACATATGTGGAAAGTTGGCGGTTTCAACCTTTAATTCTTGGACCAAAATGGTATCGTATTCCCCACGACGTAAAATATCCAAAAAACTTTCGGCGTGGGCACGAATTGAATTGATATTCAATGTCAGTATTTTCATAATTGCATTCCTTTTTTTCCTGAGTATAATATCCGTGTCCAATATAAAAAACAACAAGGAATTTTATAAGATGAATATGTATCAGTTGCTGGAACGTACCGCACAGACATATCCAGATAACTTGTATCTGGTTCGTGAAGGCGTTTCATATAAAGACTTTATTAATTTGGTCAAGGCACGTGCTGCGTCTTTGGATAAAGCGGGTGTTAAAAAGGGTGATGTTGTTGCGATTTTATCACACAATATTCCAGAGTTTCCAATATCGCTGTTTGCGATTTGGTATTTGGGTGGTACGGTATTATTGCTGGATACAAACCTGACACCATTTGAATATGATAATATGGCGACAATTACAAACTGTAAATTGGTTTGTGCGGAAAAGTCGTTCTTTTACAAGACGGACAAGTTTACATTCTATGATATTACCAAGAAAGATGGCAAGGTTGATCCAGAATTGAAACCTGCACCGGTTGAATCATTGGATATTGCAACAATGTCATTTACATCTGGTTCAACGGGTCAGCCAAAGGTTGTTCCTTTGACACACTTTAACATTGTTGAATGTACAAACTCTTTGGAATCGATGGCGGAATGGATTAAGCCGGGTGATTTCTTGTACGGTTTCTTGCCAATGTATCATGTGTTTGGCTTTGCTGTTGAAATCTTGGCAACATTGCACTTTGGTGCCGGTGTTTTATTACAGCCAACAATTAATCCAAAAGAAATTATGGCAGACTTTAAAAAGTTCCGTCCACAGGTTATTCCAGCCGTACCAAGACTGTGGGAAGTTTTCCGTAATAAAATCATTGATAATGTCAAGGCCCAGAAAAAGTGGGGATTGGTATCTTTCATTTTGAAATATGGTAAAACATTGAATAAATTAGGTCTTGGTTTCTTGGTTCGCAAGGTTCAAAAACCAATCTTGGATGTATTTGGTGGTCGTGCACGTTTGTTGATTGCAGGTGGTGCGGCAACCAAGCCAGAGGTTGAAACATTCTATGAAAGATTAGGCATGACATTTATTCAAGGGTATGGTTTGACAGAAACGGTTGGTCCAATCTGTATTTCAAAGCCAACCAAGAAACGTTTGCCATTTGCATTTGGTGGCCCAACATTGAATAACGAATGTGAAATTCGTGATAAAAATGAAGATGGTGTTGGCGTGTTATGGCTGCGTGGTCATCAGGTCTTTGGTGGTTACTTGAACAATGAAGAAGCCAACAAAGAAATCTTTGACGAACGTGGTTTCTTTAATACAGGTGATATGGTAACCATGGACAAAAACGGTGAATTGCATTTTGCGGGTCGTAAAAAGCAGGTTATCGTTTTGGATAGTGGTAAAAACGTATATCCAGATGAATTAGAAGGTATGTATATTGTACTGCCGGGTGTTAAGAATGTCGCAGTATTTGAACATGTTGTTAAGGGTAAAACCGTTACATATGGTGTGTTCAGTGTTGAAGAAGGTGTGACATTAGAACAACTGGGGGCGGAAATTGCGAATGCTAATAAAAAGGTTGCCAGTTATAAGTGGGTTACCCATTATGCAATGACAACCGAGGATTTGCCTTTGACCAGTACACAAAAGGTCAAGCATCACGTGGTTCGCAAGAATCTGATAGAGGGCAAATATCCAGACCGTCACGAATAAAAATAAATTATAATTATTCATCTAAAAGCAAATCGGGCATCTCATGTAACTTCTGTACACTACGATGCCCGATTTACTTTTATCTAAACAATTCTAATTTATTTTACAATAAAATCTAAACAATATTTTTGTTGACAAAGATATTTGTTTGTGCTTTAATTTGTGGCTGAATGATACAAAGGAATTGTTATGTATTCAAATGAGCAAATAAAACAAATGTGTATAGATTTTTTGGTTGAACGTGAGAATGTAACCCATTCAGAAGCAGAAGGGTTTAAAGACCAGCCTTTTGCTAGATGGACTGGGATGGATTCTCTTGGTGCGACAGAAATGGCGATGTGGGTTGAAATAACTTTTGGTGTAAAGGTTTCTGATGAAGAAATGTTGGGTATGTCATTGAGTTTGCTTATACCAAAAATTGCAAGTATGCAAAAATGGCAATCGCCTGCTCGTGCTACAGATACATCGGTTGTTCAGAAAAGCGACAAGGGTGAAGACGTTTCGTTGCCTGTTCAGGCACAAGAAGATTCTGCTGCGGTTGTCCAGACAAGCGACAAGGGCGAAGACGTTTCAGTGTCTGCGAAGCCCCAGAGAAAAACACCTAGCAGTACAAAGAAAACTAAGAAGGGTGCAGGGGATTCGATGCCTGTTCAGGCACAAGAAGATTCTGCTTCGGTTGTTCAGAAAAGCGACAAGGGCGGAGATGTTTCAGTGTCCGCGAAGCCCCAGAGAAAAACATCAAGTGGTGCAAAGAAAACTAAGAAGGGTGCAGGGGATTCTATGCCTGTTCAGTCGCAGAAAGATTCTGTTGTGGATGTGCAGCCTGTGGACAATACAAAGGCGGATTGTTTGGCGGTTTGCAAGTTATTGGGTGATGTATGTAATGCGCAGTTAAAAGGTCAGCCAAATTATCAGGCACGCAATTATTGTGAATTTGTGAATTGCTTGTTGTATGAAAACTTTCAAAAATTGCGTTAAAAAACACCGGCGTTGCCGGTGTTTTTTTATACAATTCGACGACGGATTGCACTAAACAATGCAAAGCCCAACAGTAATACCATTATAAAGATAAATATTGTTGTTGCGGTTTCGGCATGATCTGCAAACGGCAGTTGTACGTTCATTCCATAGTATCCAACAATAACTGTTGGTATTACCAACAAAATATTCCACATAGTCAGGCGGTTAATGTTCGTGTTCGAATCCATGTTGATGACGCTTTCAAATGTTTCTTTGATGGATTTTAACATTTTGCTGTATGATGTCACAACCTCGGTCGCCTGGGCCAATTCAATACGTGCATCTTCGGCCAGTTCTTGGGCTTCGTCTGTTTTTACGAATCCACGAACCTTTTCCAGTTTGTCCAGCACCGCAACATTTCCACGAATGCCCGCCATATACAGGGTGTAACTGTTTTCAACCTCTAATAAATCTAATAATTCTTGTTTGCGGATGCGTTCCAGCAAAACACGTTTAGATGCCAAAACACGTTTGTTTAATTCCTTTAACATACGCAGATATGATTCGGCGATGTAATATATAATGTTTAAAATGAACTCTTCACGTGATGTTTTTTCAGACTTTTTAATTCTGTCCAACAGGTCGCAACGTTTGCGACATACGGTAATAACCCGATTCGATGATAAAATGATGGACAGTGGTTCTGTGTGCCATAGTGTATCAGTTTCACGATTAATAATTGGGAAACGAACAATAATAACCTTGTAATCGTCTTCAACCTCTAACCTGGGTTGTTCGTCCGGGTCCAAAATGTCAGAAATGGTGTCTTCGTCAATTTTGTATTCGGTCTGTAATTTTTCAAAATCTTCGTGATCGGGGTTGCCAACATTTATCCAAGAGAATGTCTTTAATTTTTCGGTTACGAACATTGCATCCCCCTTTGGCTGATTATTTCGCAATAAATAATAACCGAAAAAAAATCAAATTGCAACGATTTCTGGGAATAGAAAACTATGTTTTATGAATGTGTTTCTTGCTATTGTTGGGGTATATGGAACCAGGGGGGATTGTTATGCCAAGGAAATCACAGAATAAAATTCAGTCAAATGCCAGTCCATTTAATATTGCACATTATATTTTATTATGTTTGGTTGTGCTGATTTGTATTGGATTGATTGCATGGGTGATGATAAAGCGAAATAATCCAGAACCAGAAAATAATATTGCACCGGCGGTTATTCGTGTCAGCAATGATGACCCATGTGTTCAGCGTGTGACGGAAACAGTATTACGTATGTGGGCGTTTAATCCAAGGGCAGTGCCACAAAAATATTGGGATATGGCATTAAATTGGCTGAATCAGCCGATTACAACACGAATGTACGGTTTGTGTCAGGATGTTGCCTTTGTCTGTCGGGTCGGTCAACTGCGTAAAGATTGTGACCCATGTGCGGTGCCGTCTGCACGTGATTATGCCCAGGGGCGACATATTGCAGATATGATACAGGAAAATTGTAATAAGGGTTTGTAAACAAAAGCGGGTGCAAGACCCGTTTTAATTTTTGGTCGGGGTGACAGGATTCGAACCTGCGACCCCTTGCACCCCATGCAAGTACTCTACCAGGCTGAGCTACACCCCGAATAACGGACATGATATTAAAACAGGTTGGGAAAAATTACAATTACTTTTTTAAAGTAAAGTCCCCCAATGGTGGTCGGGGGAATCGGGCTTATTTGCTGCAATCTTTTTTGTTGCAGTCTGCTTTTTTATCACAGCCTGTGCCATGCATTGTGCCGCAGTGTTTGCATTTGCCAGATTTTTGTTCTGATTTTGACATCTTTTTTCCTTTTGGTTTGCTTGATTTGTAGTTGTGTCCGGACATGAAAATAATACATGGGTGGCGGGGGATGTGACAATATGTGTCTTTTCCCAGTCCAAATATTTGATTTTTCAATTTTTTATGATAGAATCGCCCCCAGAAAATAAAAAAGAGGATAATTTATGACATTAGAAAAGCTGGCACCAGGCAAAATGCCACCAAAGAAAATGAATGCAATTATTGAAATACCTGAAAATGGACATGTTAAGTATGAAATTTGTAAAGAAACAGGTTTGTTAAAAGTGGATAGAATCTTGCATGCGCCAATGGCGTATCCGGCGAACTATGGCTATTTCCCAGGTACATTGGGTGATGATGGCGATCCATTGGACTGCGTGGTGGTATGTAATGCGCCGCTGCGTCCAGGTGTTTTGATTGAAGTTCGTCCAATTGGTGCATTGCTGATGGAAGATCAGGCCGGTGGTGATGAAAAGATTATTTGTGTTCCACGTGATCAAATCGATCCTTACTATGAAAAAATTGAGTTTATTGAACAGTTGCCAGAAATATTGCGTTCAAAAATTGAATACTTTTTCCAGCATTATAAAGATTTGCAACCAAATAAATGGTCCAAGGTTATGGGCTGGGCAGATCGTGCCACAGCGGATAAGTTAATTATGGAAAGTATTGACCGTTATTGGCAACACATGCGCGAGGCACAGTAATTTTCCCCTTGCGTTCGTGGGTGATATTTTTATAATTCGTTCAGTTAAATCAAAGAGGTATTAAAATGGCATCTTATATTGCAAATGATATGCGTGTGGGTTGGGTTATTTCACACAATGGTAAACGTTATTCTGTTACATCTATTACCAAGGTTAAACCAGGTAAGGGTGGTGCATTTGTTCAGGCAGACCTGCGTGATATTGATTCTGGTAACAAAGGTGGCGATCGTTGGCGTGCAGAAGACAAGGTTGAAAAGTTGATGGTTGAAGATTTTGACTGTCAGTATTTGTATGCAGACGGCACAGATGCGTTCTTTATGAATTTGTCCGATTATGAACAGTTTACAATGGCGGTTGATTCTTTGGGTGAAGCAATGAAGTTCTTGGCCCCAGAAATGATTGTAAAGGCAAACTTTGTCGAAGGTCAGTCTGTATCTATTTCATTGCCAAAGACAGTTGTTGCAACTGTTGAAGAAACAGAACCAGCATTAAAAGGTCAAACTGTTTCATCCAGTGGTGGTAAACCAGCAATCTTGGACAACGGTGTTCGTGTTCAGGTTCCATTATTTATCGAACAAGGTGAAAAGATTGTGGTGAATACTGAAACCCTGGAATACGTTGAACGTGCTAAATAAATTATAATTATTTATCTACAAGCGAACCCGCAACCTCATGTAACTTCTGTACACTACGGTTGCGGGTTCATCTTGTATCTAAACAATTCTAATTTATTTATAATAAGGTGAATTGTTTGACTTTTTACAGTTTGTTGTTTGAACCCATTATATTCTGGATTTCATCCAGACAGACGGCGGTCATTTCTTTGCGTGCGCTGGCCAGATATTCACGTGGATTAAAGTTTTCAGGTTTCGTTGCCAAGGATTGGCGGACGCCTGCGGTGAATGCCAGACGTAAATCGCTGTCTACGTTTATTTTGCAAATGTTCATTTTGGTTGCCTGACGTAATTGGTTGGTGTCTATGCCACGTGCCCCCGACATTTTTCCGCCAAATTCATTTATCGTGGCTAATAATTGCTGTGGAATGCTGGATGCGCCATGTAATACCAATGGAAAATCTGGCAGGCGTTTTGCAATTTCTGTCAGGATATCAAATCTTAGCGATTCGTCATCGCTTTGTCTTTTGTATGCACCGTGACTGGTTCCAATGGCGATTGCCAACGAATCGATTTTGGTTTCGTTTACAAATCTTTCTACGTCATCTGGATTTGTGTAACTGGAATATGTGCCGTGAGTGTTTTCATCTTCGATGCCGGCCAATGTTCCCAATTCGGCTTCGACTGATACATTGTATTGGTGTGCGTAATCTGTGATCTGTTTAGATAGGGTGATGTTTTCTGCGAATGGTAACTTGCTGGCATCAATCATTACGGATGAAAAGCCCAATTCGATTGCGTGTTTGCATGCATCAAAAGATGATCCATGGTCCAGATGTAATGCAATTTGTTCGTCTGGTTTTATATTTGCACCACGAATTAGCCCAATCAGCATATTGTCGCCCATGTATTTTAGTGCGGATTCAGATATGGCCAGAATAACGGGACTGTGTGTGGTACGTGCGGCATCCAGGACGGCCTGCAGTGTTTCCATATTATATATATTAAAAGCGGGTACTGCATATTGGCGTTTTATGGCGTCTGCAAACATTTGTTTTGTATTAACCAGTCCTAAATCTGTGTATATCATATACTTTCCTTTTCTTGTTGGTTTGAATTATAGCATAGTTTTGCAAAAAAATTGGATTTTTTATTTGTGTGTGCTTGACAGCGTGTATATTTGTGTAACAATCAATCATAGATTGGGGGTCGGACAGAGATTATTGTTTTTTACACAAAAGGGTAAAAATATGAAAAAAACTTTGTTTGCATTGCTGGGGCTGTTGGTGTTGGCGGGATGTTCGTCCTATGATTATTACAAGGGCGGTGTTCGTTATACCCAAGATGGTGAAGATTGTGTGTTCTATTCCGCGGAACGTGGTCGTCGCTATAGCGAAGATATTCGTTCATTGGATACAGATAAAAAGATTGTTTATCGCAATACAAAATGTCGTGATTTGTATGCACGTGATAACTTTGGTCAGGTATCTCGTACAGAACGTCAGGTTTTGACACCAGTTGCAAAAAAAGAATGTGGTTGTGTCAAAAAATGTGGCCAGAAAAAGTATGTGTTTGTTAAATAATAAAATGCCGTCAAATTTGACGGCATTTTAATTTATAACTTGGTGCGACCAGGGGGAATCGAACCCCCATGGGTTGCCCCACAGCATCCTTAGTGCTGCGCGTCTACCAATTCCGCCATGATCGCATAGGTTTATGTGTAAATATTTTGTTTTTGATATTTTTACAATATGTGATTTGTTTTTCAACTGTTTTTATGATAAAATCATTTATGAAAATAAATCTATTATATAGGAAAGGGCAAATTATGAAAATAATATCTAAGGCATTGTTTTGTTGTTCAGTATGCTTGATGGGGGCTTCATCAGTTCAGGCGGCAGGTACATATCCAACAGGTGCATATCAATCACCGCAAACACGCTATGGACAGCAAATGGGGTATTATAATCGTGGTGGCTATAATCAACAAGGGTATGCGTCACGAAATAATATGCAGCAACGTGCCAAGACAACAAGATATTCTCAGCAGGGGGTGTCCGCATATAATCGTAATCAGTATGCGAATGCAGGATATTCATCGGTATCTGCAGCAGGTCGTCCACAGCAACCGGCAAATGCGGCGGCAGGGCAGGTTGTGTCATCAACGGAAAATGGCTTTACATTTGATGCGGGGTTGTCAAAACAGACAGCGATGTGGCAATTTGAAATGAAAGATGCTGGGTCAAAGTTGCATTATGATAATATTGATTGGCTGGTGTTTAATGCCGGTGGTAAGTATGTTTTTGGGTCTGGTAATAACAAGTTCCAGATTGATGCAGGTTTGCAGTATGGAATGCAGACCGGTGAAACAACGATGAATGACGATGATATTTCACATGGTGGATATTCATATGGTGAATATCTGGCATATAATGAACAAGGTGATTTGGTTAAGATTGGTGATAAGGTTGGTCATGCATTGTCTGTTGGTGCAAGTGAAGGTGGATCTATGCTGGGCTTTCATGCGGGCTTTGGTATGAAGGATTTCTTTAAGTTTGGCAATTTAAAGATAACACCATCTGTTGGTTGGCGTTATTTAAAGTATGACTTAAAAACGACCAATAACAAGGGGATGATTGTTGTAAATGGTGATTTTGATGCATCGTGTATGACACTGGCAGACGGTTCAACCCAGTGTTGGCCATTGGTTGGTGTTTATAATGAAATATTGAATAGTCCTGATTTTCCGGGGTATACGTATTTTGATGCAGACGGGGTTGAGTTAGAAATAAGTGCAAATGGTTCTTTTGTGTATCCGGGTACATCAACGCCAGCCGAACCGGTTTATGCGGCGGTTAATGTTGGTAATTGGAATTATGCCGAAGCCGAAGGAACATTCTATTTTGAACAACCGGATGTCAGTCATTCTTACGAGGTTGAATGGTCGGGGCCGTATGTTGCGTTGGATATGCGATACGATATCAATCCAACAAATGTTGTGACGGCAAATGTAGAGTTGGGTATGCCGTCTTATACAGCGATTGGTGATCAACCATACCGTTTTGATTGGCAGCATCCAAAGTCTGTTGAAGACAAGGCGGGGGTTGGTTCTGCATTCCACTTTGGTTTGGGGGCAAATTGGGCCACAGCCTTGACTGATTCTGTTGCTTTGACAGTTGGTTTGACATATGACTATTATTCTGTTGCGGATGCAGATGCGACAACATACTTTAATTCTGATTATTATGTTGGGATTTATGATTCCTTGGTTGCTAGTATGATGCAGGCGACAGGTTTGGGACAGTTAGAAGCGGAAAATGTTCTGTTAAACGGAAATGAAAATTATAGTCCGAACGAAGTGGCGATAATGATACGTGAACTGGATCAGAATGGTTGGAAAGATACAGCTGATGGCGAAATAGAATCTTTCTATAAATCTATGGGTATTCGTGTTGGTTTGCGTGCCAAGTTCTAATTTGTGGGATTGAATGAAATGCACAAAATTGCAACGGGATTTGTGTTGTGTTGTGTTGCGGTATCGTCTGCATGGGGTGTTTCTTTGCAGGGGGTGGCCAGTGTGAATATTACCAGTGATACCGCAGCAAATGCAAAGAATATTGCCTTTGACGAGGCAAGACGGCAGATAATTTCAGATGCATTGCAGCCTTATGTTGATGCAGATGCATTGCAGAACGCGTTAAAGCAAGCAAAAGGCGCCGAATTGATTGGGTTGATATCTTCGGCCAGTATTGATGGCGAGAAAACATCTGATACAACATATTCTGCAAATATTTCAATGACCGTTGATGTGGATGAGTCACGTAAATGGTTGATGGATAATTCTGTTCAGAATTGGTTGCCAGAAGATGCCAGTCAAGATGTCTTTATTGTTAATGTTAGGCTGTCAAATCCTTTACCTGATTGGGCAGAACTGAACAAAATTGCAGGTGCTGAACGTATTGATTTGGGAACGGTTTCTATGACAGCGGATTCAGCGGTCTTGAAAATCCCAAGGGGAATGCGTGGTAAGTTTACCATTGCCCTGCGTGAAAGTGGATGGCGTTATGCAGATCAGGATGGTGTGTTACGTATTTGGAAGTAATGAGTGTGAATATTAAAGAAAAGTAATGGGGTAGTATTTTGAATAAGTTTGTTGTTTTTTTTGTTGGGGCGATGTTACCGGTGATGTCAATGGCGGATCAGCAAAAGGTCCAGTCTGACCCATCTTTGAAGTTGGCGATTCGTCGTATTGGTTTAGAGTGGTCGCGAACAGATGTGAAACATGCGGGTGAATATCAGGATTCGCCTGTTTCGGCATTAAAGGCGGATAGTCAAACATTTGTGAAGGGGGTCTTTGATACTGCACTGGAATATAATAAAAATCGTTTTCAATGGGATAATGGTCTGTTTATGGAATATGGTGAAACAAAGTTGCAGCCATATGATGAACCACAGACGGTCAGTGAAAATGCGGACGATATTTTGTTAAGCAGTAATTTATCCTATGCATGTTGGGAGTTTTCAGGCTTTAAGTTTGGTCCAACGGTTCGTGGTGCATATGATACAGAGTTTAAGAGTGATGATGATACACCGCAGCAAAATATTTTGCGTGCCAATGCAGGTATTTCTTTGTTTGATAACAAGATATTAAAAAGTTTGTATTTAACCGGTGTGTATGAATATGACTTTACATATGCGGGTAAGCAAATCAGTAAGATGGCCGCAGAGGTTGGATGGCGTTTAGAATATCAGGTACGTGAAGGCGTGAAATTATCAACCAATGGTTATTATCGTGAATACCTTAGTTATTCGGGGTATGAGGCAACCGATCTGGAACGTGATTTAAGTGCAGTCTTGCGTTTAGATACGAATCTGTGGGGTGATTTGACAATGGGGCCATATGTTCAGTATCGTCGTGCACGTGCACGTGGCGTAGATGTATACGGCAGTAATTTTATAATGGGAATATCTTTCAATTATATTACTTCTTTTGGTTTGATATAATTGGATTACACAACAGTTTCCTTTCTGACGTGAATCCCCCGTTTCCGGGGGATTTTTTTTACGGGTATGTATATATGCATTTTCTGCTTGCACGAATCGGATATTTCTTATTAGTATGCCGAATATCAGTATACAAGGTACAGGGAGATTTATCGTGATTGTCGGGATTGGAATTGATTTGGTTGAATGTGGGCGTTTTTTGGATTGGTCTGCATTTAAAAAGCAACGTATATTTACAAAAAAAGAATTGGAATATGCGGATAACGATAATGCGAATGCGGAACGGCATTTGGCGAATTTCTGGGCCGCACGCGAGGCATTTTTGAAGGCAATTGGAACGGGTTTTGGTGAAGATATTGCATTTTCTGATGTTTCTGTTGCACATAACGAGTTTGGACAGCCTGAATTGGTGATTGTGGGTGGTGCCAAGGCTGTGTTAAAAGAAAAAACAGGTGGCAAGGCCTTTGTGCATCTGTCTATTACGGATCAAGATGACTATTGTGCAGCAATGGTTGTTGTTGAAAAGGAATAAAAAAGCGTGCATTGGCACGCATTTTTTATCTTGAGAATTGTCTTTCTAAATCTTGGATTGCTTCCATTTGTTGACGCATAAACGCAATTTTGTTTATGTTGTTCAATATACCTTTTTCGCCCTGTGGTTTTGTACGCAGGTCATCAGATGCCTTGATAAAGCGTTTAAGCAGGGCACACATTACACGATATTTCATTATTTGACGCAGGTTTTCGTTATTAACACTGGGCATTGTATAATGGGAATTATTGTGCATTTTGTTGTAGGCTTCGTATACGCGACGACAAATCCCCAGTTCGATTTGTACAGGTGCAAAAATATCCCGATAGATAAAGCGATAGTTTGCCTCGGCAAAGTCAATGAATGACAGTGTGCTGGTTTTTGGATCGTATAGTACATTGCCTGGGTTTAGGTCGCAATGTGACCATGCTTGGCGTGTTTCGTATTCAAATGCACCGACATCATCACGAATCTTGGACATTTGTTTTATTTCTTCGTCACTGAACCAAATGTGCATCTTGTTATCTATGAAATTGCTTAGTCTGTCGAATCTTATTTCACTGGCGATTTTATGTGTTTGCAAATCCTTGACTGGTTTTAATTCGTTCATATCAACTAAAAAGGATGCGATGCCATCAATGATTTCGTATTGCTGGCGGCGTGATAGGGTGCGGAATAGTTCTGCAGTTAAGTGTTCGCCTGGGGCACATTCTTCTAGTAATTGATATTCGTCATCTTTGATAAAAATCATTTGTGGAATGTTGTATCGTGGATTGTCAACTGCGCGAATTTCATCAATTGCATTTTTTGTGCGGTGTTGTTTTTCCAGCCATTCTTCACGTGCTTCATCGCCCAGTGTTGGCAATGGGCGTTTCATAATCAGTTCAGGTCCAAAATGAACGATGTAACTTTCACGACCATGAATAAGATTGTTTATTTGTTTTGTCATGGCTTAGTATATCTTAGAGTTTTTTAGGTGTTTAATTATGTCGCATTGCGTACGCAATTGGCATTTTGACATATAGTCCGTGTATGCGCGCTTGTCGCCTGATGCACGTGCCTGCAGTGCCTGGATATAGGCGGTCTTGTCGCCACGCTTGTTAAATGCGATTGGACGATACCCGTTTTGTAATAATATCCAATTCATAATCATTCGTGCAGTACGCTTGTTAAAGTCGTCGAATGGTTGCAACATTATGATTTCATAGTGTGCATCATATGCACGTGTCAGGATGTCGTGTTTGGAATGATTCATGTTATAAATAATTTGGCGTAATTCGTAATCAATGGAACTATAGTCTGGGGCGTTATAGGTCATGCCATTAACACTCATCCTTAGTTTGCAATTTGTTGTACGAAAGTTGTAACCATCAATATTTGTATTGGAACACAATTTTGCGTGAATTATGCGAATGTCTTCGATTCTAATTTCTTTATCTTTGTTTTCCATAATGTAATCATATGTGGTCGCAATATTTGACATGCTGGTTTCATCCAGATGTGTTTTGGCGACTGGGCATAAAACTTGTGGTTCTTCAAAGGCGATTTGGCGACGCAACCAATTTAGGTTATTGGTACGTTTTACCGATGAAAAACTGTCAAAACACGCGTCCAGTTCATCACGTTTCAGGGCGATTTGTTGTTTTGTTGTCTGTTTTGCTTTACGTGGTGCCATTGTTTTTTGCCTCTTTCTTCTGATATAAATATAGCCCTTAAAAATAATTTGTCAAGTATTTTTGTGTTTTTTCTGATTGGAACAAAAATTGCTGTTGAACAAATTGCGGATTTGTTTTATGGTACTTTGGTGTAAAGGAAAGGATGTTTTTATTATGTGGAAGAATCTATTTGTTTTGCTTGCTTTGATGATGCCAATGGTTGCAGGTGCTGCAGAAAAAAAGAAAAAAGAAGAACCGATTGTGCATTTAACAGATAAAGAGATATATGAAGAATTAAAGAAATTAGCCTTGATTTTTGAGGTTGCACGTGAAAACTTTGTAGAAGAAGCTGATGAAAAAAAGATGCTAGAGGCGGCAATGAACGGTATGTTGGAGGCATTGGATCCACATTCGTCTTATTTGTCTAAGGATGATTTTAAAGAGTTTAACGATAAATCACATGGCGAGTTTGGTGGTTTGGGTATTCAAATTACCAGTGACAAGGGGGCAGTACGTGTGATTTCGCCAATTGATGATACACCTGCGGACAAGGCGGGGATTAAGGCCGGTGATTATATTACCCATATTGATGGTGAACAGGTATTTGATTTGACACTGAATCAGGCTGTAAAAAAAATGAAAGGGCGTCCAGGGACCAAGGTGCGTCTTACAATTGTGTCGGATGATGGTGAATCACGTGAATTGACATTAAAGCGTGCGATTATCAAGGTGGAATCTGTAAAATCCAGTGAAAAAATGTTAGCAGATGCAGATCCAGAAGACAAAGATACACCAAAAATTGGCTATATTCGTATTTCTGATTTTGGTGCAACAACCGCACGTGATTTAAGAAAGGCAATTGAAAAGTTAGAAAAGTCCAAGGTTGTGGGTTATGTTGTTGACGTGCGTAATAATCCGGGTGGGTATTTGACGGCTGCAATTGATGTTTCTGATGCGTTTTTAGATGGCGGTGAAATTGTATCAACACGTGGTAAAGAAAAAGACGATGTTGATCGTGTGTTTGCCAAGCCGGGGGATATGACTGATGGGAAACCTGTTGTAGTATTGATTAACCATGGTTCTGCATCGGCATCTGAAATTGTGGCGGGTGCGTTACAGGATAATGGTCGTGGATTGGTTATGGGGTCACAGTCTTTTGGTAAGGGCAGTGTTCAGCAACAAAAGCCATTGGGCGATGGAACGGCGATTCATATAACAATTGCACGTTATTATACGCCATCTGGTCGTTCAATTCAAAACGAGGGGATTACACCAGACGTAGAGGTTTTGCATTCCAAGGTAGAAGTATTGGAAAAGAAAGAAAGTCTGTATTCCGAGGCATCTTTTAAGAACTCTTTGAAAAATGATAAGTCTAAGAAAAAGGATAAAAAGAAATCCGATAAAAAAGATAAGGAAGACGATGAAGACGAGGAAACACCATTTGAAGAGTTGAGTGATGAAGAAAAAGATGCACGTGATTATCAGTTACAGCGTGCAATGGAAATGGTTATTGCAATGGATAAGATTAAATCACGTGCAAATGTCACACCGACAGATGTTTTGAGGGAGCAGATGTCTGAAAAGTTGAACAAGTAAAAAAACGGGGGATTTCCCCGTTTTTTTAGTGTTGATAGAAATCGCAACATTGGGCGGCCAGACGGGCGCGTTTGATTGCACTGACTTCGTCCCATGTAAATATTTGAGCAGCTGGGACAACTTCGTCATTTTCATTGATATAGGACTTGATAGTGCAGTTGCCAATCATGGGCCAGAATTTGCGTCCTTCGCGTTTATAGCCCAGTTTGCAATGTTCTTCACATCCACGACATGTTGCAATGTTGGTCTTTTCAATTTGTTTAAACATTTGGTGTGTCCTTTGTTGTTATTATCTATAACAAATAATACAAAATGCATTGTTTGTCAAGCAAAAAGTTTGTGATATGTCTTGCGTTAAAATCTTTTTGGGGGTATGATTTGCAGGATGAAATTTTATTCAAAGGGTGTTTTATATGTCAAAGTTAATTGTTGATGGAAACTGGGCGGCGGCAGATGTCGCATATAGATGTGTTGATTTTGCTGCGATTTATCCAATTACCCCCAGTAGCACAATGGGTGAATTGGCGGATGAATGGTCATTTCAGCATAAAAAGAATATTTGGGGTTCAATTCCACAGATAATTGAAATGCAGTCAGAGGCAGGTGCAGCCGGTGCAATGCATGGTGCATTGCAGATGGGATCTTTGGCGACAACCTTTACTGCGTCACAGGGATTGCTGTTGATGATTCCAAATATGTACAAGATTGCGGGTGAACAAACACCTTTTGTTATGCATGTGGCGGCACGTGCGTTGGCGACACATGCGTTGTCTATCTTTGGTGACCACAGTGACGTTATGTCTGTGCGTTCGGTTGGTTTTGCAATGTTGTCATCCCATAATGTGCAACAGGCACATGATATGGCGGCCATCGCGCATGCGGCGACATTAAAGGCACGTGTACCATTTTTGCATTTCTTTGATGGGTTCCGTACCAGTCATGAAGAATCCAGATTGACACGAATCGATGATGATGTGTTGCGTGCAATGATTCCTGAAACCTTGGTTCTGGAAAATCGTGCCCGTGGTATGACGCCAAATAATCCAACGATTCGTGGTACGGCCCAAAATCCAGACGTTTATTTCCAAGGACGCGAGGCGGCAAACCCATTGTATGCAAAAACGCCTGAAATTGTTCAGGAATGCATGGACCAGTTTGCAGAACTGACCGGTCGCAAGTATGGCTTGGTTGAATATGTTGGTGATGAAAATGCCCAGCATGTGATTGTCGCAATGGGCAGTGCGGTTGATACAATCGAAGAAACTTTGCCACATTTGCCATCGGGGTTGGGATTGTTAAAGGTGCATTTGTATCGTCCTTTCCCAGTTGCAGCATTCCAAAATGCATTGCCAAAGTCTGTTAAGAATATTGCAGTTCTGGACAGAACCAAAGAACCAGGCAGTATTGGTGAGCCTTTGTATCAAGATGTAAAGTCTGTTGTTGGGGCAGGGGTTAATGTATGTGGTGGTCGCTATGGTTTGGGGTCTAAAGAGTTTAAGCCACGTGATGTCAAGGCGATTTATGAAAATATGATGCGTGGTACGTTAACACATAATTTCACTGTTGGAATTGACGATGATTTGATGGGGTTGTCTTTGAAAACAGACCCTGCGTTTGCGGTTGAAGATCCAAACTTTAAAACCGCTATCCTGTATGGTATTGGCAGTGACGGTACAGTTGGTGCGGTTAAGAATATTGTTAAGATTGTTGGGGAAAACTCTGATTTATATCCACAGTCTTATGCGGTGTATGATTCGAAAAAGTCCGGTGGTTTGACTGCGTCGCATATTCGTTTTTCCGATGCACCGATTAAGAGTCAGTATTTAGTAGAAGTTGCGGATTTTATCAGTGTTTCTAACTTTATGATTGCACAACGTTTTGATGTGTTCCGCGGTCTGCGTGCAGGTGGTACGGTTATGATTAATACATCAATGGAACCGGATGTTGCATTTGCGAATTTGCCACGTGATACACAGGAACATTTGATAAGAATTCGTGCGAATGTGTATTTCTTGGATGCGAATCGTGCGGCGGCAGAATTGGGATTGGGAAATCGTATTAACACATTTATTATGTTGAATTTCTTTAATTTGACGAATGTTATTGATCCGGCTGCGGCTGCACAAAGTGCCAAGATTGCAATTGAAAAGACATATAAAAAGAAAGGGATGGATGTTGTAGAGGCTAACTGGGCAGCAGTGGATAGGGCGGCGGAGTTCTTGCATAAATATAATGTTCCATCGTCTGTATCTAATTTTGCACCTGATTTTGTGCCGGCAATGACACTGGATGCACCAGCGGAAATTGCAGGAACATTGGGTGAAATGGCGGCCCAGCGTGGCGATGCAATTCCTGTGTCACGTTTCCGTATCGATGGGCAGTTTGGTGGTGGACAATATCCGGTTGGAACTTCAAAGTATGAAAAACGTGCGATTTCTGACAAGGTTGCCGTTGTAGATATAGACAAATGTATCCAATGTGGTAAATGTGCGATGCTGTGTCCGCATGCGGTTATTCGTATCAAGGCAATGACTGCGGCACAGGCCGAAGAAATGCGTGCCAAGGGCGTAAAGGTTGTTCCAATGAAGACACCAGAATTGGGGCCAGATATGTACTTTACAATAAATATTTCACCTGCGGATTGTACGGGATGCAACGTTTGTGTCAAGAACTGTCCGGTGGGTGCATTGTCTATGGCGCCGGCACGTGATGTAATGGCAGAACAGCAGGCACAGTTTAATGCGGCGGAAACATTACCGGATTTTCCACGTGAAAAGTTAAATCTGAATATTCCAAAGCATGTAGAGTTGTTGCCACATTATTTTGAATTCTCGGGGGCGTGTGCAGGTTGTGGTGAAACACCATATGTCAGATTGTTGGCACATCTGTTCGGGGACAGAATGGTTGTTGCAAATGCAACAGGTTGTTCTTCGATTTATGGGGCAAATTTGCCAACAACACCATGGACCAAGGATTGTAAGGGGCGTGGTCCGGCATGGTCTAATTCTTTATTTGAAGACAATGCAGAATATGGATTGGGTATGCGTTTAGCATTGAATCAAAAGCGTGATAATTTGAAGTCTATGCTGTTTGAGTTGGGTATTGAGAATGTCGAAGAGATGTTTGATATCACAGATACCGCAAAACAGCGTGAAATCGAATCGGATTTGCGTCGCAAATTGGCAGAAATTGACGGCCCACGTGCCAGATTGGCAGAAAGTTTGGTCGGCGAATTTGTTGAAAAATCTGTCTGGATTGTTGGTGGGGACGGATGGGCGTATGATATTGGTTATGGTGGTGTTGACCATATTTTGCACAGTGGCGAAAATGTAAATATCTTGGTTTTGGATACCGAAGGATATTCAAACACAGGTGGTCAGCAGTCAAAATCCACGCCATTTGGGGCCAGTATGAAGTTTGCAATTGGTGGTAAAAACCATGCCAAAAAAGATTTAGGTATGATTGCCATGATGTCGGGTGCGTATGTTGCACAAATTGCGATGGGGGCAAATCAAGCACAGGCGATTCGTGCATTTCGCGAAGCAGAAGCCTTTGATGGCCCATCCATTATCTTGGCATATGCACCATGTATCGCACATGGGTTTGCGTTGCAAAATGGTGCCGCACACCAAATGCAAATGGTACAAACAGGTGCGTGGCCGTTGTTCCGTTTTAATCCACTGTTAATTGAACAGGGACAAAATCCATTGACTATGGATTCGTCAGTGGACAATCCAATGCCATTGGAAGATTTCTTGAAAACGGAATCACGTTTTGGTGCGGCACGTGCATCAAATCCACAGTTTAACAAGTTGGTTGATATGGCCAAGGCGAATAATGCATATAAAAGCGAACTGAAAAAGCATATTGCCCAGTTTGCCATGATGAATCAGCCATTGGTCAAAGAAAACGGGGAAGGATAGGGTATGAGAAAGTTTTTCTTATTATTTGCTTGTATGATATTGGGTGCCTGTACATTCCAGACAAAACATCGTGGATATGTTTTTCCAGATGATTTGGAATCGCAGGTTGTGAATATCAAGACAACGGCACAACTGATTGAAAAAATTGGTGCCCCACAGGTCAAAACCATCTATGGTGATGATGTTTGGGTGTATTTTGGGGCAGATGAAAACTATCGTGGGCCATTGGCACCAACATTTACGGATGAAACTGTTTTGTTGGCGTGGGTACGTGGGAATCGTGTTGTTAAAACACAGGTCTTGCACGATGCGGATCTGCCAGATATAAAAATTGCAGATGGGGAAACCGCGATTCCAGCCGCGATTGAGTTAAATGCAATTGAAGAACTGTTTAACAATATTGGACGGTTCAGTCCAGCCGGTCTGGGGCAATAATGTATCAAATATACGTCCGTTAAACATGGTTTTGCGGGCGTATTTTTTGTCTTGTCTAGATAGGTGGAATAATGTAAAATATATGGCATGAGAAGAGAGTTTTTGGTTTCATTTTTTTCGTTTTTTCTTTGTTTGCTGACGTTGCCAGCAAATGCGGCCCAGTTTAATTGTGGGCCTGGGTATGTGTTGGTGGAATCAAGACAAAAAATAGATGGAATACCAACTGCGGCATGTGAAAAACTGTGGTGTTGGGATTTGGAAACTGGCAAGGCGATGGGACAGGGGGACAAAGCCAACAGTGGATATCAATCTACAAGTTCATATAGCGAGTTATGTGACGCCAGTGGTCGTTGTGTAGAATGTTGGGGGGCACGCAAGTGGTGTGCGGGTGAGGTGCGTGGTGAATGGTACCCTGAGTATGGGGCGTATACACGTGGTGGCGATAACACTACATATCAGTCATATCAAAAAGGGTCATGCTTTGCATGGCGATTGGAAAAGCCGGATTGTGCCGATGGGATGAGTGCCATTTTACAAAATGGTGAATGGATTTGTGCCGTTGAAGGAAATCAGGCCAAGGCAATGCGTGCATCTGGATTAAGGCGAACAGGGACAATTCGACGTTTGAAATAATGGTGTTTGGGTCTGGGGTAATGCCCCAGATTTTTTATTTGTGTATTATTTGTTTTTCTGCTTTTTTTATGCTATAATATACTGACAGAGAGAATGGCAACCGCATAAAGGTATCCAAATGCCAAGTAAAAAATTAGATTTTAAATCAGGACAATATGTCGTTTATCCAACACAGGGTGTTGGTAAATTGTTGCGTATAGAAGAACAGGAAATTGCCGGCCAGAAAATAAAAATGCTGGTGATTGATTTTGAACGCAATCATATGGTTTTGCGTGTGCCGCTGGAACGTGCCGAGATTTCGGGGTTACGTCCATTGATTACTGCAAAAAAGATGGACGAAGCAATCGCATCCGCTAAGGGTAAGGCCGGTGCCAAGCGTATGATTTGGGCGCGTCGTGCCGCCCAGTACGAAGAAAATATCAATTCGGGCGATCCAATGAAATTGGCCGAGGTTGTACGTGACCTGCAAAGACGCAGTGCAGCGGACACAATGACATTTTCTGCACGTCAGTTGTATTTGCGTGCCTTGGAACGCATGGCTCAGGAATTTGCTGTCTTGCACAAGGTTGATTTAGATACAGCATCTGATAAAATTGAAGATATTTTGGGTGTTCCAAAAGAAATCGATTTAAATGCAGTTGATGTTGATGAAGAATATGTTGAAGAAGAAGATTAAAAAATCCCCAATTTGGGGATTTTTTTATGGGGTTATTTTGTCAGATTTAGTTTTATGTTTGTTGGTATTTGAAAACAGTCACCGTTATTGTCACATATCTTTGTTTGGCTTGTTATATAACAATCAGTGATAGCATCGCTGTTTAATTCGGATGTGCTGCCTGTGGGGCATGGATTCATACCTTGGGCTGTGTTAGAATGTTGATATGTTCCGCCTGTGCAGTAATAGCCCTGGGAACAATTGCTGCATTGTGTTTCATTAGCAGGCAGGTAGGTCCCGGCGTTGCAGATTATATCAAATTTATCATAGTATGCGGTTAGTGTGTATTCGATGCTATCATCGGTAATTTTGGTCGATATATTTGTGCCGGCTGTAAATGTTTCTTGTGGGGAACATGTGGTGCATATCCAATGTTTGAATGTCATGCCTGTTGGGGTGTATGTGTCCCCCCATCCCATGTCGTCTGGGTGTTTGGCGGTATAGCCTTGGCCATATTGATAGTTATCGTTGGTGGCAATGGTTTGTCCTGCACTATTAGATGTATAATATTTGATGTGTATTGTTTTTGGGGTCCAATTTGGTGTCAGGGTAATTTGGTTCCCGTATGAGATACTGGCCAGATTATCGTTTGTGGTAATAGATGCCTTGGCGCATGGTATAACTTCATTTGCGTAATTGAGGGTCTTGCAATCCCAATGTGAAAATTCGTATCCGCTTTCTGATGGTGCATGTGTATAGCATTCATTTGGGCTGTTATATGTACATTCTGAGGTTTTTTCACCATTTTTGTTGTATAATTGTAAGAGGGTTGGTGGGGTGCCTTGTTTGGCTTGGTATACAGCAAATTTTTTTGCAACCCACTTGGGATTTAGTGTGTGATTTTGCTGTATGTCGTTAAAATTAAAGTTGGCACCATCCCATGATTCGATTCTGTAGCCTGTGTCATTATGGCCGTTCAGGTTTTTGCCCCATATCGTTTTGCGGATTGTGGTTATTCCGTTTTGTGTATTGTGTTCTTGGTCTATGTTATTTAAATCACCTGCTAGGATGTATTTTTTTGTGTCATTATTAAGGGTTGTTAAGATGTTTAAAGGTGTTTTTGGGGTCGCTGTTAATTCTGGGTTATTTAAATCCAGTGATACTATGTATGGTACACAGCCTTGGCCATCTGTGCTTGTGGTAATATTTGTGGGTTGGCCTTTGACGTGTGTGCCAGTTGCGCATACGCATTCTGATTGTGTGGCATCGGGGAAACTGTTCAGTCCACATGTACGACAAGGATTGCTGTAGGTTTCTTTGTTACTAATATGTATTCCACTGGTGATTGTTAATGATGATAGATTGATAGCATTAGATGCACATGTGTATTTGAACTTGCATTCGCCTTCATTTTCAGCCCCGGCACTGTACCATTCAAATGTTGCAGCAGATGTGTTGTTCGGCAGTTGGCCACATGATTGGCAGGTGTTATAAGACATCTGACTGGTCATTGAATAGGTGCCCGCAGGGCATATGCTGCATCCAGACATTCCTTGCATGCCACAGCCAGTATGTGTGCAATCGCCTGTGCAATATGAACTGTTTGTTACATAGGCATTTGCCAGTGTTGGCAGTAATAAGAATATTAAAAAGATATTTTGTTTTATATTCATTTGTTTCGCTTGGTTTTATTTGATATTTATGGATATATGGTTTGGTGTGGGGCATGTTGCATTGTCGCTGGATTGCCATGTGTTAGTTAGTTCGTCATAATAACATTTTTGGTTGTTTGGACCGTTGAATGTAGATATTTTGTTGTTGTTTGGTGAACTATACAGGGTAAGTGCCTTATTTTTGCCTTTCTGGATACGAACCAATGTGCCATTACATTTTATTGTTGTGCCGTTTGGATAGTTTTCAATTTTTTCAGATGCGTTTGTACAATTGACGTCCCCCATACAAACAATGTCATATGCTGTACCATTGTCAGTATATGATGCAATTATGTTTGGTGTTTGACCGTTTGTGCAGATTTTGTCTGTGGTGCTTGATGTACCAAAACTGTATGATGACTTTTTAGGTTCTCCAGTGGTTCCAGTTAGACAGCAATTGCCAAAGTCGTCTGTAACCTTTTGTTGTTGGTTATCTACTGGACAACAGTTGGTCAAGGTATCGGTAATATAGAAATGTTGTGCAATTGGACATTCTTCGCCAGATGACGTGATAAGATCTGCGGGGACACATGCACCTTGGTTATTTAGGGCAAAGCCTGGACCACATGATGTTGCACGACAACTGTCGGCTTGGTCCATTGTGCCTGTGTTTTTTGCAAACCATGATAACAGTGTGCCTTCGTCATCAATCTGACCATTTGTGTTTAATGGTCTTTTTATACGGTTGTGTGCATTTAAGGTTTCCAGTTTTGTGCCACTGGGAACTTCGCAGTTGCCCCATATGCGTTCTGCAATACGACATGTATAGCATTCTGTTGATACAACACTGTTATATATATCATTAATACATTGGTTGGCACATATATCGTGTACGCAGTTGGAACTGTGAGTTTTTGTGCAGGCGGCTGCAATGGATGGGTTCGTGCCGTCTGTAATTGCAGAACCGACACTGTTGTTTGTGACAGATGTCGCATAGGTGGATATATTATATGTTGATGGATAATAGGCGTATTTTGGTGTGTATTGGGGTTCGCTGATTGGTGTGGTGTCATCAATGCTGCCAATGATTGGGGATATTTGTTCCAAAGGTTTTAACTGCTGAATCTGGGTCAGGGCAGATTCGCCTGCACTGGCCACGCATTGAACAACTTCGTCCCAACAGGCGGTGCGATTTATGATTGATTTGCGGTTAATGGATGTGTTGATGTTTTCGCACAGGCCAAAATTACCGGAAACTGATGTGCATACCTGGATTATACATGCGCGTCCAACTTCACGACAGGTGCTGATAATTGTGTCGTATGTTTTTTGGTTTGCGATTGTGGTCATGCCGCTTTCCCAATTGTTACTGCCACCAGATGTGTTTAATAATGCGGTACAGGCATCCTTGATGTCGGCACACATGGCGTTTGTTGTTGTGTCGGCTGCGATGCCGAAAATAGACAAGGCACGTGAATCAAAACTGGATATTGTGTCGGCAGTTTCGTTCAGGCACTGGGTTGTTAATGTTGTGCATGCCTGACGCATGTCTTCTAATTTTGATTCCTGGGCCAATTTAATTTGTGACAAGGCATCTTCTATGAATGATTCCCAGACATAATCAGATATGTCTTGGCAATTTTCCATTGCAGGTTCAAGGAATATTTTTTTGCTGTTCAAATATGATACAAATTGGGCGTTCCCGGGGGCATCAGACCATGTTTGGTTTTGTTCTGGGCGACTGATTAAATTGCCCAGGTTGGCCAATTCGGTCGTCAGGAATGCTTCGCCTGTAGATGGGTCGATATATCTGCCGGTTGTATCCAGACATTTGCCCATATCATCGCCACATACGCTGGGGTCTGTTAACATATCCAGCATTTTCTTTTTACATGTTAAAATGTCATCGGAATTACGCTTTTGATGTATGTTCAGGCGGGATATGTCCAGTAATGCACTGGATTCAAATATTTGTTGACGTGCCTTGTCCGTTTGGTTTTGATAGGATTTCTTTACGGTGTTGCAGTCTTGCTCTATCAACATTTGATAACTGCTTTCTGCAATGGCTAAATCTTCAGAGGTGCAAACTTCAAGTGCCATTTCACGACATACAGGCAGGGCAGAATTGTATAATTCTGGTCCCGATTTTGTTGTGGTGGACGAACCTTCCCAGGAATTGACCGTATCAAACGCGGAATCAATATCCAATGACAAGGATATTGCGTTTAGTCCCTGGTCAAATGAGTTGTCGTCAAAACTGTTGTTCAGTTTTTTTGCAATTTCATCCAGCATTTTTTTCGATTCAGACTGGTCCTTGGTTGCAAATGCCAGTTCGCCTTCTGTTGCTTGGTTTAATGCCTGGGCGTCTTCTTTGTCCATGCTGACCGTCAGCAGACGTTGATTAAACTCTAGCAGTTTATCTTCGACCTGTGACATGCTTTTTTTTGTGCGGTCAAATTCATTTATTCTGGTAGAACATGCACAGCGTTTCAGAACACTATCTTTGTTGGCACAAAACTCATCCATGCAGTCATAAAATACGGTTCGGCATTTTGAAAAGTCACGCTGTAATATGTTGTTTGTGTCTGTGGTTGCAGTGCGGGCACGTGATTTGCCGACACGTGTTGCCGTATTGTTGGTTACGGCACGTGAAATTTGTTGTGCAGTGTTACGTATTTGTGGGGTTCCAGTGCGTGCTGTGTTGGTGGCACTACCTGTGCGGGCACGTGTGATACTACCTGTGCGGGCACGTACGGTTGTGTCATCGTTCGTTTTGGTGTTGCGTTGTTGAACCTTGGATATGTTGCGTGGTATTACAACATGTGTATCATTTGTGTCTGTACGGTCGGAATTGATTATAATATTTCCGCTGCGTGATGTATTTGTTGTGTCGTGCTGCGTGCGTTCACGAACCGTTGTCCCAGATTTTGGAATATTTGGTGTGCGTGACACAGTTGTCTGGGGGGGCGTTTGGGTGTTTTTTTTGTCTGTGGCGTAGGGTTGTTTTCGTGTTGTGGATGTTGTCGTTGTGGTATTGCGACGTGTGGCGGCACGTGCAATGTCGCCAGTATCATCAGCCACCGCCCCGTAAAAGGCAAGCGGTGCCAATAATACAGCCAAAAATAGTCTTAGTCCCTTCATTCCTTGATATTGAATGTTAGCACTTTTTTGGAAAGTCGGGCAAGTATATTTTTTGGGTTTTATGTTGTGATTTTAGGATTTTTTCTGCGGCTCGAACCCTCTGGTCGGGTTCAAATCTACGTGTTGATACACGTTTAACAAAAAACGCCGCGCAAGGCGACGTTTTTCGTTAAATCTGGCGCATCCAGAAGGATTCCCTCGGCTTTTTGCCTGCGGGGCATTCGTTAGCACTCGAACGGCACGTTGTTTGTTCTCGTTTACTCATTGTCGAACCCTCTGGTCGGGTTCAAATCTACGTGTTGACACACGTTTAACAAAAAACGCCGCACAAGGCGACGCTTTTTGTTAAATCTGGCGCATCCAGAAGGATTCGAACCCTCAGTCTTCTGATCCGTAGTCAGATGCTTTATCCAGTTAAGCTATGGATGCAACGGATTGTTATTTTATACCTTTTTATTTTAATTGCAAGTGTTTTTTACAATTTTTTATCGGGTCTTGGTTTTTTGATGGCATAGTTCATTATAGTGCATGCGACAGACAGATTTGTAATTGCTGTCCCCCAGGGCAAATTGATCGCCATATCGTATCACATGACCGTTTGAATCAAATCGCAAGTGGTGGGTTGCCAATTTCATGCAGCCTTGGATTTGGCAATTTGAATCCATGCGGTGCAGTTTGGCACCAACTTCGATTAAACGGCGTGATGCAGGAAATATAGATTCATTGCTGTCCACCATCAGGCCATAACACATGACCAGTTTATTTTGTTGATCGGCAAAGTGTACCAATTTGTCGATATCTTTCTCGTCAAAAAATTGTACTTCATCAACCAGCAGGATTTGGGTTTTTGGGTCTGGTTGATAGTTCTGCAGGTTTGCAAGTGCGGTTGCATCGCATTCCAATCCAATGCGTGAAACAATCTTTTGTTTGCCAAAACGTTCGTCGTATGCGGGTTTCAGCACTTCTACAATATTGCCGTTGCGACGCAGATTATATGCGTTGATTATCAGGGCGGCGGATTTTGAACTGCTCATGACGCCATAATGAAAATGCAAGTTTGCCATTTTTATACCTTTCCTTTACTTTGCTGTTTATGATTTTAGATTCATTTGTTCCAGACGTGCAATTCTGGCAGATACAGGTGGGTGTGTTGACATTAAATTGCCAAAAAAGGCATGTGTTTTGGCAGGGGTCGCAATACATATTGCCGCAACCGAATGTATGCGATCCAGCGATTCAACACGTGAATCCGTTGTTATTTTTCGCAGGGCAGATGCTAATGCGTCTGGATTGCGGGTTATGTGGGCACCGGTTGCATCCGCAGAGTATTCACGATTGCGGGATATGGCCATATGTAACAGTGGGGTTATCAGCCAATTAAATACGCAAAATGCCAGCCAGACCATTAAGATGACGGCGGTGATGTTGACTTGGTCGCGGTCGCTGTCCCGGTGATGATGGCCTGTGTACATAAATCGCCACATTATATCTGCGATAAATACTGTGACCCCGATTCCGGTTATTATCATCATATCCAGACGTATGTCACGATTGCCAATATGGGCCATTTCATGGGCGATTACACCGTCCAGTTCCAGTTTGTCCAGTCGTTTTATTATTCCACGTGTTAGGGCGATTGAAGCGTCTTGTGGGGTGCGGCCTGTGGCAAAGGCGTTCATAGAATCGTCATCAATTATATATACGCGTGGGGTCGGCAGGCCAGATGCCAATGCGATATTTTCTACTGCACGATATATTTCACGATGTTCATGGGTGTTGTCTGTGATTTCGTGTGCGCCGGCGATGTTTAATATCATAGTGTCGCCAAATGCCCATGATATCAGCATCCATATACTGCATATGACAAATGTGGGGACCGCAACGGTAAGGCATGTTTCAACTGCGGTATCCATTGGGGCAACAAACAGTGTGAATAAAAAAATCAGCCCAATAAAAATCAAGGGGAATAGCAATATTAAGAAGGCGGTCTTGATATTGTTAGCACGTATATGATCGTAAACAGTTTTTATTTTTGCCATGGTATTATTTTTCCGTTTGTTTGTAATAGTGTTATCATATTATTGGAAGTAAGTCATGAAAAATATTTGGTTCGATATGTCTTTTGTGCTATAATTCTTTGGAATGAAAAAGACTAAATTACTGTTTTGTTTTGTGATGGTTGGATGGGCAACAGGGGCGTGGGGATTGGCGAAATCTTTGTTGAAACCTGCAGAAATGCCCAAGGTTTTTGCAGATGCATCGTTTGAAGAACGTATGCAGGTTTTGGCCGAGGGGTATGGCGAAGTTGCAACGGAATACGATGAAAACGGTGTTTGTGTTTCTGGATGTGCGTATAAGGGCATGCGAATTGAAGATGAAGAACGTATGATTGTTCGTGCAACAGATGAATTGCGTTCTTTGATTGAGATGGAAAATGCCAGAATGGGGTACGATCCGCAACAGATTCAGGCGTTACAGCAACAGTATTTACAGCAATTACAGCAAAAAGCCCAGGCTGATGCACAGGCGGCAGGTGTCCAGCTAGAGGCGTCTGGACAGGCGGAAGCACAACAGCAACCCGCAGGTCAGCAACAGGTCGCAAGTCAACAGCAAACTGATATGCAGCAATCAACGTTAAATCAACAACCATCCAGAAGGGGTGGTGTGGCCCAGCAGGGTGGTGGGCAGGCACAGACGCAACAACAATCGCCGCAACAGGTGGCACAACAACAAACACAGGTATTGCAAACAGGGCAGGTGTCTGGTGGCGGTTCGGGGGCACAGTTCTTTTTGGGACCGCCGGTTGGTGGTGATGTTAAGGTTGGATCTGATTTTGGGGAACGGCGTCCGCCATCAACCAAGGGGGGGAAAAAGGGGTCCAGATATCATCGTGGGGTTGATATCAAGGCGACCACTGGAACGCCTTTATATGCGGCAGCGGATGGGAAGGTTATTAAGGCTGGCTGGGGCGGCGGTGGTGGTAATACTGTTATCGTTGAACATGGTTTTAATTCGTCTAATAAAAAGGTGCAGACTGTCTATATGCACATGAGTAAGATTGATGTAAAGGTTGGCCAGACTGTGCAAAAAGGGCAAAAATTAGGTGCAGCTGGGAATACGGGTAATAGTGGTGGTGCACATTTGCATTATTCGGTCCGTTTTGACGGTGTGAATGTTGATCCATTGGGCTCAAAGATAAAGCCTGTTATTGATACGCAGGCCGCATTGGCAGGGTCAACCAGTGGAACTAATTATTTGGGGGCGCCGTATTGTGTCAAATCTGGGATTTCTAGTACACGTTTACGTTCGTTGCAGGGGAATGATGCGGCATTGCGTGAAAACTTTCCACAATGTACCGGTTGGTGCAAGCCATATTAAATTAATTTGTTTGTTGTTTTTTGAATTTAACAGAAAAACTGCCATTATTTATTGGTGACCATGACATTATGTGTGGTGTTAGTATACTATTAGTAGCCCATTGTTGAAATTTAATTTTTAAAATCCCACTGGCACCAGTAATTATTGTTGCGGTTCGTGTGCCTGATCGGGCTAAATCCATAATTGCATTCCATGCCTGTTCTTCGGTCAGTTGATGCAAGTCCAGTTTTGCGTGTCCTGGTACAGGTTGTTTTGGGGCGGGTATGCGTGTTGATAGGTGCAGTTCGGCACGAACCATGCGGCGTGTATGTGCGTCGTTGTGTGTGACTTCATCGCCAATCATTTGTGCAATGTCGGTATCGGTTAATTGTTTCATGGGTGTGCCTTTTCAAATACCAAGACGCGTTCTATGCCCGATAGGTCGTTTTCGGTTCGCATCAGATTCCATCCGTATCGTACAAATATGTTTTTTATGTCCGTTCCTTGGTCAATGCCAATTTCCATGTACATTTTGCCGTTTGGTTTTAGCCATTTGTGTGCGTGTTTGGCGATTGCTTTGTATGCAGCCAGACCGTTGTCTTTTGCGTAAAGTGCCATTTTTGGGTCGTGGGTGGCCCCGTCATTAACACGATTGTCGTTATATGCGATGTATGGTGGGTTTGATACAATTATATCAAATTGTGTACCATAATTGTGTGGGTGCATGAATGAAGTGCGAATGGTTTTTATACGTTTTGTTAATTGGTGCTGTCTAATGTTTCGGCGTGCAACACGCAGGGCGAAACGTGATTTGTCAATTGCAACACCGGTCGCACCATTTATGTTTTTTATCAGCGCGCAAATGATACATCCTGTACCTGTGCCAAGATCCAGAATTGTTGGCGTATCATCTGTCAGGTGGTCTGCAATAACAGCGGATACCAATGTTTCTGTGTCTGGACGTGGGTCAAGTGTGTGACGATTTGTGTAAAACTTTAGTCCATAAAACCATTTTTGGTGAATGATTTTTGCAACGGGTATGCCACGACGTAATTGGTGGACCATCCACAGGACACGAATCCTGGAAATTTTTTTAGTGTTTTCAGTTATAACGCGGGCGGCGCGTATACCGCCGGCACGTTGCAATGTTGTGAATGCTTGATTTATGTTCATAAAACTATTATAATCGGGCTTATGAAAAAAGCAAAAGATATTATGAATGCAACTAATTTGACTCGACTGGTGATGGCGTTGGCTGTGTTGTTGAGTTTGGTTGCTATATTTTTAGTTGCGACCAAGCGTACACCTGCACAATTACGTGCCGGTCGATATAATGAATGCAGGTCTGTTGTTGTTGTGTCGTCTGGTGACACATTGTCTAAGTTGTTGTTAGAGCAGGGGCTGGATCATAATGACGTGAATGTTATCGCCAAGGTGTTGAAGCAGGATGCAGAAATAACGACCCTGCGTGCAGAGCGTGATAAGTTAGAGTTTGTTCGTCCAAAAACAGATGCACCTGTGTCAAAAATTGTTGTTATACCATCACCATGGCGTCAGGTTGAATTGACATGTAATGAAAGTGGTGCGTGGGATTGCAAGACGGTTGATATTGAACGTGATGTGCGTGCTGTTTATCGGTCGGGCGAAATCTTGGATGGTGATAGTTTTTATTTGGCGGGACAGCGTGCAGGTATTCCAGCAGGGATTTTGGCCGATGTGTATGATTTGTTGGCATTTGAAATGGACTTTGAACGTGATGTTCGTGCAGGGCAGAAGTTTTCGGTTTTGTATGAAGAAAACTTTGCCGAAGGTAAAAAGATAGATAATGGTCGTGTTTTGGCCGTTTCATTCGAGGCTTTACGCGGCAATGTGCAGATGTACAGATTTAGAAAATCGGATGGTACGTACGGTTATTATGATGAAGAAGGTAATGGTGCGATCAAGTCGTTAAAGCGTACGCCGATTAATAACGCGAAAATTACCAGTAATTTTTCCAGAAATCGCAAGCATCCAGTGTTGGGCTATACCCGTGCACACAAAGGTGTTGATTTTCGTGCGTCAACAGGGACACCAATTCCAGCCGCCGGTGCAGGGCGTGTTGTTGCACGCAGTTTTAATCGTGGACATGGTAATTTTGTAAAAATTCGTCATAACGGTTCTTATGAGACGTTGTATGCACATATGTCACGTTTTGCCAAGGGTGTAAATGTTGGAACAACTGTACGTCAGGGGCAGACCATTGGTTATGTTGGTTCAACGGGGTATTCAACGGGGCCACATCTGCATTACGAGATTATAAAAAATGGTGTTCATGTAAATCCAATGACGGTTAAATTGCCTGCAATCAGTAATTTAGACAAGGCGGACAAGAAAAAGTTCAAGGAATATCTAAAGACGTTACAGGATGGTATGCATCAGTTAGAAAAAAATCCATCTTCGTATATTCAACTGTAAACAATCCCCAACATGGGGATTGATTTTTTTGTGTTGTGACTTATATATGTCATAAATTAGCGAATCGGGTTTTTATGTGGTATAATTTCACAGACAGATGAAAAAAAGTAAGGGTTAGTATTATGGCTTTAATTCCAATGGTTATAGAAGAATCACCACGTGGGGAACGTTCTTTTGATATTTATTCCCGTTTGTTGCGTGATCGTATTGTTATGGTAAATGGGGAAATTGAACCAACAATGGCGAACAGTATTGTGGCCCAGTTGTTGTTCTTGGAATCTGAAAATCCAAATGCAGATATTTCAATGTATATAAATAGTCCTGGTGGCGATGTGTCTGCAGGGTGGGCAATTATGGATACAATGCAGTATATCAAGGCACCTGTTTCTACAATTGGTATGGGGTTGGTTGCGTCAATGGGGGCTGTGTTGTTGGCAGCCGGTGAAAAGGGTAAACGTTTTGCATTGCCAAATACCCAGATTATGATTCATCAGCCGTTGGCCGGGGCCCAGGGGCAGATTACTGATATGGAAATTCGCATGAATCAGTATCAAAAGAATAAAAAGACCTTGATTAAGCAGATGGCAGACTTTACAGGTAAAAAAGAAAAAGAATTGTTTGAAGCGATGGAACGTGATAACTGGATGAATCCAGTTGAATCCAAAGAATTTGGATTGATTGATGGCGTTCTGGAACGTAAATAATTTTTGCATGGGATTGATAGTAGGGATTTGAGATGAGTGACGATAAAACACCAAAGCCAGAAAATAATCAGCAATTTTGTAGTTTCTGTGGCAAGGCGGTTTATGAAGTAAAAAAATTGGTCAGTGGTCGCAATGTTTGTATTTGTGATGAGTGTATCAATCTGTGTAATGATATTATGGCAGATGATAATCGTCGTGAAGTGACCAAGGATGTTGCAAAATTACCAACACCATCCCAGATTTATAATTTCTTGAATGACTATATTATTGGGCAGGATACGGCAAAGCGTACCTTGGCGGTGGCGGTTTACAACCATTATAAGCGTCATTCAATGGCAACAACATCAAGTGTTGAAATTCAAAAGTCTAATGTCTTGTTGATTGGTTCAACAGGTACTGGTAAAACTTTGTTTGCCCAAACATTGGCCCGTATTTTGGATGTCCCTTTTGCAATTGCAGATGCGACTACTTTGACTGAGGCTGGTTATGTTGGTGATGATGTGGAAAGTGTTTTGACACGATTGTTGCAGAATGCCAATTTTGATGTTGAGCGTGCAGGGCGTGGTATTATTTATATTGATGAAATTGACAAGATTTCACGTAAGTCTGAAAATCCATCCTTGACACGTGATGTGTCGGGCGAAGGTGTTCAGCAGGCCTTGTTAAAATTAATTGAAGGTACGGTTGCAAATGTGCCGGCTGGTGGTGCGGGGCGTAAGCACCCAGGCGAGGCGACAGTTCAATTAGATACCAGTAAGATTTTGTTTATCTGTGGTGGTGCATTTGATGGTTTGAATCGAATTATTGGTAATCGCAAGTGTGAAAGACGTGGTATTGGTTTTGGTGCACATGTTGAATCAGCCGAAGAACGCAAGAATAAGAACTTCTTGAAGGATGTAGAGCCAGAAGATTTGGTTAAATTTGGTATTATTCCAGAATTGATTGGTCGTCTGCCAGTTATTACCACCCTGCAGGAGTTAGATGAAGATGCGTTGGTTAAAATCCTGACAGAACCAAAAAATGCGGTTGTAAAGCAGTTTGCCGCAATGCTGGAAATGGATGGGGTTAAACTGAATATAACGGATGATGGTTTGCGTCAAATTGCCAAAGTTGCGGCAGAACGCAAGACGGGTGCACGTGGTTTACGCAGTATCCTGGAACGTGTACTGTTGGCACCGATGTTTGATGCACCTGATAAAGAAGATTTGGCTGAAATCGTAATTGATGCAGATGTTGTGTCTGGCACCAAGGCACCTGTAGAGGTTATGAAAGAATCTAAAAAAGCAGCATAAGTACAGTTTCCTTTCTGGAGTCGGTCACGCAGGGACGCCTGCGTGATTTTTTTATTACAGCATATTGACATATGTATAATTTGTACTATAATTTTAATGTGAATAATAAAAAGGGGTGTGGAATGACAAATCAAACTATCAAGATTAAGGATGTTTATGACATTGCATCGGCTTTTATTGCAGACAAGTGTTCGACTTTAAAGGTTAGCAAGGATAATTCAGGCATAAATTATGAGTTTAGCAAGTGTGTTGGCAGTGACGCATGTGCAACAGAATATACTTTGACTATTACTATGCCATGTGCGGGTGGGACTGCTGATGTTAACCAGGATGGCAAGCTAAAACATGATGTAGATATTAAGCGTGGTCGTATATCCTTGTCTAAGGGGTTCAAAGGTGATTGGTTTCGTTCCTTGCTGATAACAGCAAAGACGGAACGTGATGTTAGTTTGGCAGATGATAAAACGCGCAGTGATGTGTCACGTGCGTTTACACGTATGCGTTCACCACGTTTCTTTAGGTTGTTGAATCAGGCACAACAACGTGCATTTGGAAAGTTGCCAACCTGTGATAATACACCACAGTTGTTTATGTTATTATATCGTTTAGAGAATGCAGATCAGCGATAATATATAATGGATTGGTGATGAAATATACTTATGAACATAAAATGGAAATATTGACTTGGGCTCGTGATAAGGGGGTGCGTGATGCAGCCAAGGTTTTTTCTTTGCCTGAATCAACAATTGTTCGGTGGAATGCCCGTTATCATGTGTATGAAAAACAGGAATTACGCAAGTTTTCAGTGGAACAAAAAACCGAGATTTTACAATATACCGAAGATAATGGTATTTCCGCGGCAGTAAAAAAATATAATGTCGGGGCTTCTGTTATTTCTGGTTGGGCGGACGAGTATGGAATATATACCAAGTCGGGTAAAAGAAAGAAAAAAACAACAGCACGTATAAGTCGTCCCATTGCCCAGATTTTCGAGATTGTTGACTTTGCAATAAACAATACTGTTAAAAAAGCGGTTGAGAAGTTTAATGTACCTGATGCAACCATTCGCAAGTGGATAAAACATTATGCCAAATGTGACAGAAGGGCGGTTGCGGCAGAAAAAGAATGTGTTTTGTCTGTTGAAGAAATATTCAAGGTTTTGGAATTTGCGGGTACAAACAGTGTGTTGTCAGCGGTGGAAAAGTATGATATTGCAGAATCAACCATTCGTTTTTGGAATAATCAGTTCCATGTGTTTGATACGCGTATGTGTCGTGTCTTTGATGGTGCATTGCGCAAGAAGATCATAGAGAGTGCAAAAGCCAATTCTGTGCCAGAGGCAGCAAGGTTGTTCGATGTCACAACTGATCAAATCAGGGGATGGATTGACGCTGAAAAGAATAGAAAAAAGTCCTGATAAATTATCATAACTTTACACCGTATTTACCACGGTTGATTGGTCGATATGACAGACTTTCTGTTAAATCGGCCATTTCTATTTTATCACTGCCCCGCAGGTCGGCAATTGTGCGTGCCAGACGACGAATGCGATTATATCCACGTGCAGACATGCCCATTTTTTCTGCAGCGGTGTTTAGAAATGTGGTCAGTTCGGGCGTCAGTTCGGCAAATCGTTCCAGATCTGGTCCGTCTAGCAGGGCGTTTATACGTCCTTGGCGGGCGATTTGTCGTTCGCGTGCCAGTACGACACGTGCACGAATTTCAGCACTGGTTTCACGTGGTGTGTTGTCGCTTGTCATTTCCCATGGCTTTACTGCGTCAACATCGACATGCAGGTCAATTCTGTCCAGTAATGGGCCGGATATTTTGTTTTGGTATGCTTCGGCACAACGTGGTGCACGTGAACAGGACAGGTTGGCATTGCCCAAGTGGCCACATGGACATGGGTTCATGGCGGCAATCAGTTGGAAGCGTGCAGGGTATGTCGCATTGCGTTTTGCACGTGATATCAATATACGGCCAGATTCCATTGGTTGACGTAGTATTTCCAGGGTTGCACGATTAAATTCAGGCAATTCATCCAAGAATAAGACGCCATTATGGGCCAATGATATTTCGCCAGGTCTGGCATCTGAACCACCACCAGCCAATGCAACAGGACTGGATGTATGATGAACACTGCGGAATGGGCGTGCGGATATCAGACCGCGACCGGTCAGTTCGCCTGCGATAGAATAGATCGTAGATGTTTCCAGTATTTCGTTTGCCGTCATTTCTGGCATGATTGTTGGCAGACGTGATGCCAACATTGTTTTACCAGACCCGGGGGGACCGACCATCAGCATTGCATGTCCACCGGCGGCGGCGATTTCAAGTGCACGTTTGGCGGCACATTGCCCATGGACATCTGCCATATCCAGTGCAGATTGCTGTGTGGATTCTGGGGGTGTTAGTTCGGGGGCAGGTAATGTTTGTGTGCCACGAAAATGATTGATTAATTGCAGTACATGAAATGGTGCCAGAATGTTGTCGTGGCCTGCCCATCGTGCCTGGGGGCCTTGGTCGCCTGGACAAATGATGCCCAGATTGTGTGCATTGGCCCATACGCTGGCTGGCAAAACGGCATCGGTTTTTACAACTGCACCATCCAGACCAACTTCGCCCATGATGACATATTTTTCCAGTTCGTTTTCTGGTAATACACCGATGGCACACAGGATGCCACATAATATTGGTAAATCAAAGTGCGAGCCGCTTTTTTCAACGTCGGCCGGTGACAGATTGACGGTTAAACGTTTGGGCGGTAATGATAGGTTAAGTGCCGCCAAAACATTGCGAATGCGTTCGGCAGATTCTTTGACTGCACGATCGGCCAGACCGATTATATTAAACTCTGGCTTTGCCAGTCCAGATGACAATTGTACCTGAACATCGATGGGGGTTGCGTCCATCCCATTAAATATTATTGAACTCAAAGATATCATATGTGTATATTATAACTTGAATTAAACATGTGCAAGTTTTAATATATACCTGTTAAGAAAAGGATTAGAGATATGCCGGCCAAGAATAAAAATGTTGTACGTGAATGGTTTAATACTATTTTTTATGGTGCATTGATTGCGATTGTATTTCGCAGTTTTTTGTTGGAACCATTTAATATCCCATCGGGTTCTATGATTCCATCTTTGCATGTGGGGGATCATATCTTTGTAGAAAAGTGGGCGTATGGTTATTCACGTTATTCGTTCCCATTTGGTTCTTGGAAAATGTGGGACGGGCGTTTTTGGGCCACAGAACCACAGGTTGGCGATGTTATCGTATTTCGTAATCCTATTAATGAGTCCCAAGACTTTGTTAAACGCTTGATTGGAAAGCCGGGGGATAAAGTGCAGATGATTGCAGGTCGTTTACATATAAATGATGTTCAGGTTCCACGTGAAAACCCCAGACCATATATTGTGGCGGTGTTGCCAAAATCAATGCGTTCAGTTGGATTCTATAAGGATAATATGTCGATAAAGGGGAATAAAATCTGGATTGATAATCAGCCTGCTGATTTTAATTATACAATTGAATATAAGCCTGATGATTTCTGTCATATGTATAATGGTGCATGCGGTGTGTTTGATGCAACAGAATATACAGAAATATTACCAAATGGTGTTCAACACAGTATTATAGAAATGGCAGATGATGCACATTTTGATAATACGGATGCTTTTGTTGTGCCAGAAAATCATTATTTCTTTATGGGCGATAATCGTGATAACAGTGGTGATAGTCGTGGTGATGTTGGCTTTGTGCCACGTGATAATGTGTTGGGCCAGGTGTGGTTTGTATGGTATTCGCATAATTACTATGCACCAATGTTGGCTTTTTGGAGTTGGGGGAATAAAATGCGCTGGGATAGATTTGGAATGGGTGTGAATTAATGATAAAAAAATTAAATTATACTTTTAATGATGAAAGTTTGTTGGATTTGGCGTTGACGCAAAGTGGCGTTGATGCAGTTAACAACAATGAAAGATTAGAGTTTATTGGTGATCGTGTCTTGGGGCTTAGTGTTGCAGGATTGTTGTTTGATATGTTCCCGACAGAGGCCGAAGGTGATTTGGCACGCAGGCACGCAATGTTGGTATCAACAGAGACCTTGGCCCAGGTTGCGTGTGAATTGGGCTTGGATAAAATGGTGCGTCATGGCCACATGACGGCGGGGCGTGTTAAGCATGTCTTGGCGGATGCGATGGAGGCGGTATTTGGTGCAATCTATTTGGATAGTGGGTTTGACAATGCACGTGATGTAATTGTGGATATTTGGCGTGATTTGGCGTCTGCGGATATTGTTGCACCCAAAGATCCAAAAACCAGATTGCAGGAATTGGTTCAACAGGCGGATTCGGGTAATTTGCCGGTTTATGAATATCTGGAATCAACGGGGGCATCGCATAACCCTGTGTTTAATGTTCGTGTTTCTGCAATGGGGCGGTCTGCGGTTGGTACAGGTACATCAAAAAAAGGGGCCAGTGTTGATGCCGCGTCCCAGTTGTTGAAAATCCTTGCAATTTAGGGCGGGGGGCATTAGAATCAAGGACACAATATAGATAAGTAATCAAAGGATTAAGAAAATGTTTTCAATTTTATTGGTTTTGTTGATAATCGTTGCTGTTATGATGATTGGATTGATTTTGTTACAAAAATCCGAAGGGTCAGGTATGTCGGGATCTGCAGCGGCATCTGTTTTGGGGGGGGCGTTTACAGGGGCGGCGGCTGGTAATTTCTTGACACGTGCGACAGCATGGTTGGCAACAGCATTCTTTATTTTGTGTGCATTGTTGGCGTTGGTGTCATCCAAGACGGCGTCCGCACCACAACAAAGTGGTTTGCGTAGTGAAATTATTATGCAGGAAAATGCAGATGCACCTGTTGCAGATCAGTCAACACCAGAACAGGGCGAAGCAAAATAAGTATCTTTTTAATACACTCACAGAAATGTGGGTGTTTTTTTTGCAAAAAAACATGCACCATATGGTGCATGTTGCAGATGAATATATAAGCCGGATTCTGTTCCGCCATTGGGTCAGTATGCGTGGCATACCATCCCAAGGTGGTGGACATGATTAATCTGCATATCACATTACTGTGTATGTCAAGCCTTCTACCCGCCCCCATGTGGGACACATATAGGGGGCCTATTTGAAGTTGCTGCACGCAGAGATTGCCCGTTTCACTCGAATTTAATCGTTTCGTCACTGTTGCTCTAATCGTCGGGTCGCCCCGCCTGGTATATTAGCCAGTACGTTGTCCCATGCAGTCCGGACTTTCCTCTGGCTGATATTCAGCCAGCCATGTCCTGTCCATCATACGGGGGGCAATGGTATCATTTTATTTTGTTTTTTCAACAATTAAAAATCCCCCAATGGGGGATTGTTATTATTTCTTCTTGTTTTTATCCACGCCTTCGCTGATTATATTGCCAACCAAACTGGCACCGGCACCTGTGCCTGCGGTAATCGCACCGGTCTTTTTCTTTTCATCCGATTCCTCACGCTGGGCCGCCCAAATCTTTGCATCTTCGCTGTTGGGATCTGATAACGCACGTGCCAATGATGCATATGCACCCTGGGTCTTGCCGGTGGAAACATCATCATATAAGCCAGATGTCGCAGAATCTAATATCGCCTCGCTCTCTATCCCGGGCTTCATCCCCAGGGCTTCTTTGCGTACCTTCAAATCATTTGCCAATGCAACATAGTCCGCATACATCTGTATCAATTCATTACCACCGGGTATTTCTACGTTCATTGTACCACCCGGCACACTTTCATTTCCGTATTTGCATGTGAACGTTGACAGATATGCTTTCATCGCACGTTCGGCTTCGTCATCGGATTTGGTTTCAGACATCCCAGCCAATAACATTGAACCACCAATACCCGTTGCACCCATGCCAACCGCCCCCAGTAATTTATTACCGGTGGATTGTTCACGTTCACGTGCCTGT
>JAZTWM010000010.1:0-3654 GCA_045635825.1 Candidatus Enterousia sp. | reverse complement strand
GTTTTTCACCCTGTTTTTTTGCCATGCCCAGGGCGTGACGTAGTGCCTGCTCTGCAATTTGGCGAATTTTTGGTGCAAATGTACGCATGTTCATTGTATCGGCGACAGTATTGCCAAATAATCGTGATATATATTCAATTTGTGTTGGGGCGATAATGTAAACATCGCTGGTTATATCGGCTGGATTCAGTTTTTTTACAGGTTGTTGCATGATAAATATCCCCCCTATTTCCTACTATATTATCGGTGTTGTCTTAATATTATCATAAAATTATGAAAAAGACACTTGTTAAATGTGCTGATTGATATTATATACATAAAGTATCTTGACCGCAAGGTAGAAAGTTGCTATATATCCACGTGATAATGTATTTAAGGAAAGAAGGTATGAAGAATATTTTTAGAAAGTTTTTAGGGTCTGCAAATGACAGATTGGTAAAAAGTTATGATAAGACAGTTTCCCTGATTAATGATTTGGAACCTAAATATCATGCAATGAGTGATGAGGAGTTGCGTGGCCAGACAGATGTGTTGCGTGCAAAATTGCTGGCGGGTGCCAAAGAAAAAGATATTTTGCCTGATGCCTTTGCGGTTGTTCGTGAAGCGTCTGTTCGTACGATTGGTTTGCGTCATTTTAATGTCCAGATGATTGGTGGTATGGTGCTGACCAATGGACAAATCGCAGAAATGAAGACCGGTGAAGGTAAGACCTTGGTTGCGACATTGGCTATGTATTTAAAGGCTTTGCATGGCAAAGGGGCACATTTGATTACTGTAAATGACTATTTGGCATCACGTGATGCGTCTTGGATGGGCGAGATTTATAGATTTTTGGGGCTGACAGTTGGGATTATTCAACATGATATGACAGACGAAGAAAGACGTAATGCATATGCCTGTGATATTACATATGTGACTAATTCGGAACTGGGTTTTGATTATTTGCGTGATAATATGAAGTTTTCCAAGGCCCAGCAGGTATTAAGACCATTCTTTTATGCGATTGTAGACGAAGTTGATAGCATTTTGATTGACGAGGCACGTACCCCATTAATTATTTCTGGGCCAGCAGAGGATACAAGTGAACTGTATGCTAAGGTTGATGCGGTTGTTGCACAGTTTACAGAAGCGGACTTTAAAAAAGATGAAAAAGATCGTCATGTGACGCTAACCGAAAATGGTGTTGATACGGCAACACGTTTGTTAAAGGGTGCAGACTTGTTAATTGGTGATAACTTGTACGCATCAGAGAATGCACCATTGGTTATGCATATTCAGCAGTCTTTGTTGGCACATCATTTGTATCAAAAGAATGTGAACTATGTTGTTCGTAATGGCGAGATTTTGATTGTTGATGAGTTTACAGGTCGTGTTATGACTGGTCGCAGATTTGGCAAAGGTTTGCATCAGGCGATTGAGGCCAAGGAACACGTTAGGGTTCAGCCTGAAAACCAGACGGTGTCCAGTATTTCTTATCAAAATCTGTTCCGTTTGTACCCAAGTTTGTCGGGTATGACGGGTACAGCAATGACCGAGGCCGCAGAATTTGAAGAAATATATAAGTTGCGCGTTGTTTCGATTCCAACAAACCGTCCTGTGGCACGTAACGACCATCATGACGAGATTTATCGCAACAAGGATGAGAAGTATGAAGCGATTCTTAAACAGATTGCAGAATGTATGGAACGTAAGCAACCGGTTTTGGTTGGTACGGTTTCTATTGAAAAATCTGAAGAGTTGGCACAGATTGTACGTCAAAAATTGGGGATTAATCCTGCGGTTTTGAATGCTAAGCATCATGAATCCGAAGCAAAGATTGTTGCACAGGCGGGTGCCCCAGGTGCGGTCACAATCGCAACAAATATGGCGGGGCGTGGTACTGATATTAAATTGGGGGGTAATGCAGAAGAACTGATTGCGGAGTTGGATCCAGAAGCACCGGATTTTGCGAATAAAAAAGCAGAAATCTATGCCACAATTGAAGTGAATAAGAAACAGGTTTTGGATGCTGGTGGCTTATATGTAATTGGCACAGAACGTCACGAATCGCGTCGTATTGATAATCAGTTGCGTGGTCGTTCTGGACGTCAGGGCGATCCAGGTGATTCTAAGTTCTTCTTAGCATTAGATGATGACTTAATGCGTATCTTTGGGGCGACACGTTTGCAAGGTATGTTGACAACGTTGGGTTTGAAGACGGGCGAAGCGATAACACATCCTTGGATTACCAAGGCCCTGGAAAAAGCCCAAAAACGTGTTGAAGCCCGTTATTTCGAGGCACGTAAGGAATTGTTAAAGTATGATGATGTCGCCAATGAGCAGCGTACAGTTATCTATAAACAGCGTGACGATTTGATGGTTAGCGATGATTTGTCATCTTTGGCACACGAGATGATTGGTGATGTTGTTGAGATTATTTGCGAAAACAGTATGCCAGAAAAGTCAATGCCGGCAGATTGGAATCTGGTTGCGATTCATAATGCGATGATGCGTGTTTTTGCGTTGGACATTACCGATATTGAAAAATGGAAGACAGATGAGGCGATTACAGAGCGTAAGGCCTATGAAGTATTGGTAAACCTGGCAACACAAAGATATCAGCATCAGGCACAAAAATATGGTCCAGAATTGATGCAAATGGCGTCGCGTCAAATGATGCTGGGGGCGCTGGATGCAGTATGGAAAAAGCATTTGCAACAGATGGATTATTTGCAGAGTGCGATTGGTTTGCGTGGGTATGCACAAAAGAACCCATTGTATGAATACAAGCGTGAAGCATTAGATCTGTTCAAAAATACGGTTAATAATTTCAAGATTATGTCTTTGTCATATATTTGCCGTATGGAACTGACACGTGATGATGTCGCAGCGACTGAAGCAGAACGTGCGAAACATGATGCGGGTTTAAACCAGGCCACTGGTGGTGATGCACGTCGTAATGCACCATGTCCATGTGGGTCTGGGGCGAAGTTTAAGCATTGTTGTGGCAAATTGCATTAGAAAACGGGGTTGTCCCCGTTTTTTTTTATTTTTTGATTTAAAAATGGTTCTTATAAAAAATTATGTAGTAGCAGAAAATATATCTTGCCCTACCCACTTAAATTTTAGTACTAATGATGTAAGGAATAAGATTTTTTACATCAAAATAAGTGGGGGAAAATCATGAACTTTAGAAGAACCAGTATGTTTGTGTTATGTGGATTGCTGTCGTTCGATTCGTTGGCGACATTGCCAACTGTGCGGACAAGTGCAATTCGTCTTGGGCAGGTATCGCCGTCATCTGGTAATCAAAATGCAAGTCGGGCTTCTATTAATAAACTGCCTGGTCGTACCCATACTGGTGTAACAAATAATAAAGTGCCACAGGCAAACAAGCCTGGTGTTGGCATACAGGACGAGATTCAGCAACTGCGTGATGCAGTTTCCCAACAGTTGACTTCTCATCGTCAGGAAATTGACGAGTTGCGTGCAGCAATTGCAGAAAAAGACAAGGTTATTGCAAACTTGGAATCTTCGTTGGAAGATTATGAAGAAATCAAGGCAACTGTTAAAAATATGCCAACAACTATCCGTAATGAAATTGATAGTCGCAGATTGGCAACAGTTGATTCTTTGAACACAGTTCAACAGCAGGTTCAACAAAATGCAGCAAAG
>JAZTWM010000009.1:0-12849 GCA_045635825.1 Candidatus Enterousia sp. | reverse complement strand
GGTAATGCAACGGTTATTAAGAACCTGCAGAACGATGTATCAGACGTTGCGAGCAATATTTCAGCAGAAGTAACCGCACGTGAGAATGCAATTAGTGGCCTGAGTAGCGTATATGCACCAAAGGGTAACTATTTGACGGCGAGCAATGTGTATAATGCACTTAATGCTAATTTGAGTACCGCACAGATGGATAATTTGCTGAACAAGTCACAAAGCCTGAGAACTCTGACGACAAATGTACAAACCAATGCGACTAAGATTACAAACGAAACGAATGCACGAGAGACTGCAATTAGCGGTTTGAGCAGTGTTTATGCACCTAAGTCGTTGGTAAGTACTGTGTCAACACTGAACACTGGGTTAAGCAACTTGGGTAACAGCATGACAACGCTGCAGACACAGGTCAACACCAATACACAGAACCTGTCATTGGCATCAAGCGATCTGCGTGCGTTGAATAGTTCGCTGTCCACCCTGAACGATGCATTTACCACGTTCACAAGTTGCGATTATACGCCAACATGTGGTGGAACAAGTGGAAACGGTTTACCAACGGTAATAGTTCCAGGTGTAACGATCCCATCTATACCGTATAATCCATAAGAAAATCCCCCAAACGGGGGATTTTTTTATGGCTGTTGTATATAGTGCTGATGTAAAAAAAATTATAAAATATCTGGTTGCCCTGGGGGTGATTTTTTTGCTATGGTTTGGGCATGGAAAGTAAGTTTATTCATCTTAGAACACATTCAAGATTTTCTGTTGGGGCCAGTACCCTGACCATTAAGCAAATACCAAAGTTATGTGCGGCGGCGAATATGTTTGCGTGTGCATTGACGGATACTAATTTAATGTCGGGTTGTGCCGAGTTTTCCGATGTTATGCCGTCTAATAAACTGCAACCGATTATCGGCGTTGAAATCACTTTGAATCAGCATTCGGTTGATCCAAAGATGTTGCGTTCACATGCGTTGAGTAAGATTGTCTTGTTGGCACAAAATCATGGGGGGTATTTAAACCTGTGTGAATTGAATCGTATAATGTATATGCGTGGTGACAATCATCATTTGGGGCCGTTTATTTCGTTTGATGAGTTGGAATCGCATAGTGCGGGGTTAATTTGTCTGTCAGGGGCGCATTTAGGGCCAGTTGGCATGGCAGTTTTGAATGGTCAAGATGATCAGGCAACAATTTATGCCCAGCGTTTATTAAATATTTTTGGTGATAGATTCTATATAGAAATCCAGCGTCATGGTTTAGACGATGAAATAAAGACAGAATCGGTTTTTCTAAAAATTGCACGTGAACTAAATATCCCAATTGTTGCGACAAATGATGTGTGTTTTGCGTCAAATAAAGACTATGAGTCGGCGGATGCGTTGGGATGTGTCTTGGGGCAGACCAAGGTAATTGATCCAGAAAGACCACGTAAATCGTCTGAACAGTATTTTAAATCGTATGAAGAAATGGCGGAAATCTTTTCAGATTTGCCAGAGGCCATTGAAAATACGGTTGTGATTGCACGACGTTGTGGGTTTATGGTGAATGTTCATGAAAAGCCTTTGTTGCCACGTTTTGGTGACGATTTGGAGACAGAGTGTCAAATGCTGCGTGATGATACGATGAACGGATTAAAACGCAGATTGGAGCAGCATGGTATTACGGATACTGCACCATATTATGAGCAGGCAGAGTTTGAATTGGGTGTTATTATCGGCATGGGGTTCCCGGGGTATTTCTTGATTGTTGCCGATTATATTGACTGGTGTCGTAAAAATGATGTTTTAACGGGTCCTGGGCGTGGTTCTGGTGCGGGGTCTATTGTGGCGTGGGCGTTGGGTATTACCAATGTTGATCCGTTGAAGTATGGGTTATTGTTCGAGAGATTTTTGAATCCAGACCGTATTTCTATGCCGGACTTTGACGTGGACTTTGAGCCGACCGGTATCGAACGTGTGTTGGCGTACGTTTGTGATAAATATGGGCATGATTCTGTGTGTCGCATTATTACATTCGGTTCTTTGCAGGCACGTGGGGCAATTCGTGATATTGGGCGTGTTTATGGTATGCCCTATTCCAAGTCTGATAGATTGTCTAAGTTAATTCCGCAAGATGCCAAAACATTAAAAGATGCGGTTGGAATGTCAACTGAGATTCAAGATATATTGAATAATGATGAAGATTTGAACAAGGTTGTGACCGTTGCCGAGGAATTAGAAGGGTCTTTGCGAAATCTGGGACAACATGCATGTGGCGTTGTTATTGGCGACAGACCAACAACTAAGATTGCACCGGTCTATCGTGATCCAGCCAACCCGTTGCCATCATGTCAATTTGACGGAAAGTACTTGGAAAAGTCGGGGTTGATTAAGTTCGACTTTTTGGGGTTGGAAACGCTGGTTGTGTTGAAATATGCGGTACGACTGATTCAGCAGACACGTGGTATCAATATTGATTTAGACCAAATCCCAACGGATGATGCCAAGACTATGCAGTTATGGCAGCAAGGTTTGACCGAAGGCATATTCCAATTTGATGCCCAGTTTGTTCAGCAGACGCTTAGAAAAATGCATCCGACAAGTTTCTTGGAAATTTCGGCATTAAATGCTTTGAACCGCCCTGGGCCAATTCAGTTTATTCCACAGTTTATTGCCCGTATGCATGGGGAAGAGCCGATTGAGTATGTGCACCCCAAGGCGGAACCGATTTTAAAAGAAACGTATGGTATTATTGTTTATCAAGAACAGGTTATGCAGTTGGTACGTGCGTTGGCGGGCTTTACACGTGGTCAGTCGGATAACGTGCGTAAGGCAATGGGTAAAAAGATTATCGCCATGTTGGATGAGTTGGAGGGGCTGTTCTATGAAGGGTGCGAGAAGGAGGGAACGCTGGATCGTGCAACGGCGAAAGATTTGTGGGAAAAGTTTAAGGATTTCGCTAAGTACGCCTTTAACAAGTCGCATGCGATTGCCTACTCTATCGTTGCGAACCAATGTGCGTATCTAAAGGCGAATTATACCCCAGAGTTCTTGGCGGCATCTATGTCCAGTAACTTGAATGATACCGATCAATTGGCGATTTTTGTGGATGATGCCAAGACAAACTTTGGTATTCAAATTGTTGCACCGGATATTAACCAAAGTGAATCTTTGTTTACGGTGCGTGACGGCAAGATTATATATGGTTTGGCGGCATTAAAGGGTGTGGGTACGGTTGCAACCGATGCGATTGTGGCGGAAAGAAATGCCAATGGCAAGTTTAAAAACCTGACTGACTTTGCCAAGCGGTGTGCCCCAATTATGAACAAGCGTATATTAGAAGCCTTTGCCAAGACTGGCGTGTTGGATTCTTTGGAAAAAAATCGTGCTTTGATTTATATAAATGCGGATGCAATTCTGTCTTATGCGTCTAAGTCCAAAGATGGGGCGAATATGTTGTCCCTGTTTGCGAATACGGTTGAAGACGATGTTAGTGAAGACAGATTGCGTAAAAATCTGCCAAAGACAGAACCATGGACATTTGGTCAAAAGTTAGAGCATGAATTATCTGCATTAGGTTTCTATATTTCTGCCCATCCGTTGGATCAGTACAAGCATTTGATTGCACGTGCAAAATTAGCAACCAGTGCAACATTAGAGACGTTGGGGGACAGAAAATCTGTTCAGATTGCCGCTAATGTTAATTCTTTTAGTCGTCGTCGTACGAAAACTGGCAAGGAAATGATAACTATCAATGCGTCTGATAGTGCGGGGAACATAGATGCGGTTGCGTTTGGTGATGCAGCGATAGAGTTTGCACAGATTTTGGCGAATGAAACAACAGTGTTGATTGCGGGTAAGACATCTGCACGTGATGATAGGGTTTCGATTTTTGTAGATTCAATAACACCGTTGAATCAATGGGTTGCCAAGATTGCCAAGAAAGTCACACTGGATATTCGTGATGGCGGTGTTTTGCAAGATGTGAAAAAGGCTTTGATTGCATTGCCACGTGGCTATACACGTGTTGAATTGGTGTTGCATGGTGCGGAAAAGACCGCCACAATTGCATTGCCAGGTGGGGTTGAATTGGGTGCAACAACGATTGCTGACTTGGTGGCGTTGGGGTTACGTGTAGAGGTAGAGTAAAAACGATGACAGAACAAAAGCATATACCTGTTTTATTAAATGCTGTGTTAGAGGCCTTGGGGGATGTTTCAGGCAAGGTGATTGTTGATTGTACGTTTGGTGCGGGTGGTTATACACGTGCGTTATTGGCACGTGGGGCGTATGTTATTGCATTTGATCGTGATCCAAATGTTCGGGCGGATGCAGATGCGATTGCCCGGGAATATGGGGAAAGATTTACATTTGTGCCACGTACTTTTTCGCATATTGCTGAATTAGAAGCACCAGTTGATGCGATTGTTTTTGATTTGGGTATATCATCAATGCAAATTGATATTGCGGATCGTGGGTTTTCGTTTCGTGCGGATGCACCACTGGATATGCGAATGTCGGCAGATGGGATGACGGCATTGGATTTAATTCGCCAGAAATCTGTGGCGGAAATTGCCCAGATATTGCGTGATTGGGGGGATGTGAAAAAGGCGGCTGTGTTGGCACGTGTGATTAAGGATGCGATGCCCCAGACAACATTGGCCTTGCGTGATTTGATTCATAATCCACGTGATGTTGCACCTGTGTTTCAGGCCCTGCGTATTGCAGTAAACGATGAAATGGGCGAGTTAGAGCGTGCCTTGGCGGTGGTGCCAGATTTGTTGGCTTCGGGCGGAAAATGTATATGTGTGACATTTCATTCGCTGGAAGATAGATATGTAAAGAATGTTTTTCGGGATTGGACAACGGCACCGGGGGATCCGCGTATGCCGGTCGTGGCGGATGCACCGTTTCGGTTGTTGAAAACTGCCCTGCCCGATGAAGTGGAATTAGAAAACAATTCCAGGGCACGTTCGGCACATATGCGTGGTGTCGTAAAAGCATAAAGGATTGTTGATATGTCACAAGTAAAGAAGTCTGTCTTGGTTAATCGTGTTGAACGGGCAGATGATGCAAAAAAAGTAAACGTGTTGGATTTATCATCTGATCAGGATTTGACAATTGGTTTGATGAACCTGTTGGCGATTGAGGATATGGCATCGAACAGCCAAATTGCAGAAATGGTTGCCGGGGTTCGCAAAAAACTGATGCGTCCCATTGTTGATAAAGCGGTGGTAGAAGGTGATGTGTGGCAAGTGTTAGAGAAAATGCTGTTATCTGTGATGGTGCAGATAAAAATTGCAGAAAATGCCCAGAAGAATGGAGATAACGCCAAGGCCTATGTCGCATATGACAAGGCGTATGAATTATATGCGGTGTTTTGGGGGCTGGTAATGTTCGGTGTTGATTCAATAGAAATGGCACAACAGGTGTGATTTTGTATTGATTTGCACTGGCAAAAAATGTTAAAATGCGGAAAAGAGAGAATTAAATTGAAAAATATATTTGCTAATTTTATTGGTTTTACGGCACTTTTAATGTGCTGTGGTGTGGCGAATGCAGAACAGATGCCAAATCCACGCAGTGCTGTGGCAACAAATAGTAGTCGGTCAAATGGGCGTGTTGTTGGGCGTGGTGATGCGGATGTTGTTCGTACGGCGTCACAGAAAAATGCCCGCAGCACAGTTGCCCGTTCTGCAAATGTTTCGTCACGTTCATCTAAAACGGTTGCGCCGATTTCTGCACGCAGTGCGACCAAGGCTAATAAGGTTGCCCGTTCTGCAAATATGATGAATTCGTCACGTTCGGCGGCCAATACAGTTGCACGTATTGCACGTCAGGTTGGACAAAACAAGGCACGCAGTGGAATGGTTGCAAATACAGGTTTGGCACGTGTGGGGGCGTTGTCTCGTGCGACAGCCTTGTTTACAGATGTGTCTAAGATTGGTGGTGGATATGCCACGTGTCGCGATTCGTATGCCACATGTATGGACCAGTTTTGTGGGGCGGCAAATGATACATATCGTAGATGTTATTGTAGTCAACGTTTTGTAGATTTTCGTGATGCAGAATTGGCAATGGATGAAGCAAAGACATTGCTGATGAAGTTCGAAGACAATAATTTGAATGCAGTTGACAAGACCGCAGATGAAGTTAACGCGATGTATTCCGCATCAATTGGCGAGGCGGCAATAAAAAAAGATACCAGTGGTGCCCAAAAGATCTTAGATGAAATTGGTGATTTGTTGGCGGGCAAGAAAAAAGCAACCCCAACAAACGTTTCTGGTTCTTTGGGGATAATGTCATTGGATTTCTCGACAGATATGGATGATATTTGGGGTGGTGATGGATCGTCTATATTTGATGTGAACACTGGTGTTGATATGACCACACTAGAGGGGCAGAGTTTGTATGAAGCCGCCAATAAACAATGTATGCAGGTTATATCAGGTCAATGTGAAAGCAGTGCTGTTTTGAATATGGCGACCAGTTCTTATGGTATTATGATTACGCAGGATTGTAATGCATATGAAAAGAATGTTAATAAAAAGCGTGAAGGTGTCTTGCAGACGGTTCGTCAGGCAGAAAAGATTTTAAGAGAAGCACGCTTGGAAGAATATCGTGCACATAATTCCCAGGATGTGAATGAATGCTTGGACAAGGTTCGTACTGCAATGCTGGCCGATACGGCATGTGGTGCGAATTATAAGCGATGCATGGATTATAGTGGTGCGTATATAAACCAAAACACTGGTGATCCAATTTATAGTCCACGTTTGTTTGAATTGGAAAACACGATTGTTTTGGGCGGGGCGAATGCAGATACGGATTTGTTAGGTCAGAATCCAAAGTTTAATACTTTCTTGGATGAAAAGAAGATGTTCGCGACAACTGCATTGGATTCTTGTCGCAGTATTTCCGATATGGTATGGTCTGAGTTTAAGCGGACTGCCCTGATTGAAATTGCCCAGGCACAGGATGAAAAGATTGAAGAAGTCAAGATGTCTTGTGTGAATACAATGGCAGAATGTTATGACACACAAAGCAGTGCCTTGAAGGATTTTGACACAACAACAGCCCAGGCATCAGGTGCGGTGTCGGCGTATGCAGCCAAGGCAATGTGCCAAGAAAAGGTTACGGCATGTGCGGCATTGTATGGCAATAATTCTGCGTGTACGTTTGATGGTAATGGTCATTTGACCAGTAACGCAAATGCATGTGGTTTAACCGCCCTGTTGGCGTTTGTTGACAGTGTTGATAATGTGCGTGTTGCCGAAGGTTGTGCAACAGCCGTAGATGCGTATGTCAAGGAATTGTGTACACCGTCTGCGGGTACAATGGGATATCCATGGAATTGTCGTAAGTTGAACTTTGCGGGTGCTGATTATAATGCCCTGAAAGACATCAAGGCCAGTTCAACGTTGGCGGACTTGAATAATGACTTGGCCCGAATGGTTGCAAAGTATGCAGTTGATACGTGCAGTGATCCAAATATAGAAGTTGATGCACGCACATACGATAAGTTGCCAGTTCAAACACGTACCCAGATTGAAAATACACTGGATGATGTGTTTGAAGAGTTGTCATATCAGTTGTCAGAAATGTGTGAAGGCGAAGGCTTGAATGGTTATTGGTTGGTACCATCATCGCCAGAGTTTAAAGGAAATCACACAATGTTGGGGGCATTCTATAGAACAGTATATGAAAGCAACGAACGTGATTATATGGCATATGGTAAATGTGTTGAAAATACAACCAGGGTTCGTTGCGAAGCCTATAATTCCAGTGCATCACGCGAAGGTGAAGAGGCAGTGGTATTTGCAACGTATGATTTGACCAGTGATACATGTAAATTTGAAGATGCGTGGTACGAACAGCAGTGCATGTTGTTGGGCAACGGATATTTTGAAAATGGTATTTGTTATGTCATACCAGAATAATTAAGGGATGGTGATAGATATGAAATTAAGATATTTGTATTTGGCTTTCTTGGGTATGATTATGGCAAGTGATGCCATGGCGATAAATCTTGTGGATAATATAACCTATGAAAAATGGATGATGGCGGTTGGAGGGGAGACGTTTGGGGATGCCAGTGAGGGTGCGTTTATTGTTGCAGGTGCGTTGGGAAAAGGTATGTCACCTGGAACCTGGAATGATGAAAGTGCAATTGTAGCTGTAGTAGCGGTTGAAATTGTAGAGCATGGTGGGTATTTTTGTCCATTGCAGATTCAATGTGCAAATTTGGATCAAAATAAGTACAAAAATTCTTCGTGGACGACTTATTATCACCCCAGTGGATATAGTGCGGATAAATGTGCATGGTTGTGTGAGACGGGGTATGCGGGCCAAAAATGTGCAAAACAGACAAGCTATTTGCCACAGAGTAAGATATTGGATTTAACGTCAGGTATTTCTGTCAAAAAGGGGGGGAAAGACGCTGGTAATATTGAAGATCAGATTTATGCTTTTCATACATGGGGTTTTAATAATGGACAAAATCAAAATCAGAAGGATTTATTGTTGGGCGCGGTTTCTTTTACAGAGTATGGCGTTATGGCAAGACCTGTATCTATTGAATGTGATAAGGATGGCAAAAAATCGTTTGTGAACAAAGTGGCGGCATATTCAAGTTTAACCCAAAAGTTGCTGTGTGCTGAAGGCTATGCCGCAAATCAGAATAATACAGAATGTATTCCTATGACGATGGAAATGTTGAATCTGACAACACAGGTTTCCGATCAAAAGAAGATGTGTTCTGGGTGGACAGAAGAAGGCTATAATAGCGCGATTCATAATATAGATGCAACAGGGAATTGCGTAAAGTATATGTGCAAGGATAAAACCAAGGCGTTCCCCGCATCTGGTAACTTTGAATGTGCCGAATGTGCAGGTTCAATTCGTGGTGGGCAAAATCCATTAACAGGTCTGTGTGTAAAATGTGAACAATTGGGGCAGTATTTTGATACAAAAACAGGCGAGTGCAAGAATGCCATGGCTTTTACCAGAATTGATATGCAGTATGGCAAAGGTAAGACCAAGGAAACAAATACAAAGCCAGAAAATCAATGCTGGACCAAGGTTTCACCAGAAGACTATAAAGATTGTGTATTTGGTAAACTTAAATTGACGGTTAGTAACTTAAAACTATCTGTGCCTGTTGCACAATGGTCTGGTGTATCTGTATCCGCCAAGAAACCAGCAACAACATATACATTTACGCCCACCACCATTAATGTTTCTGCATCTACTGCTGGGGCTACGGGGTTGACAACTGTTGGTGGGGTGACATCTTTGGGAACAAGTCCAACCTTTAATTATTAAATTAAAACCCGCATTTTGCGGGTTTTATAATTTTTATTCTTGCCCATGCATTGTGCGTAGTAATTGTAATACCAGTTCACGATTTGCGTCATTTGGCAATCGCCAGAACAGGTTTATTAATTCCAAGGTTTCATTGCGTGCCAATGGGTCGTCTGCTGTTTGGTCACATACACGTGGTTTGGACAGATGGCCATTACGTGGTGTGCGTTCAATGTGTCCCGGCAGACCCGCAAAGAAAAATGATACAGGTGTTTCCATTGCAACACTTAATTCAAACAGGCGTGATGCCGCAATGCGATTGCTGGCACATTCGTATTTCTGGATTTGCTGGAATGATATACCACAAATCTGGGCCAAATCTTTTTGTGACATGCCCATCATGACACGACGCAGTTGTATTCGCATGCCAATATGTTCATCTATCGCAGTTGGTGCAAAGGCTTTGCCTGACATAATTTATTCCTGTTAAGATTTGTTTCCTATGGGTATTTTATACAATTTTTCTTTTGATTTTGCAATTAAAAAACAGATATGATATCGTTAGATGAATGGTTAATAAAAAGGGGAAATTATGAAAAAACCTGTGGTTTTATGTATTATGGATGGGGTCGGTATTAATGATGTGTGTGAACATAATGCTGTTTGTATGGCAAATACCCCATTTCTGGATAATTTGTTGCGGTCTTATCCGCATGCAAAATTAAATGCCAGCGGTGTGGCGGTTGGCCTGCCCGATGGAACAATGGGTAATTCCGAAGTTGGACATATTACAATGGGTGCAGGTCGTGTGGTTAACCAGTTCTTGCGTAGATTTCAAATCGAAGATTGGTCAAAAAACCAGTATTTAAATGACTTTGTTCGTCATGTTCAGGCGGATGGTGGTATTGTGCATTTGGCGGGTTTAATGTCAGATGGACGCGTGCATGCAGATATAAATGATATCTTGACAATCGCAAAATATGTTTTAAATGCAGGATTGCGTTTGTGTATCCATTTTATTGCGGATGGTCGTGATACCCTGCCCCAGTCTGCACCGAAATATATTGAACTGATTAAAAATCAATTGGCAGATGAATTGGCAGATGGTCGTGCATTTTGGGGGACTTTGTCAGGACGGTATTATGCGATGGATAGAAACCAAAATATGGACAGAACCGCCGTTGCAATTGATGCCATTGCAAATGCAAAATCAAAGTATGTTGCAGAAACAATAGATGATGCATTGCGTGATGCATATGCACGTGGTGAAACGGACGAGTTTATTTGGCCAATTGTTATCAAGGGGGATGTTGCAATCCGCCCAAATGACGGTTTCTTGTTTGGGAATTATCGCAGTGATCGTGCCAGACAGATTATGCGTGAAATCTTGAAAACCAAGGCACATATTTTATGCTTTTCGCAGTATGGCGAAGGGTTGAATGAGCAATGCCCCGCCCTGTTGCCAGATGAAAGTATTGAAAACACATTAGGTGACGTTTTGGCAGAACATGGCTTATCTCAATTGCGTATTGCCGAGACAGAAAAATATAATCATGTTACATATTTCTTTGATGCAGAACGTAATGTTGATTTTGATAAAGAACAAAAGGTTTTGATGCCGTCACCGGATGTTGCGACCTTTGATATGAAGCCAGAGATGTCAGCGGTGGAAATCACAGACGCTTTGTTGCCTGTTTTGGGACAGTATGATGTGGTTATTTTGAATTGGGCCAATGGGGATATGGTTGGGCATACCGGAAATGAACAGGCCACAATTCGTGCCATAGAGGTATTGGATGCGCAGTTGTCACGTCTGGTGCCGGCGGTTTTGGAACTGGGGGGGACCTTGTTAATTACAGCGGATCATGGTAATGCAGAAAAATTGTGGGACGAGGAAAATAACCTGCCATGGACGGCACATACAACAAATCCTGTGAATATCATTGTTGTGGCTGATAATGCACCAGCGGTTCATGATGGTGGTTTAGCAGATATTGCACCAACAATCTTGAAACTGTTGGATATTGAACAGCCAAAAGAAATGACAGGACATTCTTTGATATAAGAAAATCCCCCTTTTGGGGGATCTTTTATGTTTATGCTTAAATAATTAGTGGTCTTGGCAGACCACTAATTTTTTTAGTTTGTTGAACTGTGGGCGTCACTCCATGGGGTGTATCCACCTTCGCAACGGTGCTCACAACGACCAGATTTGGCGTTCCATATTCTGCAACCTGTTTCATCGCAATATTCTTTGCAAATCAGGTTGCATTCGTTGTTTTGCAATTCGTATAGTTCGCCTTGGTACATACATGCGCCGATTTCACATTCTTGAATGTATGAACTGGCTGCCTGTTTGCCTTGGTGATACATGTTGTTGCAACGTCCGCACTGAACCCAATGTTCGTTTGTTTTTAGGTCATTTGTCAGACTTGGATCATTTGTATAGCCTGGGTTGCACTGGGTTACAATGCATGTTCCCCATGTGTTTGTTTTGGTGTCCCATTGACGTGTTCCAATACCATGTGTCAGGCGGCATGATTCTGTGTCTAGTTGACATGTATTGTCGGCCAAATGATAGCCTGTGACACATTCTGTAATACGGCATTCGCCAAATGCGTTCGCACGTGGTATCCATGTTTGAACCGCAGATTTGGCATTTGGTGCGGAACATGTGGTGGTGTCTGACTCACATGCCTGACCATTTGGATGGTATCCAGTCGCACATGTTTCAACAACACAGTTGCCGTTTGTCTTGTATGATAGTGCGTGTTCGCGGTTACATGGTTGGCATATGCCATCAATTAATTCAAAGTTGAAGTTACATGATGTTTCTATGCATGCAGGTTTGCCATTTACAATCGTGATATCACATGGGTTGCCTGTGTTTGATTTGCCATAATATTCGCATGATTCTGGATGGAATACCTGTGTTTTATGTGGAATTGCCTGACCGTTTAACAGGTCATATGCCGCACACGTATTGAAACATTGTTCAATTGAGAAGTTTTGACCCGATGTTGATAGTGGGTGTGTTTGCGGACATGTGTGTATGCCGTCTGTATCACAGTATTTGCCATCTGGACAGGATTTGCATAGACCTTCGCCAGTCAAATAATAAGAATCTTGACATTTTAAGGCACGACATGCATTGACCGCATTGTCATCATAATAGTCGCGTTCAATTATTTCGGTGGCAAATTCAATCGCAGGACAGATGGTGTAACATGCATAAATGTCTGTGGCAAGGCCATCTGTATGTGGGTGGCTTGGTGGACATGACTGTGGGGCTTGACCTGGTTCACAGAAGTTACCGGCTTCACACATAGAGCATGTGCCATTGTTCAGATAATAGCCAGATTCACAGGTGACTGCAACACAGGTGTCGGCACCATTGCCATAATAGTCACGACCATCAACAGATGTGGAGTTTGTAACGTCATCTGTTGTACATGCCTGATAGCACATGTCTTGACTTGTGGCACCGGCATCAGATGTATAACCCTGTGGACAGGTTTGTGGTTCTTGACCTGGTTCGCAGAAGTTACCTGCTTCACACATAGAGCAT
>JAZTWM010000008.1:0-34079 GCA_045635825.1 Candidatus Enterousia sp. | reverse complement strand
ACATGCCTGATAGCACATGTCTTGACTTGTGGCACCGGCATCAGATGTATAACCCTGTGGACAGGTTTGTGGTTCTTGACCTGGTTCGCAGAAGTTACCTGCTTCACACATAGAGCATGTGCCATTGTTTAGATAGTATGTTTCTGCACAGGTGACAGCGACACAGGTGTTTGATCCATCACGATAGATGATACCAGATACAGATGTTGCGTTATTAACATCACTGTTTTGGCAGTTGTCATAACACTGATTGGTGTTTGCTGCACCATTGTCGGCCTGGGTAAATCTGTCGCCTGTGGCTGCACAGGATACGGCAGGTGTATCACCCCCTGCACAGTAAGAACCGGCAGGACATGCATCGCACTTTCCATTGTTTAGATAGTATGTTTCTGCACAGGTGACGGCGGCACAGGTGTTTGATCCATCACGATAGATGATACCAGATACAGATGTTGCGTTATTAACATCGCTGTTTTGACAGTTGTCATAACACTGATTGGTGTTTGTTGCACCATTGTCAGCCTGGGTAAATCTGTCGCCTGCGGCTGCACAGGATACGGCAGGTGTATCACCCCCTGCACAGTAAGAACCAGCAGGACATGCATCGCACTTGCCATTGTTCAGATAGTATGTATCTGCACAGGTGACAGCAACACAGGTGTCGGCACCATTGCCATAATAGTCACGACCATCAACAGATGTAGAGTTTATAACGTCATCTGTTGTACATGCCTGATAGCAGATGTCTTGGTTTGTGGCACCGGCATCAGATGTATAACCCTGTGGACAGGTTTGTGGTTCTTGACCTGGTTCACAGAAGTTACCGGCTTCACACATAGAGCATGTGCCATTGTTCAGATAGTATGTATCTGCACAGGTGACGGCAACACAGGTGTCGGCACCATTGCCATAATAGTCACGACCATCAACAGATGTAGAGTTTATAACGTCATCTGTTGTACATGCCTGATAGCACATGTCTTGGTTTGTGGCACCGGCATCAGATGTGTAACCCTGTGGACAGGACTGCGGTTGGCCATTGTTTGTATTTGGGTCACAGTAAGAGCCAGCAGGACATGCTTCGCACTTGCCATTGTTCAGATAGTATGTATCTGCACAGGTGACGGCGGCACAGGTGTTTGATCCATCGCGATAGATGATACCAGATACAGATGTTGCGTTTTCAACGTCTGTGATAACACAGTTGTCGTAGCATTGATCAGAAGTGTTGGCACCTGGCATTGATTGTGTAAACCTATCACCCAATGCAACACATGTTTCAGCAGGCGAATTGCCACCTGTACAATAATTACCAGATTGGCATTCGTCACATGAATTGCTTTGTGTGTTTAGTGTTGTGCCAGCTGGACATGATTCTAATACGCATACATAAGAATCACAGTCTGTGTAATCTTTATCCACACTGCTGTAATTGCAGGTTGTTTTACCTGTTGCGGCACCGATTGAACAAGACTTGTTTTCAACATAGCATTCGGAAGCCTGGCCGGACGTTTCTGTTTTTGTGGTTCCACGAACACCTGTTTCTGCATCTGTTTCACACTGGGTGCGACTGGTCATGCTGGTACTATTTGCTGTTGCAACAGGACCATAGTATCCAATAGATACGGGTACACAAACTTTATCAGTGGAAGCAGGATTTTCAGTTTGAGTCCAGTAATAGCCTGTGTCACACTGATTGATGACAATCGTGCCACAATTGTTGATATACCCGTCATCATATTCTGCTAGATTATCCCCAGCATAGTAGCAAGATTGGGTTCCCAATCCGTTAACGGCGGGACCTTCGTACTGTGCACCTGGGTAAGGTACAGAGCGAGAACATGTATTAACGGGGGTTTCAGCAGTCGTGATAGATGTTGTTCCGTTGCTTGGACATGGATACTTAGCCATATCCATTTTTGGACTATAGTGATTCTCGCCAACGGCGATACAATCTGTGGTGGATTGAGTTGGGTCGTACCAATAACCACCTGCACACCATTCAATTATAATTGTATCATTAATGCATGCGGAATTGTATATGCCATTTTCATTTGCATAGCGATTGCACTTGCCGCCAGCATTCTTGGTGGCAGATTCGTATGTCATTTGTTTAATACAATCTGTGATGCTGTCGGATGTTGTTGCACCGTTTGTGTGACCACTATCTGGACATGCTGTTTTTGTCATGTCGGACGCAGGACTGAAATAGTCTGCCCCCACTGTGATACAATCTATTCCAGATTCATACCAATAACCGCCTGCACACCAGTTGACTTCTATGGAATCTTCATATCCTGGATATGTGCAGTTAGTGTATCCCATGGTATCAAAGTAACATGTTTGTGTGCCTTTTGTCCGCGGCATACCGTTGTCAAGTGTGGTCATGTATTCCAGGCCGTCCTTATTACACATGGTGATATTATCTGTACCTGTGTTTTGGGTTGTGCCGTTTTGTGGACATTGGGTACGCCCTGCTTCGCCACTGTTTGTGGTGACGGTTGTTTCTTTGTCACAATACCAATTTTTGGTACATGCAACACATTCATTCCCTGTGCCTGGGTAATATGTGCCTGGCTGACAAATAATTGTACCTTCGCCCCATATTGCTGTGGCAACTTGGTTATCACTGCTGACAGCAGTCAAGGCCGATACCTGTAGAACACCTGCAGCATCAACAATTGTTATGCCATTTAATTCATAGCCACCAAAGATATACCCCGTTAGTTCTGGCAGTTGAGTGCCCAGATCAGTAATATTATTTAATTTGGTTGTTGCGTCAGGGTCGGTGTACCATCCTGTTTCATATTTAAGGTATACGGGGCCCTGCTTGTTATTTGTTGGGGTTAGTCCATTAACAGTTGGCGTTGATAGTTCAACCATAAATACATTAGGTGTCCATTGTGCGTATAATGTCACATTTGATGCGTCTGCAGATATGTTTTGTTCAATATTAGTTCCTGCTTCGTAGCATGTGCCTGTGCCATCTGTACGTGTGCACCACTGGGCAACAGGTATATAGCCTTGTTTGGTCAATGTGTTGGTGGCTGGTAATTGGCATGTTGCACTGTCGAATACACAGTTGATACTGTCTGGTGTTGTTCCTTGGCCACCGTTTTTATCCAGAGTGATTGTGTATTCATGTGCGGTACATGTTGGATTTTCCCCATTGGTGTTGTCGTAACCTGTGATACATTCAACATCATATAGACATGAATTGTATGTGCCTTCTGGATTATAATCTTGGATTTCAGAACCAGGTGATACAACGACAGAGGTACTGTTTTGTACAGGTGGTATTACTGTGTCACAGATTGTGTAGCAATCTGCCTGTGTACCACGTGGCATATGTGAGCCTAATTGATACGTGCCATTTGGTGCACAATCATATATTTGCATATCGTTTTCAGGGCTATATTGACCAGAGTTGACAGGTGTGCAACGCCCAGGTGCATCAGGCGATACATAATAGCCTGCATCGCAACTGGTGATATTTGTTGTGCATGATACATATTTGCCGGTATATTCATTGCCTACAAAATAACATTTTTGGGTTCCTGTACCGTTTGGAATATTAAACTCTGTGCCGTTATCGTCTAGATCACCTTCGTTAAAGATTTTATAACAATCTGTAACAATTGTTTTGCCTGTTGTGTCTGTAAAACCACCTTTTGGACATGATGTAAAGCAACCAGGTGTGCCGATATTCGTGCGACCGGTACCAGGACAGTATGTGTCCTTTTCACAGACATCATGGATTTCATCGGTGCCTGTATAGAACATTCCAATTTGACAGTTGGTCATGTTGCGTGTCCACCAGGCATATAGGGGTGTGTCTTCTGTATATTCTGCGTAAGCCAAAGAAGTATTTGGAACCAAATTACCTTGGGCATCAATAATTTGTACGGCATTGTACAGTGCGTTTGGTGCTGTAAAGTATCCGTTGAATGTCCAGTATGCTCGTGTTGGTGGTTCAATACTGGTGATTTCGTTAGTTGCATCTTGGTCGGCAAATATACCAGTTAGGTATTTCTGATAGATAGAATTATTAACCGTTTCGTCACCTAAATCGATATTGTTGACCAGACTGATAGTGTATACGTGTGGTGTACATAGTTCTTCTGGGGTGGCGGCACATGGAATACAAGTGCCACTTTTTGTTGTGCAGTTTGGACGTTCCGCATTACAGTCTGAAGGGTCAAGATCCAGTCCTTCGTGTTTGTCATAACCCACGAAACAGGACCATTCTAAATCGGGGCACATAAAATAGTTTTGTTTTGATGATGGATAAACCTTGGGATCATCATAGTATTCCCAACCAGCATAATTACCAACAGCAGTAGAGTCGTAAGAACATGTGCCGGATATTTCTGTTGGACAAATAGGTGGTGTACATGCAAGTTCTGCATTTTTGTAGCAGGCGTGTGCACCTTCGCTGGAAGTTGCATTGAAGCCGTTTTTACTTAGAGAGGCCACAGAGTAGTTATAACCACCTTCAAGGGTTTTACATGATTCACAGGACCAGTCTCCGGTCGTGCTATACGTTGGTTGATTTAGTTCGCCTCTAAAGTAATGGTCACCCTTGCATCGAATTGAAGTGAGTGAGCAAGCCAGTGGTTGACGCGTGGCTTCTAATACACATGCATCATTACCATAGTATCTAACGCCATAAAAGTATTCTGTTTTGAATACACAACTATTTACAGTAACGCCTTTGTCTGGACATACCTGTTCACATTTGCATTGTTCTGTTTCTCTGACAAAACAATCGTCTATGGATGTGCTGCCTGGGGTAGATTCTGGGTGTGATTCTGGACAGGCGTGTTGACCAGAGTCGTCACAGTAATAATTTGCAGGACATGCATCAGGATTCATTATACATTCATGTCCAGATGTGCTGATGATATAGTTGTTGGCACATTCTGTGACATTACACGCAGATGCATCACATGCTGTATATCCAGCTGTGGTCGTTTCAGTGTCGGCAGAATAGTAACATGTACCTGTAGCGGTTAGTGCATTCGTTACAACATTCGTACAGTTGGCATCACTTAAATAACAGGATTTCGCGGATGTGTTTCCGGTGCCGGATGTTATACCCGAACCTGGACATTCTGCAATTCCGCCCTGCCCTTCGTCTTGGTTAAAAGTGCCACCGACACAATAACTGTTGATTGGGCATGTTAGGCACGTTGCACCTGTGCCAGAATAGTATTGTCCGGCCGGGCATGTTACTTTTGGTTTGTCTATCCATGTGGCATACAATGTTACTGTGCCTTCTGTGACAAAGGTTGTGTTGGTAAACGTGCCAGTGTCGTCAATAATTTGTGTGTCATTATAGTTATAACCTGTACAAATCTGTGTGTCAGATGTCGGCAATGTGATTGAGTTGATGCGTTCTGTTAATGTGGTATTGTTGTACCAACCGGTTCCATAAGATAGATATATTGTAGATTCTGGTGTGCCATCATTATTTTTATCCAGTTTTACAGTGATTTTATTAGGTTTCCAATGTGCGTACCATGTTTGATGACCGCTTAGACCGCTGGCGGAACTGGTGTTGCCGATAATTCCATTGGCGGTTACCATTTGCGTACCATTTAGTGCATTAGTGTAATATCCCTGAAAGGTATAGCCGGCACGACTGGATACAGAAGGTGTATCAAATACACTGGTGATGGATGCGCCGTTGGTCTTGCAATCATTCGCGTTCGTACAGTATCCAGCACTGGCACTATAATAACCTAAATTACGCTTAGTCCCGCTTAGAGTATCGTCAATGACGGATATTGTATAAACGGGTGCTTCGGTTCCGCCGGGACAATATGTTGGATTATCTATGCCTTGGTCACATTGGATACATTTATTTTCAGGTTCTGGGGTTCCGTTCCATGCACATCCGTCTTGTGATCCAAGTAAACAGTCCGCCAACGAGTCTAAGTCGGTCATAAAGTAACCGGTTTCACAACTGGTATATTGTTGGAGTGAGGGACAAGTATAGCCGGCCGCGAACACATTTGCGGTCGCAAACATAAAATATACAGTTGATAAAAAACCCAGAAAACTGTGCTTTTTTCCCATAACTTCCCCTCTTTTATGATTAATGGTAGAAAAATTGTAGTAATATACGCAAGGGAAAAATGATGTATATACATAGTTATTTTTAATTGACGGGTGTTTTGTGTAATAAAAAAAACCGTCATAGTGACGGATTTTTGAATTTTTGGTGGGTTAGGTAGGACTTGAACCCACGACCAAAGCGTTATGAGCGCTCCGCTCTAACCACTGAGCTACTAACCCACGGCGGATATTATTATATATTTTCGATTTTCATGCAAGGGATTTTTTTTGATTTTAACAGAATATATACCTGGATGATAATAAAAGATAAAAAATCCCCCATTTTGGGGGACTTTTTCCTTTCTGAAACATTTTTACTGCCAATCGTTGACTACCGAATATTGGGTATTGTCTTTCTTGACCTTTAATGCACCTTGTAGAGATGTACTTAATGCACCATAGAATATCTGGTCGCCAACTTTGACACGCAGTGATGGTGACGAACGTTTTTCTGAACGCAGATAGATTGTGTTGTCACCTGCATGCAGTATGCGTCCACAGTCATCGGCTTCGTTCGCACCATAGCCATAACCGATGGTGGTCAATGGTGCAGTACATTGGCCACGGGTATTTGTGGATCCCTGGGAAACCTTGCCACCTGCAAAGTAGTACCCTGCCCCAACATTTTCGCACAAGCCATTTGCAGCAGCGACATATTCACCTGGACCACAGGTAATTGTACAGTCTGTCTTGTCATCATGGTTGGACTGTGTTGTGGTGTTTGGTGTCGCATAACCATTGACACATGACTGCTTCTGGGCGCTGCTGGATGTGCTGCCAGCTACAACTGTATGTTTTCCACTGTACCAAGAACCAGATGGTGTTGTGCAGTTTGCGTTTGAACTGGCAACAACTGTACCGGCTTCACATGTGATTGTACAGTCTGTGCTGTCATTATGGTTGGACTGTGTTGTGTTGTTTGGTGTTACATAGTTGCTGGTTGGGCAACTGTTGACCAAAGACAGTCCCTTGGATGTTGAACCGTATGCAACAGTGTGTTGTGCGGTGTACCAGCTGGCACCATATGTGGTGTTGTCTGGTGTTGAGCATGCTGCATTCGCACTTAGTACCATCTTACCTGCAGCGCATGTGGTTTTGCAAGATGTGCTGCCTGCGTGGTTGGATGCGGATGTACCACTGTTGCCATAGCCTTTGTCTGTGGCACAAGCGATAACCTTGGACATGTTAGAAGATGTCTTGCCGTATGTCACATTGTGTGCATCTGTGTACCAGTCTGCAGTGTTAGGTGTTGTGCAATCAGCGTTTGCAGATGCGACCTGGGTACCTGCAGAACATGCGTTGATACAGTTTGACTGGGCAGTTGTACCATTGCCATCCTGGTAATATGCTGGGCATGTCTGGATTTCAGTCTTTGTCCCATAGTTTACCAAGTGTTCTGTGGTATATTTACCCTTGTATGTGCTGTTCTGGATGGTTGCACATGCGTTGTTTGCAGTCAAGACAGCAGTACCTGCAGAACATAATGTTTGGCACTGGCCGGCTGTTGATTTGCCAGATTCTGTGTTCGCCTGATAGTTGCTGTCGCAGGCAGAACATGTGGTCGCAGTACCACCGGCAGAATATGTTGCACCGGTACACTGGCTGCAGGTTTGGTCAGAGACAATTGAGCCTGGTTTTGCCTGGAATGCAACAGATGTTTCGGCAGCTGTTGGCCATGTCTTAGAGGTTGTTGCATTCTTTTTGATTTGGCCTTCGTTGCAATATGTGCTGATGTTTGTTGCATTGCGGGTTTCAAAACACTGTGTCACAGCAGTCCAGCCATTGCCTGTACCCTGTGTCCAGTTGCTTTCAGCCGTTGGACAGTTGTTTTGTACGCCAGAGGCACAGTATGTAGCACCTGTACACTGTGATTGACCTGTACATTTATTGTTGCTGGTACAGCCAGTTGTGTAATAGCCTGATGAGACAGTTTCACATTTGGATGCACCTTTGGCAGAATACTGGGTACGGCCAGTGCAGTTTTCGCAAGAATAACTGGTGCCATAGTACGCCTTGTGTTCGGCCTTGAATGTACCTGCAGCACACTGTGTCAGGGTTGTACCAGATGTGCCATTGCGGACATTACCACCAGATACCGGCAGATAACAGTTTGTGTTTTTAGTCATTGTTGTACCACCGTCAGATGTATAACCTGTCCCCAGGCCTGAACATGCGGTTGCACCACCAACATTGCTGTATGTCAGGGTTGTGCCTGGGCAGAAAGAACCTGCTGGGCATGGTGACAATGCAGCGTCTGTATTTTTAGCGACATAATAACCTGCCCCTATTGTGACAGAACAGTCACTGGTCTTGGTTGAGCCTGCGTTACTGTTCTTGTACAGGCCACCACCCAATGTTGCACAGCTGATTGGTGTTGCAGAGCCTTCTTCGCAGTATGAGTTTGCAGGACAATCCTGAGGTGTCAATTTATCAGATGGGCAATACTTACCTGCTGGACAGCTGACCCATACTGCGTACAGGTTCACTGTGCCGTTTGCTGTGGCTGTCAGGTTTTTGACATTCGCTTTATCTGCGTATGCAACTGAACCAGATGCAGATGTTGCCCAACCTTTGAACTCTTTACCTGCGTTCGTGAATGCGTTTGCAGTCAGGTTTTTTGCCACGTCATATTCGAATGACTGGTTATTCATAGTGCCGGATCCACCGTTTGCATTGAACTTTACAGCGTATGTGTTTGCAGTCCACTGGGCGGTTGCCTGCACATTAGTACGTGTTGTCCATTGTGTGTTAGGGAAGTCAACACTGGCACCGTCTGCATATTCTGTGCCGTTAATGTTCCAGTTTTTAAATGTGTAACCGGTTTTGGTAAAGGCGTTATCTGCCAGTGTCAAGGATAACGCCTTGGCGGTAGTGCTGCCTGTATTGAAATACTGAGTGCCGTTTGTTGGTTGCATAGAACCACCGGTTGCACCATTGGCAACATAGGACAATGTTACAGGACGGCTGTACAATGCATAGTACAGTGGAAATGTGCCTGCACTAGGTGTAACTTTCTCTGATGCGGTGGTCGCATTGCTGGTTGCGGTTGTGTTGGTTGGGTTGTTTAATACCCAACCAATTGGTTCCCAACCGTATGTGGTGTTGGTGACCAAGTCAAATGTGTTCACATCTGTTACAGCGGCGGTTCCTGTATTTGTGTTGCGATAATACTGGGTGCCTGTGCTGGTGGTCGTTGTTGTAGCGGTTGCACCATTGTAATATTTAAAGTTTACATCACGTTTCCAGATACCGTACAATGGCACACTGCTGTTAAACTGGGTTAAGTTGCTGATGACTTCACCATCTGTAAAACTTGGTGTGGTTGTGTTTGGATTCAGTGACCAGCCCACAAATTCCCAGCCCGTTAGGTAATCCACAGGTTGTTCCATGGTGCTAATAGATTTCAAAGCCTGTTCAGCATCATATGTGTATTCCTGGGATGCCATCAATGTGTTGCCCGACATAAAGCGGACGGTAAATGTATTTGGTGACCATAGGGCGGTTAATGTAATTGTACCACAGTCGCCATCATTTGCGTCACTTAGATCTGCACCAGGGGCATAAATGTCGCCATTACATTTGTCACCACCACCTGTACATCTCCATCCTGTAAAGGTGTAGCCATGTTTATAGAAGTCAAAGTCGTCAGCGGTGGCGGCTTCACATGAACTGGCGGGTGCACCGGTATAAGAACATATTCTGCCTGTGAATGGTGCGATAAAGCCCGATTCTGGTTCGGCAACAAAACCGTCGCCAGGTTCATATTTAATGGTCATAGATGTTGGTATATAGTGTGCATATAATGACGAGTCACTGGCCAGGGTGCTGAATTCTTGTACCGTTAAGCCTTGGTTGATATTACCTTCTTTGTCAATAAGTGGTGTCATCAAGGCTGTTGGGTTTTTGGTAGGATAGAACCCTTGGAATGAATAGCATGTGTTTTCCAATACTGGCAATGTTGTCAATTTGGTTATTTTTGTTGTGTAATTACTGTTCGAATATACGCCACTGCCAAACTGATAGTACAGGGTTGATGGGTCGGCATCTGTCGTTGCATCTATTGTTGTTGTTGCATTCTTGTAGAAGTCTGATTTCAGATGAACAGTTTGTTTTGATGCATCACATGTCACTGTGTTTGCTGCAACACCTGCGGCACCAGAACTGGTGTGGTTGCCAATACCGTTGCCATAACCATCGTTACATGTGAACGAATATTCGCATTGGGTTGTGTCATCACTGGAACCGGTGACAGTACAAGTTTTAACGCCTGTTCCTTTTATGCATGAACATTGTGTACATGTATTGCCAGTGTTGACATATGTCGATTGACAGGTTTTGATGACACACAAATTGTTTACCTTGTTATTTGTCCATTTTAGAGGGTTTGTTGTATCATCTTTATCTACCCATCCGTAAACGTTTGCGTTGTTTGTACATTGGACCGTACATACGGTGTTTGGTGCAGAACTGTAGTTTGTGCCGGTGCCACTGGTTGTATAGCCAGCAGGACATGCGGTACATGATGAAGATGCACTGGATTTAGTACTGTAAGAACCCTTGGCACAGGCGGTGGATGTTGTTGCACCCGCCAATGCAAAGTGACCATTAGGGGCCGGTGTGGCGTTCACAGTTTTAGTTGTAGTTGTGCCAGACGGAGTGATTGTTTGGGATGAACAGTAATATCCATCTGTACTGCTGCATGAACAGGTTCCAATGTTGTTTGAGATTGATAATGATGTTGATGCAACACCTGTGCCGGCGACACAACTAAGCTTTGTCCAGTTTGCGGTGATGGTTTTGTTGCCGTTACAAGAAATTGTGCCTGTCTGAGACCAACCGTTAAATACATGTAGGTCTCTGGTCATATTATTTTTTGTTGTAGAGGCAACATTGCTGTACGCAGGTAGCGTGAATGTATCACCATAAGAACATGTGAATACAACGTCATTTACACCTGTGGCGGTTGTGCCATTTACAGTCAATTTACCAGAACCGCCATTTTTGTCGATGGTGATGGTGTATTTTTTTAGTGTCCATTGTGCGTACAATGTTATTGAAGAATTTGTAGTCAAATTTTTGACATTTTGACCGTCTTCGTACGCTGTGCCAGAACCATCAGCGGCCGTATTCCAGCCTGCGAATGTGTATCCAGTCAGTTGGTATTTATTAAGTGATAGGTCTTGGTAGGCGTCATAGTAGAAAGTCTGATCTTCCATGCTGCCAGAAATAGCTGATGAAGCAGCAGCTGGTTTGTTTGGATCAAATGTTACGGTATATGGGGCCCCCTGGTAACACGCATACCATGTTGCGGTTGCACCGGCAGTGGGGTATTTGGTTAATGCCGCACTATTGAAAATGCCGTTTGCATCGATCATTTGTTCGCCAGAACACTTTGTGCTGGTATAGAAACCGCCAAAGGTATATACACGTATATATGGTTTAGTTGTTAATTTTGTTATACGTGCACCCGTGCTGTAATTGTAAATAGCGTCATTATATGTGATCTTAATTGAGGCTGGTTCCACCCTGACTGAATCTGGGTAAAACGCATCAGCTATGAATTGGCCAGATTGTAGCATACCATTTCTGTCTTCCAGAATGATGCGACCGGTTGTATTTGGGGTACATGAAGTGCCACTGTAACCTGTGTTACATGTCCATTTTGCATAGTATGTTTTGTTGCCTGTTGCACCAGATAGTTGGGTGACGGCAGTTCCAGAAAAATCATCAGAAGCATACCAGCCCGCAAATGTTCCATTTGCATGCGTTGGGGTTGGTAAGGTAACAGTTTGTGTGATGTTATATGATGTAACTGCACCAGATGGCAAGGTACCACCGTTCAGGTTGTATGTGATAGTGTAGTTAATCGGTGTTTTACATGCATAGTATGTAGAACTGCCAGGGTTAATGAAACTGGTGGTTGTGCTGGTGCATGAAGTAAGACTGCCCCAACCACCATTAAAAGTGTATCCTGTTTGGCTTAGTCCAGATGCATTTGAGAAATTACATGCTGCACCCTGAGAACATGTGATGCTGGCATTGTTTGTGCCGGTGTATGATGTTCCATTAACAGTAAGAGTGCCAGAACCACCATTTTTGCTTAATGTGATTGTTTTTTTACAATCATTTACTGCATCGTGATTTGATGCGGCAGTGCCTGTTGCAGAGCCATATGTACACGCAGTACATGTTGAGGTGGTTGCACCACCTGTGCTGTAGCCACTCTCGCAGATGCCGGTAAGGCCTTGGTCGTTACTGGCGTTAAATGGATATGTGCCACCTGTACAATAATAACCCGGAAGACATGAAGAACATGTTACGCTGTTGGCAGGCAGATAGTTTCCTTTGGTGCAGTCATAGCTGTTGATGGACCACACAGCATACAGGTTGACGGTATCACCATTTCTTGCGGTCAGGTTGGATACAGATTGTTTGTCCGTATATGTGGCATTTGATGCAGTTGATGAAGTTGACCAACCCTGGAATGTATAACCGGTGCGTGTGAACGCATTTGTGGTCAGTGCCTGTGCCACGTCATATGTGAAATCTTGGTCATTCATGCTGCCGGAACCACCATTGGCGTTAAACTTAACCGTATAGGTGTTTGCAGTACATGCATTGTTGTTTAGGCTATAACCGGTATTACATGTTTTTACCGTACAAACATTTGATGCAGTGTTCGGTGTCCATGATGTTGTTTCCCATGATGCAACATTTGCATTGTTTGAACATGTGACCGTACATGCGTTTGTTGCGGATGCGTTGTATTTGGTTGCCTGATCTGCGGTTGTGAGACCGTTTGGACATGGTGTACAGCCGGTTGCAGCACTGGACTTATTACTGAATGTGCCGACAGGACAGGCCTCTGGGAAGACGTATCCAGACAATGCAAAGAAACCATCATTTGCAGCGTTTGCAGATATCACCATGGATGTTTGACCGGCGGTACCTGTGATCTGTGGCAAACAATAAAATCCATCTTTGCTGGTACAGCCGCAGACAGGGGCGTTATTTGTTACGCTTATCAGGGACGTTGCTGAGACACTGGTAGCATCGGCGGTACATGTTGGGGCAACCCATTGGGCCGATATGGTTGTGTTACCCTCACAGACGATATCACCCTTACTGTTCAATCCGGACCACCCTGTGAAGACCATGTTGGTTTTGGTCAGGTTGTTCTGTTCTGTTCCGTCCGCCGAGGATGCTATTCCATCCCATGCAGGTAATGCCGAATATACTATGCCATAAGTACATTGACGTGTAGCGTTTGTTGCACCATATGAGTACGTAGCACCCTCATACGTGATCGAACCGCCGGTTGCACCGCCTAGATCAATTGTAAGTTGATATACTTTTGGGGCCCATACAGCATACAGGGTGACAGTTTCGGCATTGGTTGCGGTCAGGTTGGATACAGATTCTTTATCCATATATGTGGCATTTGATGCAGTTGATGAAGTTGACCAACCCTTAAAATCATAGTGTGTGCGTGTAAAGGCGTTTTGCGTCAGGGCTTGTGCCACGTCATATGTGAATGTCTGATCTGACATGCTGCCCGAACCGCCGTTTGCATTAAATGTAACGGTGTAAACGTTTGGTGACCAGTCTGGTTTACATGTGACGGTGTCGTTTTCAGCACCAATACCAATACGTTGACCAGGCAACAATTTAATTGTTAGTCCGTCTAAGTTTGTACATGTCCATTGGGTATATTTATATCCAGTCTTGGTATATGATATTCCACCAACAGGACAGCTGGATCCAACGGTACAGGTTGTTGGTGCTTCAGATGGGGCAGAACCACCAGTTGCACCATTGCCGTCGTATACAACAGAAAATGAATTGGCACGACATGTTGCACTATATGTCCCAGCGTTGGCCAGCGTGTAATTGTCTGGACATGTTGTTATGTATTCCCAACCACCCATATGGTTGCCAGGCGTGCCTGTGACATAGCCAGTGGCATCTGCAATTGGTTGCAGGGTTGTGTAGGTTGTTGATGCAGGGTTGCGAATTATCCATGTATAAATGATTGACGAGGTTGCAGGTCCCACAACCGCTTTGCCTGAGGTTGTAGACACAATACCACCAGTTATAGCAGGCGACATCAGGAACGAACGATCCTTGGCAGTAAATCCTGATTGATATGCGTTTTCTGCCATCCCTTTGGAGACCGCAAATTCAGGGGTCAGGTAATCAGAAGTCAATGGCATTGTGGTAGAAAAGCGACCATGGATGGTTGTTGGGGTTACGCCCATGTAATAACCTGCAATTTGATAACTTCTTAAACCCAGGGATGCCAAATTTTGGGTTAATGTGGTGTTCATTGTGCTAAAGTTGTTCGCTGACATTGCTTGGGTACAATTGGCGTCCGTATATATTGTTATATCGTCTGTCAACATATACACAGTATAGTTTGAATCGATAAAGGCCATGTTGGCATTTGGGATTTGAACCTTGTGTGCAATACACACCGGTGTATAATGGGCGTAAAGCGTTAGCGTTATTCCTGAACTTGTTGCTGCGGTTTTCAATGCAGATGTAAATGTGCCGTCTGCATTAATGTATTTTGTGCCAGTTCCCGCCTTGCCAGAATAGAAGCCCTGGAAGGCGTATCCAGTTTTTGCAGGTAATGTGGTCAATTTTGTTATGGCCGTTGTGGTGGCAGCGTCGCTGTATACACCTGTGTTATATTTCATATAAATTGGCGTAGGGGTTGCACTTGTTATATTAACAGATGAACCGGTTGATGTGCTGGATGTGGCATAATATTTGGAATCAAGACCGGCCCGAAATACATTTGCAGACCAGTCCATATACAATGTTGTGTCCTTATTTATAGTTTTGTAGAACGTTGTGTCTGTGATATTACCGCGATTGTCGGTGATGATTTGTGAACCGGTTCCTATGTTAGTTGTTACATTTGTAAATGTATAACCAGGTTTTGTGACAGAAGATAAAGCAAACTGGGTTAAAACAGAAGAGCCACCTGCCTTACAATTAGCGGAATCACTGCAGTATCCGGCAGATGCACTAACATAACCAGAAAAAACAACTTTGCCACTTGTTATATTATCGCGGATGGTTAATGTGTAAACAGGTGCGTCTGTGCCACCAGGACAGGTTGTCGGGCTGTTCTCTGCGGCAGAGCATTCTACACAACCATTATCCGCCTCAGGCGTACCAACCCAGTCGGCAGTCCCATCGCCCAGCAGAGCATCGGCCATTCCCGCATTGTCCGTCATAAAATATCCCGACTTACAGGATGTGTACTGTCTGGAGCAAGTATACCCTGCAGCGAACAAATTGGTTGAAATTAATGATACAACTAAAAAGGCGCAAATACGCAGAAATCTAGACATTCTTCTCACTTTCTTTCCGTTTACAAGCATATCTTAGAAAAAATTAGGGGGATAGCACAAGTAAAAAAACATTTTTTTCTTGCTTTTTTAAGTTTGACAGTTTTTTTGGTTTTAGGATTTTTTGCAGGTGGCTATTTTTTATGTGCAAAATGTTATTTTTCATATTTTCGTGCTTGCATTTATTTTTGGTTTTCTATATAATGTTCCCTGTTCGGAGCGTTGGCAGAGTGGTAATGCAGCAGATTGCTAATCTGTGACCGAGTTTATTGGTCCATAGGTTCGAGTCCTATACGCTCCGCCAGTTAATTTACCCACCAATTGGTGGGTTTTTTTGTGTGTTTTGCTTTTTGTTGGACAAGATTATTTTTTGTGCTATGCTAAATAGGCAAGAGGCAAATAATATGAAACCGTTGTATTCTAAAAGTTATAAAATGGTGTGGCCAGAAGCAGGACCTTTGAAAGATGGGCTTAGTTGGTCATGCAACTTTGATAAAATGTCACAGTTTTATCCAGGACAAGTATTTCTTGCAAAACGGGCAGAAAATCATAGTAATCGTTTTGGCGTCTTGGCCCAAAAACCTGTATTCCATTTTTGCGATAATGCGGTCGATACGCTGTTATGGTTTTGGGAAGTGTTTGATTGTCTGGATGACGATAAACCTGTGGTTAATTTCTTGGAAATTAAGCCAATGGGGCGGATATATAAAAATCAAGCCCCAGATGAAACCCAACTGTGGCAGTGCGGGGTAAATCAATTCAAGGTTATGCGTAAAGTGGACATTAAACGTGTTGCACAAGATGCATGCAAAGAAATCGAACATTCCTATCAAGAAATTATAGCAAGATATCCACATTATGACATGATAGAATATATTCAAAAAATTAAACGTCAGGCACAAAAATAAAATTACATGTTATTATAAAAAAATCCCCAAAACGGGGATTTTTGTTTAATGCACATCACCAACATGTTCGGGTTGGTATATTTCAACGTCACGTGTCATTGCCAGAAACTTTTCTGCACGTGCAGTTGGCAGCGTGTCAATCGGTAATTCTTGTAACTGGCGAATATGTTCTGCGACCGCAGATGACAGTAATTCCATTGTTGTTTGCCAATCAGTATGTGCCCCACCGGCCGGTTCATGGATTACTTCGTCAATAACATTCAAGTCCGCCATATCACGTGCCGTCAGTTTCATCGCCTGGGCGGCGGCGGCCTTGTACTGGTTATCACGCCACAAAATACTGGCACAGGATTCTGGGGCAATTACAGAATATATTGCGTTTTCTAGCATTAAAATACGATCGCCAGTTCCAATCGCAATCGCACCGCCAGAACCGCCCTGGCCTACGTTTACGGCAACATATGGTGCACGCATCTTTAACCCCATTGCAATAGAAGATGCAACCGCCTGGGATTGTCCGCGTTCTTCGCCTTCGCGACCTGCAAATGCACCGGCGGTGTCAAACAGCGAAATCAATGGTAATTCAAACTTTTCAGCCAGACGCATCATACGCTGGGCCTTGCGATAGCCGTCTGGATTTGGCATGCCAAAACGATGCTTTTGACGGGTTTCGATGCTGCGTCCCTGCTCTTGCCCGATGATTACGGCCGGAATACCACGCCAGAAACCAATGCCAGACCCCATGGCGGCATCTTCGGCATATAATCTGTCACCGGCCAGGTATGTCCAATCGTCAACAATGCCGTTTATGTAATCCAGAAAATGTGGACGATTCTCGTTGCGGGCCAATAATACCTTGTCATAGGATTCATTTTCGCCCATACCACGCATCTTTTTAGACGCATCATGTGCAGGTGTAGATACATTTATTTGTTTTGGGGTGCGTTCTTGCTTGGTCAATACGACCAAAATACGTGCCAAAGTGTCGTGCAAGTCGCCACGTGCAACAACCATATCAACCATACCATGTTCGTATAAGTAATCAGCAGTTTGGAAGTTCGATGGCAGTTTTTCACGAATGTTCTGTTCAATGACACGACGGCCTGCGAATCCAATACGGGCACCCTTTTCTGCAATATGGATATCACCCAGCATTGCAAATGATGCGGTCACGCCACCAAATGTCGGATCGGTCAACAATACGATATATGGTATGCCGTTGGCATGCAATCTGTTTACCGCAACTGTTGTGCGTGCCATCTGCATCAATGACAAGATGTTTTCTTGCATGCGGGCCCCACCACTGGATGTGACCATGATAAATGGACGCCGTTCGGCAATCGCATGTTCCATTGCAGCAACAATAGCATCGCCAGCCGCACGCCCCATAGACCCCATCATAAATAATCCGTTCAATACACAGACCGTTGACGGAACACCACCGATTGTGCCATCGGCAGTTGTGACCGCATCATAACAGCCGGTTTCATCACGTGCCTCGGCCAATCTGTCGATATAGGCGACACGATCTGAGAACTGCAGTGGGTCATCCGATATTGTGGGTGGTGTCAAACGCACCCAGGAATTATCATCAAATAACAGGTCAAAACGCTGTTTTGGGGTCATGATAAATGCACGACCGCAACTGGGGCAAATGTATTTATTGTCTTTATAGTCCTTGTAATAAACCAGTTTGCCACATGATTCACATTTTATCCACATCAGGCGACGCACACGTTCGTATTTTTCACGATTGCGATTTTTTATGCCTGACTTTTTACCAAATAACATATTTATTGTCCGTTCATTTTCTTGGTTAATTCACGACTGGGTTTAAATAAAATTGTCGTACTGGCCGGTAAAGGCATAGGCTGGCCTGTGCAAGGATTATAGCCAATCTTGGTTGCACGTGCCCGGGGTTGAAATGTGCCGAAGCCACGAATTTCAATGCGATCACCCTTGGAAATAGATTCAATCATGTGATCTGATACTGTATCCAAAATAGCAGCGGCATCAGTCGCACGCATGTGTTTGAATTTTACTTGCATAGAACGCACTATGTCTGACCGTTTCATTTTATATCCTTTATTCTTGCCCTATATTATTATTATCTTAGCACATTTTATCAAGGATAAAGTTTTTTATTTGTATATATGAACCCGTTCCTGTGGTGAAATATGCAAAAAAATGATAGTTTTTATATGAAAAAATGAATCTGTGAAGGTGAATATATGTTTTTTTGTGCAAAAAAGGCAAATGCTGATTTTATTCGTCATAATCCTGGGGTGGATTCTGCTGTAACTTTCTGGCTTAAAATACCAAAGGCAGGTCACGAATATCAACAGGCACACCGTCACGTTCGGGATCCCATTGGTAATCTGTCATAATAACACGCTTGTCACGATCAAATTTTACCCCTTCGGCCCGAAGTGTACGGTATTGTTCCGCAGCCATGCCAGAACACAAAGAACCGTCCTTGAATACGACACGATGCCATGGCAGATGCCAGGACGCCTTGTTATTTGAAGCATACCCAACAAATCGTGCCATTCGTGGACGACCAATCATTTGTGCAATTTGACCAAATGACGCAACACGCCCATAAGGGATTCGTGCAACGGTATCATAAACTTTTTCATTAAATGTTTTTTCCATGCGTTACAGTTTAGCACTGGGGGCCGGAATGTCAAATATTTACCCTTGCAAAATATTCTTGGGGTATATATAATGGCGGTCACGGAGACGTGGCAGAGCGGTTGAATGCGCGCGACTCGAAATCGTGTATACGGTAACCCCGTATCAAGGGTTCAAATCCCTTCGTCTCCGCCAGATTTTACCCCGCATAACGCGGGGTGTTTTTATACTTCAAAATTATAACTTTTAACAGAACGGACGATGGCATCAACCAGTTTGTCTTGGTGCTTGCCAGATTTTAATAACTTTTCTTCGGCGGCGTTGGACAAATGTCCCAGCTCTAACAATGCCCCAGGCACAGTTGAACGCAATACCGCAAATGGTGCATGGCGTACATCAGGACCGGGTTGCTGTTCAACGCTGGCACGCTTGAACGATTTGGCACAACCGGTGGCGTATTCTTCACTCATTTCTGCAACGGCATGCTGTTGCAATGCAGATAATGCAATGCGGATGTTTTCTTCGAATTCGGTGAATCCCTCTACCCCGATTTTGTCGGCGGCATTTTCAGCCTCAGCCAATTTCTTTGCCTCTTCGTCTGATGCTTTTTCCGACAGCGTATAGATTGAAAAGCCCTTCATTTTCCGACTGGGGTTAGCGTTGGCGTGTAACGAGATAAATAGATCCGCCTTGCGTTTTTCGGCAATTTGTGCACGTTCCGCCAGTTTTAGGTATCTATCATCACTGCGAGTCAGATAGGTTTTAAAACCGTTATTGTCTAATTTGCTTTTTAATTTTCTGGCAACTGATAAAACAATGTCTTTTTCACGTGTGCCACCCTTGCCTATGCAACCTGGGTCCTTGCCACCATGACCGGCGTCCACAACAATTACATATTTACGTGATGCGGTGATTGCAGTGGTTGGTGTGGCAGATGCAGTGGTATAAGAAGTCGTTGCAGGGGCGTTGCCCGCCACAAAGTCTAAAACCAGACGATAGTCGTTATCGCCATTTGGTTCCAACACCATAATCGATGATTTTGGAATCTGGGAAATAGATTGTTTCAGTGTTGCAACAATTTGCAACTTATCACCATTTTGAATCTGTGAAATTGATTTGACCAATCCGCTTGCTGCCAGTGATGGCGACACACCAAGGTTGGCAGAAGTATTTGACAAATCAACAACCAATTGCCCTGTTGGATACGATATATTGTATGATGGACGATTGGCCGTTTCAATTACCAGACGTGTTTTATTACCAGGCTGAACCCCTGTGCGAAGTGATCGCAAAGTGTTGCGGGCACAAAATGCAACACGTGGTAACATTGCAGTCGCCAATACTGAAAAGCCGGTGATTTTCAAAAGATTTCGTCTGGTGATTTTCATAAGTCAAAGTATATCAAAAATCACAAAATGATTCAAGTGTATTTCAGGAATAAAAACCGCCATTGGCGGTACAATTTTTATGTTTATTATTTGTTAAGACAGCCGGGAAATGTTTGTGCGACTAACATATGTTCATCTGTTGTCATTTCTACGACTGGAACCATAAAGCATCGTGCGTTTTCACGAACGACAAACATTTTTGTACCACGTTCATATGCCTGATGCATGCTGGCAACGGTTGCAGGCGAAAAAAAAGGGTTTTGTTTGGTTGCGTTTTGTGCAAACACAGCCATAACAGCCTGTTCTGCACGATCTTGGCTGTACAATTCATCTGATATTGAATAAACCTCCATATAAACGGGCCAATCTGCATATGGATTTGTGCCAGATGAAACAGTTGTGCCAGAGTTTACACCAATCGCCAAAGCAGCGACCGTCTGTAGTGCAGACGGCCCTGATTGTGTGTTAGTGCGTGGTGTTGCATCCACCTTTAGATCATCGCCACATGCCAGATTCATACGATTGACATAGCCTTGTAATACCGCATCAACAGCGGCCTGCCAATCTGCACCTTTCTTGTTCCCTTCTAGGCCAACGATTTTTTCAGCCCAACCCCATACATTTGCACCAACGTTACCGGCGGTTGCAAAGCGTGTTACCATTTCGGCACTGCCCCCAGGGACACCACCACCACAATAATCGGTTAATTGGGCAGTTAACTTACTGTCTGTTTCATTACCATACGCCAATGCGACAGAGTGACAAGACATAGCAGCCTCTAATTCTTGACGGCGTTTGATGCACAAATCAGAATTGGCTTTGGCCAATTGATTTGCCATGTTAGACATAGACAGATAGGTCATTAATTCTTGCTGGATATAAGGTGGGCACAACTGGGCCGCTGTGTTCATGCCACCCGGCTGACTGTGAGTGTTGGCACCATACTGTGGCAACAAGATTTCATTGTCTTTTTGCAAGCACAGCAATGCATAGTTATACAAATCACTTTCGGATGCATATTGGCATTTTGAAGTAATCTGTCCAGGCACAGCGGTTACGTCACCACAATAGGCAGAAAAACATGCGTAAATCTTTTCACGACATGCAGTATCAACATCAGGCTGTTTGACCATAAAGTATGTATTTCGTTGGTTTGCCTTATACGCCTGGGCAACACCCGCGTTTCCACGCAATTTACTGTTACCAGTTGGTGTTTGAATCATAACACCACGTGCAGAACCAGAGCCACCACCAACATTGGCACCGGAAACGGCATTGGCATTTGACGCACATAAAATCGCGCCCAAGACGCAAAAAACAGGTAAAAAATGCTTCATTGTAATCCCTCTCGATATGCTGATTCTATCACAAGTACAAATAAAAGGCAAACATTCATTTGATTTATTCAATTAAAATTGTTAGAGTTTGTGACATGATTAACGCAAATGAAGTTTTTACACAAATCGCCGACGACATATCTGCCGTCAGGGGGTTTCTTTGACCCAGAAAAACTGGAAACGCAAATTCAACAATTGGGCGAACAAGTAAATCAGCCCAATCTGTGGGACAATCCAGATAATGCACGTGTGCTTTTGCAAAAAAAATCAAGCCTGGAAAAAAACTTGGCCGAATTACGCGAAATGGAAAGCGAGCTGGAAACCTTGCGTGAGTTTTATGAATTGGATCCAGATGATGTAAACCTGGTGCCAGAGATAGAAAAATTGGCCAATAAAGCACACAAGGCAAAGTTTATTACCCTATTTCGTGAACCTGCCGATGGGAATGGTGCGTTTTTATTTATTCAAGCAGGTGCCGGCGGGACCGAGGCACAAGATTGGGCACAAATGTTATCCCGAATGTATGCACGATGGGCTGAACGCCATGGTTTTTCTGCCGAAGTTATAGAAGAACATGAAGGCGACACAGCCGGTATTAAAAATATCACTTATCGTATTTCTGGGGAACGTGCATATGGTTGGCTAAAAAATGAAATTGGCGTTCACAGATTGGTGCGTATATCGCCTTTTAATGCCAATGGAAAACGACAGACCAGTTTTGCGTCTGTTGATGTATGGCCAGACGTTGATGATACAATTGAAATAGAAATAAACGACAAAGATTTGCGGATTGATACATATCGTGCATCGGGTGCCGGTGGTCAGCATGTTAATAAAACAGACAGTGCAGTTCGCATAACACACATTCCAACAAATACTGTTGTAACATGCCAAAATGAGCGTAGTCAAATCCAAAACAAAGAAATGGCGATGAAAATGTTACGCAGTAAATTATATGAATTGGAAATGCAAAAACGTGCCGAAGAAGAAGATGCCGCCAAAGCAGCCCAGAAAAAGATTGAATGGGGCAGCCAGATTCGAAACTATGTCTTATATCCGTATCAACTGGTCAAGGACGTAAGAACGGGTACGGAAAAAACAGATTCTGGTGCAGTTTTAGACGGCGATTTGGATGACTTTATGCTGGACCTGTTGCAACGCAGTTAGTGGTCCTTGCAATTTAATTAAATGTTATATATAATTTGTCATACTGTGCCCATAGCACAACTGGATAATGCGCCACCCTCCGAAGGTGGAGATTGTGGGTTCGAATCCCGCTGGGCACGCCAAAAATTAAACCGCCAAATGGCGGTGTTTTGTTTTGCTTATGTTTGCTATATTTTTCTTGTAAACATCTATTTTTCGCACTAATATTCACGTATGTTTTTAACAATGGAAAATCTATGAAAAGATTATTTTTGTTCTTGATAATTTTTGGCGGTCTGACGGCCTGTAACAGTGTTTATATGAAACCAAATACATTGGATGCAAATCGGGCAATTTATGTACGTCGTGGTGGGTATACAATGCAACGGGCAATAAAAGAAACAATGGAGAAACGTGGTTATAACGTTGTTGTTGGGCGTGCCAAGACGATCCGTGACGCAGATGATGACAGTGTTGGCATTGATTTAGATACGACTATCATTCCAAACAACGCAAAATACGTGGTGCGTGTCGGCGAATATGAAGAAGACTTTCGTCCGGTTTGGTGTGTGTTTAATGGCTTTTGGTGGTGGCATTTTTACGTTTCAATTTCCGATCAAAACTCTGGCCAAGAAATACTGGCGTGGCGTGGACGTGGATGCGCGAACAGTTCAACCCGTTTGTTAGATAAGATTTTAGACGATTTAGAAATAAAAGCCGAACATAAGGCAAAGTGATTGTCGCTTGAAAAATTGTAAAAAGATATTATATTTATGAACGCTATGAAGAACTATATTTTACCATTTCGTGATTTGGTCGTGTCGCCAGGGCTAACTGTGCCGGCATTAATTGATAACCCAATGTCGGTTAACTGTGTTAAATGTACATCCAAGGCTGGACAGCAACAATTGGTTTTAGTGCCACAACGTACGTGGGCATATCCATCTGCACCGGATGACATTTATCCGGTTGGAACAATCGGTGATGTAATCCAGGTGTTAAGCATGCCTGATGGTGCGATGCATGTTCTGGTACGTACAACTGGGGTTGTGCGACTGACAGATATATCCGTTGAGGATGGTGTATTTACTGCACATACGCAGGCGATTGAAATTGTTGATGATATGGATAATGAACGTACGTTGGCGTTGCGTGATATACTGGCCGAGAATATGCAAACACTGGCAAATGCATCACGCAGATTCAAGATGGAAAAACTGCGTAACGTTATGAATAATTATCCCCTGCCCGCATTTGTTGATGCGATTATTCAAACTGCGGATATAGAAACGGACGTTGCGGTTAAGGTATTAGAGGCAAACAGTTGGACGGAAAAGTTAACAATTTTGTTAGAAGCCGTCAAATTGATGTTGGAAACTGTTAAAATCGAAGAATCTATTAACAAGCGTATCCATCAACAAATGGAAAACGGCAGACGTGAAGCCATTTTGCAGGAAAAAATGCGTGCATTGCAAAAAGAAATGGGCGAAGATGATGGAGAAGTAGATACTGCAAACATTCGCAAAAAGATTCAACGTTCTGCAATGCCAGCCGAGGCAAAAGAAAAGGCAATGAACGAATGGAAACGTATGCGTTCAATGTCGCCAATGTCTAATGAAGGCGGATTATTAAAAACCTATTTGGATGAATTGTTGGCGATGCCATGGAATAAAACAGAAAGCACACCAATTGATTTACAATATGCACGTCAGGTTCTGGACAGTGAACATTCTGGGATGCAGGCAGTAAAAGAGCGTATCTTAGAGCATATTGCTGTAATGAAGAAAACAAAATCAAATCAGGGTTCAATCTTGTGCTTTGTTGGGGCCCCTGGTGTTGGTAAAACATCATTGGGCAAATCTATTGCCACAGCATTGGGACGCAAATATCAGCGAATTTCACTGGGTGGCATTTCAGATGAAGCACATTTTCGCGGACATCGCAAAACATATATTGGTGCACAAACAGGACGCATTATGGATGCATTAAAACGTTGCAAAACCAACAATCCTGTTATTGTGTTAGATGAAATTGATAAGATGGGACGCGACTGGCGTGGCGATCCAGAATCTGCATTGTTAGAAATATTGGATCCTGAACAAAACAAGACGTTTCGCGACCATTATTTGGAAGTAGATTTTGACCTGTCTAATGTTATGTTTATTGCAACTGCAAACAGTTTAAACATGTCAAATGCCTTGAAAGACCGTATGGAAATAATTGAAATCCCGGGATATTCTATGGATGACAAGGTTAAGATTGCACGTGAACACTTAATCAAACGTGCATCACGTGATACAGGATGGGATGTTGATAACGTAGTTATCACAGATGAAGCATTGCGTCACTTAATTCAAAACTATACCACAGAACAAGGTGTACGTCAGGTTCAACGTGAATTGACCGCTTTGTTGCGACGTTCTTTGTTGGAAAACAACTGCGAGGACATAAGGACAGAGTTTACACCTGAAAAAATTGATGCGTTGTTGGCCGTTCGCCAAAATGCGGGCTTTACAAAAAAGATTGGCTTTGGAATCAGGGTTTAAACCAAGGGTGTTATCATGAATATTTGCAGACAAATTACAACGTATAAGTTTGTACGGCAGCAAATTAAAGAAAACCCCAGTGCTATCGTTAGAGATAGTGCACATCAATTAGCATGGTCGTCAAGTGGCGTAACATATTACGAGCATTATTCCATTGGTAATGATATTCGGGTAATCAAGGAAACATCAAGATTGGGTTTGACCAGACATAGACTGTGTGCAACAAATGGGTCAACAACACAATGTACAGGTTCATTTGCAAAAATGATTTATGACATGATGCATAATGCATATGTACAACAACAAAATAAAGCAAAGCAGAACAACAGATAAACTATTGGGTGTGATATGATTTTAATTATAAATACATCTGGAAATAATTTAGAGTTTGTATTGGACAACAAATACAAATCGGTTGATGTTGAAAAACAATCGATTGCCCTGCCCGTCGAATGCGAAAAGTTTATTGCAGAATGTGGTGCGTCATGGCGTGACATATCTGCGATTGGCGTTGTCGTAGGCCCAGGTAGTTTTACGGGCATCCGTCTGGGTATTGCATACGCCAAGGGAATTGCGTTGGGATTAAATATTCCTGTGGTTGGAATCAATGCATTTGATTTATACCTGGCCGCAACACCTGACGCATTTGTAGCAATTGATTCTGGTCGTGGCGATTTCTTTGTCGCGGCAAATGGATTAGAACCGCAAACAATGGAAATCGAAGAATTGGAAACTAAACAAATGGAATGGGCCCGTACGGTTGGACATAGACCATTTGATCTGAAATTGGCGGTGCAAATTGTGAAACAGAAGATTACAGATGGCAACATAGAACCTGCTGTCCCAATGTATTTACGTCCCAGTTATGCCGAACAGAATAAAAAGGATAACTAATGCCAAAATGGTATGAAAAGTTGCTTTTGCCGGAACATAAGTTGAACATTTTGCGTATCATTGAATCTTATAACATAAGCAGAATATCTGCTGTGCGACCATATGAACAGGTCGTTTATACTGCGTACAATGAACACGATGATAAACGCATAGTAAAAGTAAAACAAAGTTTTGCAAATAAACAACCGACTGACCTGATTGTGTGGGCAATGTACATAGACACAAAAACAGGTGAAACCACTACATTAAACGAAGCGAATTCAGTGTTCGCAAAAATTGCCATGAAAAGAATCTATAACAAATATGCAAAACAACATGTTAAATGAATTAGAAAATCTTCATAAACTATGTTTTCCGCACAAACCATGGACGGCCGATGATTTCGCAGATTTGAAAAAATCGGGTTGCGAAATTATTGCCAGCCAAAATGGTTTTATTGTATATCGTGCCACATTGGATGAGGCAGAAATTATTACCGTTGGTGTTCATCCAGACGCCAGACGCACTGGTATTGGTATTGCGTTATTGGGTGTAATGGAGGCAGACTTGAAAAAACAAGGTGTTAAACATATATTTTTAGAGGTGGCGGCGGACAATATGCCCGCACAGAAGATGTATGAACAATGCGGTTATGTCGTAGTTGGACGCAGGCCAAAATACTATGATGGCATAGACGCAATTATGATGAGGAAAGATATATGAAACATTTTGTCGGCAGCAGTTCGTATCTGATAAAAAACAATCCAGTATCAAACCCGGTGCAAAAGCAATTTGTTACTGCATATGAAATACCTGTTGGCAAACCAGTACTGGTCATATTTGGGGGGTCTTTAACCACAACCGAGACCAAGGCATATGGATACATTAAACATATTGCCCAGAAAATACCCCAGACAAATGATGTAGATATATATTCTGCGGTATATCAATTTGAATCAATTGATCCATTATTGGTCAAAATGCAGACCTTTAGGCGTGCGGGGCGTAAAATCGCACTGGATACAAATCCAACAATTGCACGCAGGAAAGAACACCAACTAGATGAAATGAACAACAACGAACCTACGCTGGGGTATATCGAGGATTTATATGATGCAATAATCCAGCCACGTATTATTCGTGGAAATCCACAGGCGACATTAAAAAATATGCGTGATCTGGTTATCTATTCGCATTGTCATGGTGCAGTGGTTGTTAAAATGTTGGGGGAAATGGCGGTCGCTAATATGCAACAGGCTGGTTTTAGTCCGGCACAGACAAAAGAAATCCTGTCAAATACTGTTGTTATACAGCACAATCCAACTGCCCCATTAGAAAATCATGTGTTTACAACATTAAACTTTGCATCTGCAACAGATGACACGTTGGATTATCATGACAAGTTCTCGAAACAAGTATTAGGTCGTAAAGATATCGAGCCAATGTTTATGGGTGATGATTACGCAAATCTGTTTTTGGCCAGCAAATTAAACAAAGATACCCATGGTTCAGAACATGGTTTCAGTATCGGATATCAACAGACAGATGATGCACTAACCGACCAAGGAAAAGTAATTTTTGCCGCACAAAGAAATGCATTGGGGAACGCATTAAATCGTGCAAAAGAACAGCAATCGTTGTTGTCACCAGAAGATATGATAAAAGGTGATAATGTTAATTTTGCAGAAATGCTGAACAAAGCAAAAGCAATTATGTCGCAACGTTAAATATCGGCAACAAAATCAATTACCCTGTTATCAAATATTACATCACGTGAATGTAATGGTGATGCAATATGCATGTCACCACTGGTGCGGGTGCGGGATAAAGCAACATAAACCTGGCCATGTGCAAATGCACCACGTGATATATCAACGATGACCGCATCCAATGTTTTGCCTTGGGCCTTGTGAATTGTCATGGCATATCCCAGATTTAATGGAAATTGTTTATACGACCCTACTTCTCGTTCAATCAGCCTGTCATTTTCATCACGTGCATATTCTATCTTTTCCCATTTATCTGGTTTAACGGTTACCAGTTCACGTGAATCAGACAATAACTGTACCGTTACATCACGTGCAGATAAACTGCGAACAATGCCCATTGAACCATTATGCCATTTGTCACTGTTCTTTACGAACACGACCAGTGCACCAACTTTTAATTCCAACGCCAATGGTGCCGGCACATCACGATCCGCAAACGTACCAGACAAAACGCCATTATACACAACAGACGTTTCGTTTATCTGTGCCAATCGTGTTGCATTTATACGTTCAGCAACGGCACGAAATGGCGTTATAATTACTGCATTGGTTCGGCGTTCTGTATCATCAATGCGGCATGTATTAAAGAACTCTAACGCGGTTGTATCATTATTGCGTAAACGCACAAGGTTATCTAATAGCGGAACATCACTTTGGCGATATACAAAGTCAAAGTTGAACTTTATAAAATCTGCACGCTTGTAAACATTACTGTCAAAGAAATATGCGTTTGGATGTCCATATTCTGTTGCGTAGTATTGTGTAGAATCACGTGTAATAACAGGTGGCAGTTGGAACAAATCACCAATGGCAACAACTTGGATTCCACCAAAGGGTTCGTTATTATGGCGTGCGTATCGTGCCAGAATATCAATTGCATCCAGCAAATCTGGGGCAACCATAGAAATCTCATCAATGATTAGAACATCTGTTGCAGTTAAAATATTTCGTGGCTTTGCCTTGAGTTTTAAAAACTCTGGCATGATAAAGTCACGTGGTTGAATTTGAAATAGCGAATGAATGGTTTGTCCCCCAACATTCAACGCAGACACCGCCGTTGGACACGCACATACAATCCGCTTCTTAGACATGCTTTTTAGATAGTTAACAAATGTGGATTTTCCCGTTCCAGCCGGTCCCAATATCAACAGGTTTGAATGTGTGTTCTCAATCGCATTAAATGCCGACATTTGTGTTGGATTTAAGATGGGGATTGTTGGTGTCATAGTACATATAATGCCATATTTTTCCAGGTTATGCAATCTTAATAATCCCGAAATATTATATATTTACATGTTGCTTTTATCCCCCTTTGTGATAGATTTTTTATGGTGGTAAACTGGAGAACGACATGGATGGTTACCCACCAAAATGTTACCATAAGGATAAAATATGTCAGATTCTAAAAATATTCACTTGGGCTTAGAGACACATGATGGTACAAACCTTGTATCGTTGGGAACAGGATTAACGATTGAACAGGCGGCACTGCTATTGATTGCGTTGCGTAACACGCCAATGCCACTGAAATCCTGTTGGCAGGATATGCATTTTGCATTTAACGCACAAGAAGACAAACAACGTGGCGGTTCTGGTCTGATTTATGACACAATGAAGATTACATCGGCATTTGATAGCACTATGAAGATGCCATGTGGGGCATGTAATTCAAATCCGGCTTCAAATTCGTGTCCGGAATTGGTCACATGTCGTGACAGAATTGCAGCTGGTCAGTGCAAAGACGATTTTGTTCGCAAAACAATCGGTGCTGTATTGTGGCCACAGCACTATGTAAAACTGAAACAAAGATAAGGTAATAACATGCAACAAAAAGAAACCTTGACCAATAACAAGATACAAGAACTGTTCGGGCCAAATCATACGGGGGTTATTGTGTATGATTATGATACTGAATCTTATAACAAAATGTCGTACCATGGACAGTTCTTGTTGCATGGTGCAGAAAATACAATAAAACCATGTTATCATGTGTTTAAAAATCAGATCAATACCGATCCCAGGTTTATAAACCAGTATGAAATAGTTGGTTTTGCTGCAATGACAATTGATTGCCCGAACAATATCAATCATGTCATAGACAATCCACAATACAATCAAATGGGATTACATGTCGCAGGCAATATCATTGTACGTGACGTCAAAACCGGTAAGATTCAACCCATTCCAAACCAGTGGTTGCTGTTAATGGATGGACGTAATTTGATCGCTGGTAAATCTTATGTTGATGGGGCCCAGAAAAATCTTGATGCAATTATTGCAAATCATGGTAGATATGCCCATTCGCAAAAATCAGCAAAATTGATTGAACAGTTTACACGCAAGCGTAATACCGCACAAAGAATAGCCAACAGTATAAATCGCCGTGAATTGGCGTCGAGAATATATTGGCAACTGCCACTTCGTTGTACTAATGCTTTATACCCTACTCTTAGCAAGGATGTGGTTGGATTATATATACAAAAACAGAAATAATTGAACGCCCATGACGGGCGTTTTTTATTAAAAAACGTTAGCAAAGGCATGCCATCTGCCGACATTCGTTATTTGTGTCCCCACGAAAGAAAAATCACAATGTATATACACACTTTTTATTGAAAAATAACGTTATGTGTAGTACCAATATCAAGAAGAAGAAAAAGAAATATTTACCGGGGGAAGTCATGAGTTTTAGAAAGATATGCGTTTTTCTATTGTTGGGGTTGGTGTCTTTTGCGTCTTTTGCGACAATACCAACCGTACGCACAAGCACTTTGCGATTTGGCCAACCCGCCAGCACACAATCTGCACCATCTGTTGCAAACAGATCAGCAATCAATAAATTGACCCCCGGACGTGGTCAAATCGGTGTGACGAACAGTAAAATCCCATCCACAAACAACCAAAACAACCCTACGATAGAAGCGGTGTATGATGAAATAAATAAAATGCGTGCATTGATGAACGAACAACTGGATGCACACAGACAGGAACTGGATATACTGCGTGCAGAAATTGCAGAGAAAAACGAAGTAATTGCTAATCTAGAGTCTTCTTTGGCAGACTATGAAGAAATTAAGCAGTCTGTTAAAAACATTCCTGATACTATTAGCCAGGAAATCACAAATCGTGGCTTAGCATCTGCAGATATAATAAACACTCAAATCGAAACCGCAAAACAAGATGCAATCAATGGTGCAACAGCTGAAATTCGTATGATGGGCTATGCAACAAATGATGAAGTACGTAGAAGTTTAGAATCTGCTAAAAATGAAGTTGCAGTAAACATCATTCAGGCCAAGGATGATGCAATAGCTGCAGCAAAACAGCACGTTGATAACTCCAACTTTGCAACAAAAACAGATCTGGGCAATTTAGAATTAGGAACAGATGAAGAAACTGTAAAAAACATTATTGTTGCACAATTGACTGAAAATAAAGTTGTAACAGAGGAAACATTGGAAGATGTACAACAACAGGTGGCCAACATTACGGATGCAATTCAAAGTGAATCTGTTGCACGTGCCCAGGCGTTGGATGCCTTGGATACAAAATATGAAACAGCCGTAAATACAGTCGAAGCCACGTTTGCACAGTATGCAAAAAAACAGGATGTTGAAAATCTGGATCTGGGTTTGAACGCAGATGAAGTGAATGAATTGCTAGCTAAACGTGATGAAGAAAATGAATCTTATCAAACAGCGACGGATAATGCTATTGCTGAAATTCGGGATTCTATGCTCGCATATGACAATAAACTGGTTGAAACAAATACTCGATTTAATAATTACGCCACTAATGAGGCTGTTGAGGTATTAAATGTAAAGGTCGATGAAAACGCTGTTGCTATTGAAAATGAAAGCGTTGCACGTGGCAACGCATTTAATGCTTTAGATACCAAATATGAATTAGCGGTGGATACGGTAGATGCCAAGTTTGCACAGTATGCGACAAAAGACGAAGTAAATAATTTGGAACTTGGCACAGACGAAGAAGCGGTTAAGAATATTATTCTGGCCCAATTGGAAGAGAATAAAATCGTAACAGAAAGTGAATTAGATACGTTATCTGCAGAAATTGATTTAGTGCGTGCAAACACACAAGAAAACACTGAAAAATTTGAATTATATGCAACCAAGGGGGCTTTGGGTGAAGTTGACGCTAAGTTTGCTGGCTATGTAACGTCTGCCGTTTTTGGGGATGCACTTGCAGAAGCTAAAAATAGCACCCTGGAATCTGTTGCAGGTATGGGCTTTGCGAAGTCAACCGAACTGAAAAACTATGCTACAACAGATGCCTTGAGTGCTGTTGACGGCAAATTTGCTGGTTATACATCTACGGAAGATATGATCCTACGCTTCAATGGACTGGACGATAAGTATGCTGCTAAAGCACCATATGCATTGGCAAGTGATGTGACGTTGGAGATTGCAGAAGCAAAAGACTCTACTCTGGAATCTGTTGCGGATATGTATGCACTAAAGGCTGATTATGCACTGGCAACTGACTTGAATGTATATGCCAAGAATGATGATGTTGAATCACGCTTCAATGGACTGGACGATAAGTACGCAGCCAAAGCACCATATGCATTGGCAAGTGATGTAACGCTGGAGATTGCAGAGGTTGATAGCAAGTTCAAGAATTATGCTACAAACGATGACGTTGAATCACGCTTCAGTGGTTTGGATGATAAGTATGTGTTGGGTTCGGCAGTGCCTGCCTTGAAGGGTGAAATCAAGAGTGATATCGAGGGCATGGGCTTTGCGAAGCAAGATGATTTGAAAGGGTATGCGACTTTGCAGGCATTGCAGGATAATACTGTTGAAATTACAGGTGTTGTTGATGCCAAATTTGCAAATGTTGGCGAAGAACTGATTGAAAATCCAAACTTTACAAGTGAAATGGCGAAATTAATCAATGCAGACTTTGCAGAAATTCCACAAGATATCGCAGAATTGAGCAGTCGCATCGTTACATTGGAAGGTTCGGACTTCTTGAAACCAGGTGATTTGAGTGGCTATGCCAAGATTGGGGACGTTGAATTACGCTTCGATGGTTTGGACAATAAGTATGCACCAAAGGCAGACTATGCATTGGCAAGCGATGTAACGCTGGAGATTGCAGATGCAAAAGAACAGACATTGACTGCGGTTAATGGATTGGGCTTTGCAAAGTCAACAGAACTGAAAAATTATGCCACAAACACTGCATTGACTGCGGTTGATGGCAAGTTCGCAGGCTATGTATCAAAAGATGGCTTAGGTGAAGCGGTTGGCGGATTGAAGGTTATTACAGATCTGCAGAGTGACTTTGCCGGTGTACCAACATTGATCAGTGAAGCCAAGATTGGTGCGATTGCAGATGCAAAAGAACAGACATTGACTGCGGTTAATGGATTGGGCTTCGCAAAAATAGTTGATGTAAATAATCGTTTTGCAAACATTGGTGATTCTATTGCAGACGAACTTGTCTTGAACACAGACTTTACAGGTCAAATTGTTGGTATGTTGGATGAAAATCTGAAAACATTGCCAGGTGTAGTTGAAGGCTTGCGTGTTGAACTGGATAATGTACCAACATTGATTAGAGAAGCCAAGATTGGTGCGATTGCAGATGCAGAAGAACAGACATTGACTGCGGTTAATGGTATGGGCTTTGCAAAAGCAAATGACTTGAATAAGTATGTACCGGTTGATGGCTTTGAATTGAGAGTTACAGGTTTACCAACAGTTGCGGGCTTGATCGATGATGTGAACGAGTTCCCACAGACATTGATCACAGTTAAAGACGAAGCAATTAATGAAGCAAAAGAACAGACGTTGACAGCGGTTAATGGTTTGGGCTTTGCAAAGTCAACCGAACTGAAAAACTATGCTACAACAGATGCCTTGAGTGCTGTTGATGGAAAGTTTGCTGGTTATACATCTACTGAAGACATGAACCTACGCTTCAATGGCTTGGATGATAAGTATGCAGCCAAAGCACCATATGCATTAGCA
>JAZTWM010000007.1:0-221705 GCA_045635825.1 Candidatus Enterousia sp. | reverse complement strand
TAACGAGGTTTAATATGTAAACCTACTACCTGTCTAGGATATGCACATTTGACTTAGTCAAAGTTTGGATATTCCAAATTCAACTGTCTGCACATCCCTTCTTGAATTTTTGATGAGCTGCTTTTATTCACAATGTTTGCGAGTTTTACAGATACCCTTTTCTTACCGTTCGTTCCGTAAACCGCAGATTTTCAGGGGTTGAGTGTCTTTTTGTTTTGTTGTCTCAACTTGAAAGCCTGCATAGTATGTGCTCAAAGTTCGAAAAAGTCAAGCGGAAATTCGAAAATATTTTCAAAAAAAATGCAAAAATAGGAAAAAAACCCAGAAATCCGCCAAAAATTATTTTAATTTTTTTTAATTTTTTTATTTTTCCCCCTCTTTTTTGATTCGGTTTTTCCCTTTTTTTGATTCGGTTTAATGTTTTTATATACAACGAATCGTGAGTAATCTGCCTAGAAACGATACAAAAAGCCCATTTTTACCATTGGATATATGCGAAAATCGCTTAATTTACGATTCGCATCCGCTGTGGCACGTGCAATATCAGCATCTAATTGCGGAATTGTGACGGGAAGCCAGCCCTTATTTTCTATATTATATATATATAACTGAGATTGGGGCACATCTAGGGTCAGTTTTGCGGGTTGATTCGTTAAAACAATCCCTGCATCTAGATACAAACCGAATCGGCACCCAAAATTAAAATCAAAGCCCGTACCAAAATATGGCCCGTTATAATTCCAATCGATTCGTGCAGATCCATCAAAATCATTTCCTGCATAATAATAATGGTCACCTGCGATATTAAAGTAGAAACGATCGGCCGGGGCGTTGGCGACCTGGCCAAATATTGAAGAATCTAATTTAGCAGCACCAAAGGTATAACCGGCCGTTATACGCCACACATTAGAAAAGGGATAATAATCTAATAATATCGAACTGTGCCATGCATCCAGTTTTCCTTCGTCAATTTTCACACCATCACCGACACTGCGTCCATCACGCATATATGTATCTATTGCCGAATCGATTGCAGATTTTAATGGATTAACGCTGGCAAAATCGATTCGCACCCCAAAATGACGCAGCCAATACGATTCTAGTTCTGGGTTATAATATCCAACATATAAGTTTAGACCTGTCGTTGCCGACACACCAATACCAACATCAATACCTGTATCCGCCATGGCAGGCATAGCACAAAAGGTAAATATTAATAACAGCGTGCGTTTCATATAAAAAACTATATATAAAACACAACATTACAACAATTGGCATATATTCACAAAAAAGCCACCCGAAGGTGGCCTTGGATTAAAAGCGATACATAACCCCAAGTTTTACAATTGGGTAGAACTTGAAATCATCTAACTTATGCTGGACATCCGCCAAGGTTTTGGCAACCGCATCATCAACAACGTTCTGCAAACCGTTGTCGCTGACATTTTTCCATTGTCCGTCTTGGAAAACTTCTAGGTTTTCAACTGGTACATCCAGACCAATTTGGGCAGAACGGTTTGTAAACACAAAGCCGGCATCCAGATATATTTTAAAGTTCCCCAGAAAACCGATGTCAAAACCTGTCCCCAGATATGGCCCACGATAATCCCAATCAAATGTTGCAGTTCCATTTACCGAATCGCCAAGATAACGGAATTGATTATCCATCAATTCAAAATCACGATAGCCAGAATCAACACCGTCAGCGTGCGAGGCAACATCTGCTGATACAGTCATATCACCAAAGTAATAACCTGTGCTGATTCGCCATGGACCAAGCAACCAAGTATCACCAAATGGATAAAAGTCCAACAAAGCTGCAAAATGCTGGGCCGATGCATTAATAGAATCAATTGTCAAAGTATCACTGACTTCAACACCGTCACTGCCTGCAAGTGCATCAACAGTATCATTGAACAATGATTTCATCGGTTTGGTTGTAGCGAAGTCAAAACGAATACCAAATCTTTTTGCCCAAAACGAATCGAATGATTTGTTCATATATCCAACAAATCCATTTAAACCACCTGTTGCAGATACACCTACACCAAGCTGAACGCCTTTTGGAAATGCAATTTCACGAGAATGCTTTGCATCTTTGTATTCTTGTTTTAATTCGGCCTTGATTTCTTCTTTGAATTCTTGTTTCAACTTTTGCTTTTCCGAATCAGTCAACTGATTAGATATTACGTGCTTTACAACAATATCTTCTTTTACAACTGGACTGGTATGTTCTGTGGCAATATCTTCGGCAACAGAATCAATAAGTGGCGTTGGGATAGATTCCTTGGCAAAAGCAGGCATTGCCAAAACAGCCATTGTCGCAATCATAGACATATATCTCATATACTTTCCCCTTTAGGTTATAAACGTTATACGTGACTATTATATCAAAAAAGCAGGTAAAATCACACCGAAAAACCTGTTTTAAACGATTCTTTTTTGTGATATAATATTTGGTATGAAAACAGGAATATATATTTTGTCGTCCTTGCTGTGTTTATGTGGGACATTTAATGCCGTTGCATCCGATTGTTCGGGTGCAGGTTGTGATATTGAACCAATGGTGTTTGATGGTTTTGAGTGGGACATAGGTGAACAAACACCAACTGCAGTCGTTATTGCGACACCAATGGTTACAGAAACAACACAAACCTGGATGGATACAGATCCAAATGTTGCAATGATGCCAATGGCAGAAAATCTGTCTTTGCCAGAACGCAATATCGATATTAAACTGCTGTCTATTAAACCTGTACCAGAGGACACACGTCCAGCACTGTGGGATGGTGTTCATGGTGAATACGCCGGGGCAAAACGTGTCAAAACGGTTGACTGGCAAAACGGTGTGCCAATTTGGGACGAATCGATTAACAACTATAGATATAAAGATTTTTCTGATTGGTTCTTGGAACCAAGTCCAGAACTGTACATTCGTGAGACAGATGTTGAGGTTGCTGAAATAGACCCAATTGCCCTGTACCAAGAAAACATGGAAGATGCACAGGCAACACGTGCAAGGGTTGAAGAATTATTGACACCAAAAAAACCATCGGGCAGTTTATGGGTTTCTGACATACCTGCACCAAAGGTTGAATACGTAGCCCAAGATATGACAGAAATTGTAGCAGAAACATTTGGCGAACCTGCATATGATGATGGATGTCCATTTGATTCAGAAACAGAATGTGAAATATGGCGCAGAAAACCAATCGTTCGCGAAACTGTTTCACCACGCAGCCCAAAATTACGTGACGCAAAAGTGGATGAGTTTGTTCATGCAACAACATGCAATGTGCATCTGACAGCGAATGAACCTGTGGCAGCACCGCTGTTGGATAGATATAAAATGCTGATGCGTTCTGCCCAAGCATGTTGCACAGATGGCATGGCGTATTCATTAAAGCAAGCCGGGGCCAGTGATGGGTTGGTGTATAAGTTTTTGGCAGATGACGCAAACTTCTATGGCTTTGGTGCACGTTGCTTAATGATGACAGATCATGAACTGGATACAAAATACCCAAACACCGCAACAGCAGTTGTTGCAGCAGACGTTCGCAACGGATGCCTGTGTCGTGGTCGTCAATGGTTCCAGGCAATGTTGGCACCATTTGAACAGGTATATAAAGCCAATCCAGATTTTATGACAGCACAGTTTAATTATACATACACAGACGGTCTGCAACGAGAGGTTACAGTATCAGTCAATAATGATGTACAGAATGTGTTAAAACAACTGTCACAATGTCCATAAGAAAAACCGCCAAATGGCGGTTTTAATTTTATATTTAACTGATTATTTTTCTGTTGTTGCAGATTCCAACAATTTCTTGGCAATTTCCAATTTTGCAGCATCTACTTTTTCTGCAACCTGTTGCTTTACAGTTGCAACCTGGGCAGATGCAACTTCTTTGGCGGCATCTAATTTTTCACCGGACGCATCCTTTGCTGTTTCTGCCTTGTCTTTGATTGCTGTGGTCAGGGCTTCGATTTCTGGGCTGTTTTCTGCAACCTGCTTTTTAACATAATCAACACATTTTTGTGAAACGGTTTTTACATTATCGGTCAGGCATTCTAATAACGTCTGTTGCCCCAGAATAATTTCAGGGCAGACCGCTGTTATTTCATCGATATTGCATGCCTCGGCCAATGTGGTTGGTTCGGCTGGTTGTGATTTAAATAAGTCTGTAAACCAACTTGCATTTGCGTTTGCGGTTACCATCATCCCGATTACACCAACAATTACGATTTTTTTCATTTGATTCCCCTTTGCTAATGTGTTTATTCACTGATATAACAGTAGGATTTATTGCCAATATGGTCAAGAATAAAACACGACACGATTTTTTACTTCGTGTCGTCCTTTATATTGATGTGCACCATATGCTTATAACTGGGCACGAACCTCTTCTACTTCGTAACATTCAACACGATCGCCTTCTTTCAGGTCGTTATACTTGTCAAAAGACATACCGAATTCAACGCCACCAGATACTTCTTTTACTTCGTTCTTTTCACGACGCAACTGACCAATCTTGCCATCATAGATAACAACATTGTTACGCAACAGGCGTACAAACGCATCTTTCTTAACTGTACCTTCGGTCATACGACAACCGGCAACACGTGTACCCTTGCCAACAGTAAACAATGCAATAACGTCTGCATAGCCGATAAATGTTTCACGCTTTTCAGGTGCCAATTTACCAGACAAGATTTCTTTGATTTCATCTGTAATACGGTAAACGACACTGTGATAGCGGATATCCACCCCATTGTTACGTGCCATATCACGAACCACAGAATCTGCACGAACGTTAAAGGCGATAATTACTGCACCAGATGCAGTTGCCAAACGAATGTCACCTTCGGTAATTTGACCAACACCCGATGACAAGATTTCAACACCAACTTTGTCTGTATTGATATCTTTGATCATATCCGAAATCGCTTCGACAGAACCCTGTACGTCGGCACGCAAGATAATTGGCAAAATTAATTTCTTGGTTTCGTCACGTTTTGCAAACAATTCTTCCAGTGACGAACGTTTGACTGCGTTTGCTTTATCTTTGGCCTTTTGGATACGATATTCGGCAACTTCACGTGTTTGGGCTTCGGTTTCCATAACACGCAATTCATCACCTGCCCCTGGGACCGCGTTCAAGCCTAATACAACCGCAGGTTGACCTGGGCGGACAGATTTTACGCGTTCACCGGCTGAATTAATCAAACCACGCACACGACCAAATGTTTCACCAACAACGAATACGTCACCGATTTTTAATGTACCCTGACGCATCAAAACCGTTGCAACCGCACCCAAACCTTTTTCCTGTTTGGCTTCGACCACATAGGCGACGGCCGGCATATCAGCATCAGCCTTTAATTCCATCATTTCAGCCTGTAATAAAATCGCTTCTTCCAGTTTATCCAGACCAATTTTCTTGGTTGCTGAAATCTCAACACATTGAACATCGCCACCAAATTCTTCAACCTGAACTTCTTGTTGCAACAAGTCGGTTTTTACACGTTCAGGATTTGCTTCTGGCAGGTCAATTTTGTTAATCGCAACGATAAATGGAACCTTGGCTGCACGAATATGATTAATTGCTTCGATTGTCTGTGGCATAATAGAATCATTTGCCGCAACAACCAAGACAACAATGTCTGCCATTTGGGCACCACGTGCACGCATCGCAGTAAATGTTTCGTGACCAGGTGTATCCAAGAATGTAATCATTTCACCAGATGCAGTTTTTACTTCGTATGATGAAACGTGCTGGGTAATGCCACCTGCTTCGCCGGCCGCAACGTTCGCATTACGGAATGCGTCTAACAATGATGTCTTACCATGGTCAACGTGTCCCACAACCGTTACAACAGGTGCACGAGGTGTTAATTTATCTGGATTTGGACCACGTTCCAAAATGTCTGCGTATGGCTTCATTTCAACACGCTTGACCGTTGCACCAAATTCAGTTGCAATCAGTTCAGCCGTATCTGCGTCAATAGACTGATTCACAGATACCATCATACCCATTTCCATTAACTTTTTAATAACATTGCCGACCTTTTCTGCCATAGCAGCAGCCAAATCTTTGACGGTGATAGTATCGCCCAATGATACAACATGTTCAACCTTTTGTGGGGCCGAGAACATTGCACGTGCCTTTTCACGAAAACGCTTTAAGGACGCTTCGGAACGGCGACGATTTGCACCACGAATACCGATTTCATCGTCATCATCACCACCACCCATAACAATATCATTCAAGTGAATCTTGCCTGACTTTTTAAAGTCTTTTTTATTATTAAACTTATTTGGACGTGTGTCTTCATCATCGGCATTTCTGTTCTTGCGATTTGCACCTGCAGTTGCGTTGTTTGTAAACACCTTTGGTGCAGGTGCTTGCTTTGCCTTTGGTGCAACTGGTTCTTCGGCAACATCAGCACCAGTATCCGCAGCATTTGTATTTTCACGTGCCGCCAACTGTTCACGAACCTGTTCATATTCACGATTTTCGCGTTCTATTTCTGCAACACGTGCTGCACGTGCGGCCTCTTCTTCGGCCTCACGTTTTTTGCGTTCTTCTTCACGTGCCTTGGCCGCCTCTAATACAGCACGTAGTTTTTCATCGGCTGGATTACGTGGTGCAGCAGGTGTCGTTGGTTCTTCACGCAGTTCCTTGCTGTTTGGTGCAATGACGCGACGACGACGTTCTACGAATACCGCATCACCTTTCTTGCTGCGAACAGCATCAGTTGTTACAGATTTTCCAAGTGTTAATGTTGCCATATTTTAACAGTCCTTGTAGTAATTTTAGTATATTTATTCGTTATCCTGTGCAATGTCATATGCCAGTTCACGTGCCTTCATAATAACACGACCCGCCAAGCGATTTGACATTGTGTCTTCGCCCAAGATTTCAACCAATTCATCTGTTGCCAAATCAGCCAAATCTGTCAGTGATTTGATACCAGCTTGACCCAACTGCATAATGATTGGACGTTTAATAAAGTCAAACTTTAATAAATCATCTGTCATTCCCAGTTTATGGCCTTGGTCCAGATAGTCTTGTTCAACCTTGGCCAAGTAATCTTTGGCACGTTTCTGTAATTCAGCGGCCAATTCTGGATTAAAGCCTTCGATTTCTTCCAGTTCTGCAATATCAACAAATGCGATTTCTTCAATTGAACGGAAACCTTCGGTAATCAGCAACTGGGCAATCATTTCATCAACATCCAAACCGCCAATGAACAATTCTGTCTTTTCCTTGAATTCCTTGGCACGACGTTCCTGTTCTTCGGCTTCGTTCATAACATCGATGTTCCAGCCTGTCAACTGGGATGCCAGACGTACGTTTTGACCACGACGGCCAATCGCCAAAGACTGCTGATCTTCGTTAACAACAACCGCAGCACTGTGTGTATCTTCGTCTACGATAATCTTTGCAACTTTTGCAGGCTGCATCGCATTTACAATGTATGCTGCAGGATCTTCGGAATATGGAATAACGTCAATTTTTTCACCATGACATTCGTTGATAACCGGCTGGATACGTGTACCCTTGATGCCAACAGTCATACCAACCGCATCCAAAGATGGGTCAGATGTTTCAACAGCGATTTTTGCATGTGAACCAGGTGCACGTGCAACAGATTTAATTTTAATCAAACCTTCATAGATTTCTGGCACTTCCTGCATGAATAATTTTTCCATAAACATAGGATGTGTTCTGGTCAAGAAAATCTGTGGGCCAGTATTAGAACGTGCAACGTCCATAATCAATGCACGCACACGATCACCAACACCCAAACGTTCGCCAGGAATTAATTCGCTGCCCTTGATATAACCTTCGGCCTTGCCATTAATATCAACGTAGACATTACCAAATTCAACACGTTTAACAACACCGTTAACAATATCACCAATTGTGTCTTTGAATTCTTCAAACTGACGACCTTTTTCTGCATCACGAACACGTGCAGTCATCATTTGTTTTGCGGTTTGGAACGCCATACGGCCAAACTCTGGTTCTGGCAGGGCATCTTCAACAACATCGCCAACAACTGGGTTCTTGGCATATTTTTTTGCCTGGGCCACAGTTAACATTGTGTTTGGGTCGTATTCTTCGCCTGCAGATTCTGGGGACGCAATAACTGTAAACAAACGTTTAACATAAATAGCACCGTTTCTGCGATCAATATCTGCAGAAATATTAAACTCTTCACCATATTTATGCTTTGCAATTTTTGCGATTGCAGCCTCTAACGATTCAAATACGATTTCACGATCGATTTGTTTTTCCTGGGCCAATGATTCAATCGCCAACAACAAGTCCTGTCTGGGCATAGAAACAAAAGACATCTTATATACTCCTTTGCGTTTATTTACATGTCTTATTGTAAGGGCGGGGTTTTTTCGACCCCGCCCTTAAAAAAATTATTTAAGAACACAATATATTATAAGCACGAATCGTGAAAACGCAAGTAAAAACTGAAACTTTATAAAAGTTGTGGCACAGTTATTTTTTTTATCTATAATAGGTGGGCTATGATGAAACTAATTAAATCTTTATTTATGCCAGCAGGTCAAAAGACCACCGCTGGCGAATTAGCCGCCAAGTTTGGTTTGGAATTGCGTGGAGACGCAAACGCAACTGTACGTGGGGTCGCACCAATCGCAGATGCAAAAGCAGGCCAATTGGCATTTTATTCAACCGAACAAAACAGCAATGCGTTCAAGATTCTGCCGATTGAAGTGTTAGAAAAAACACGTGCAACGGTTATCTTGGTTCAGCCAGAAATGGCGGGACACGCCCCTGTGGGTGCAACATTGCTGGTAACAGACAGCCCACGTGGAAATATCGTCAAAATCTTGGGCGAGATTTATCGTGAAAAACCAAGATATGGGGTCAGCAAAAACGCCCATATTGACAGACGTGTATTTTTCCGCAAAAAAAGAACAAATTATGTCGGGCAATTTGCAACCATTGAACGTGGTGCAGTTATTGAACCGGGGGCAAAAATATATCCATATGCATACATTGGACGTAATGTTGTTATTGGTCGTGATACAATTGTTCAATCGCATGCACATATTGAAAATGCGACAATTGGGGCAAACTGTGTTATAAACTCTGGTGCCGTTATTGGCAAGGACGGCTTTGGATATACACGCCAAAATGGCAAAAATGTATTTATCCCACACGTTGGTCGTGTTGCCATTGGCGATCGTGTATCCGTTGGTGCAAACACATGTATTGATCGTGGTGCAATGACTGATACACGTATTGGTGATGGCACAAAAATTGACAACCTGTGCCAAATTGCACATGGTGTTATTATTGGATGCGAATGCTTCTTGGCCAGCGGTGTTGGAATTGCAGGTGGCGTTGTTGTTGGCGATCGTGCATTATTGGGTGGACACGTTGGTGTCGCAAATGGTGTTAAGATTGGAAATGATGCGTCTGTTGGTGCAAACAGTGGCGTTTTCCGCAATATTCCAGACGGCGAATCACATATGGGATATCCAGCAGGACCAGGGACCGAGTTTATGCGCCACTATGCATGGCTGCGAAAAAACGCTAAAAAATAAGCGAGGGTTTGTCCAAGTATGTTGTATGAAAAGTATTGTGTAAAAAAGGTTTACCAACCCAAAAGGGGTTTACAAAAAAACAAAAATCCTTGGCCGGTAAAACCAGAAATAAAAATAATTATAGAAAATCACATGCTTTCCAAATCAAAGTAAAGAGGAAAAGGAAGATGATAGACGCAAAAGAAATTGAAAAGATTATACCACATCGTGGTCATATGCGACTGATTGACGAAGTACGTGAATTTAATGACCAGAGTGCGGTTGGTGTTAAATATGTTCGTGATGATGAATTCTGGTGCGAAGGACACTTTCCAGGCAATCCAATTATGCCGGGGGTATTGCAGGTGGAAGCATTGGCACAGACAGCATGTTTTGTTGCGTTTAAACGTATGACAGACGAAGAACGCAAAGATATGCTGGGGTATTTTACCACAATGGAAAAAATCAAGTTCTCGCACATGGTACGCCCAGGCGACAAATTAGAATTACACGTAGAATTATTGCTGACCAAGATGAAATTGTACAAGTTTCATGGAATTGCATTGGTTGGCGGAAAAAAAGTTGCAGAAGCGACATTTACTGCGGTAATTCAAAAAGCAGACGCATAAAAAAACACCGGTTTTCACCGGTGTTTTTTTACATATCTTCCAGTATACACTTTAATTCTAACATATCATCTGGCAGACGTGTTTTGAAACGCATATGTTCGCCAGTAATTGGATGCGCAAATTCCAAAACTTCGGCATGTAACATTTGCCCATCATGTGTCTTTAGAAAATCTAGCAATTCTGGATTACGGACCGACCCCAAACGTGATGCACCACGACCATAGATTGGATCACACAGTACCGGGAAACCATGTGCCGATAAATGCACACGAATTTGGTGGGTACGCCCTGTAAACAATGTGCAACGCATTTGTGAAATACCCGCACGTGACCATGCGTTTACAACCGCCACTTCGGTATGAGATGGTTTACCACCAGTTTTTACCATTGTCATCTTTTGACGATTTCGGGACGAACGTGCAATATTGCCGGTTATGTCGGCAACCTCCCAATTTGGGACACCCCAGACAAAGGCGATATATTTACGGGTTAAATCGTGTTCCGAGAACACACGTACCAATTCACGAAATGCAGCATCTGATTTTGCAAAAACCATAACACCACTGGTATCTTTGTCCAGACGATGCACGACACCAGGGCGGGTTGCACCACCCAGTGCAGATAGATGTGTGTGTGCTAAAATATTTTGAACCAATGTACCTGTCTTGTTACCTGCAGACGGATACATAACAACACCACGTGGCTTATTGATAACAATAATATCATCATCTTCAAACAAAATATCTAAATCAAAGTCTGTTGATATGTTATCGGTCGCAACTTCTGTTTTTGGTGCGGGTATATTAACACGAAAACTGTCACCAACACGAATACGTTCTGAAAACTTTATTGGTGTGCCATCTGCACGTGTAACATTAAAACGCTGAATCTCGCTGCGTGAAAAATCAGGCAGACACGCAGATAGATATTTATCCAGGCGTGTTAATTCATCTGTTTCTGTAACTGTAAACTCTTGTACATTATTCATAGTAAAAAAACCTGCTATTTATTTATAATCATCCCAATCTGGACCAACCGTACAACGTGATAAATCAATTGTCATATCACGACCATTTGTCTTGACGGGGCATTCTAGTATACCTGTTGTTGTGGCCTGATCTGCGTCACGCGTTGCATTACGATACGCAAACTGAATTGTTTCAGGTGCGGCCACACACGCAATGTGCAAATCATTGTCGGTTTGACCATCTGGACCAACCCAAACACGCACACCATACCCCAAACCATAGCATGGAAAACCATCCAGATAATACAATACCAGACCACGACCAACCAGTTTCTTGTCACCAATAAACTTACCATTATATTCGTTCAAGGTTAATCCGGTAACAGCCTGCCAGTCGGTGCTGGTTGAAAAAATGCTGACCCGCGGGGTGGATGTACCACCAGTCGCAGCGAATGCAGGCACACAGAAAATCCCAATCAATATTGCACAAATTATTTTCTTCATTTTTTATCCCTGTTCGGTGTTTGCAAATCTGCCAGATGTACAGAAATCTTTTTTACACCGGCAGGTTGCGATGATAAAATATGACTGAAATTAACCGATGCACCTGCATCCAATAGCGTTGCAGACGGCATAAACTTTTGACGTGCCAAAACACGACCATCGGCGTCTGTTGATACAATAATCAAATCCGGCACACCATAGATGGCATCACTGATATTTGTAACGGTACCATTGACCACAACGTGTGTTGCACCTGCATCATCGGTTGTTGTTTCTAGCTTGGTCACATTTGCAATCAATGGCCCCTGGGATGATTTACGTGCCTGATGATGCGTAATCACAGCAACCGCAAATATAATAGCCGACAGCAAGGCACAAAGTGACGCAAAAAACATTAGCCATGTATTTTTACGTGACGGTGTCGCAACAGACCATGCGTGTCCACAAATTGCACATTTAACCGGTGTTGTTGGAATTGAATCAACACCATATTCTGTCTTACAAAAGTCGCATTTTATTTTCATAGTCTTACTTATACCACATTTTATTGTAAATTCAACTGGCGATATTTAGATTCAACCTGTTGTTGAATTTGGTGTATCGCATTCATATAATCAGACACTGTTGCGTTCTTGTTCGCAGAAACCGCACCAAAGATTTGTCCAGAAATGGTTGATGTGTCACCTTCGTAATACGTGGCCAAATTGGCCATACGATTTAACTCAACAAATGACGCATCTGCAAAGTTCGCACGACGATTATCAACATCCCAATAATATTTATCATCCATGGAATCAATGATTTTATCCGACACCGACAGACGTGGTGTAATTGAGCCTGCAAAACCAACAGTCACAAACATTGCATCAATATGCCCGTAAGTCATATCTAATGTACGGTTTACATTTAATATCGCGAACTCTTCGTTACTGTCTATGGACAGGCCACCAAGTGTTAATTTTGAAACCCATAAACTTTTGGTTGTCAAAGATGACATTTTTGCAATATCTGCCAATGATAGGGCACCAGATATTTCCATATTCTTTGCATCAGATGACAAACCACCTGCAACGGTTGCACTGGTGGTCTTATACGTATTATCTATTGTTGTACGGTTTTCGAATATAACATTGTTTGCAACAATGTTCTTGGCGGATAATGTTTCATTAAACTCTGCAAAGTTTACGTTTAAAAATTTAATATTACGGATATCATGTCCCCCCAGATTTAGCGCACTTTGCATCGTGGCATCCGCGGGATCGGCAGATGGCACACGCCATAAATATAACGCATTATCACGATTGACCTTTGTCGTATCAACAATAGCATTTTCAATATCAACACCTAAATCGACCTTGTCAGTATGCCATGCACCATACGTACCATATGCATGCGTACCATCAACAAACCCCATTGTTCCACCAGATAAATTAACAATTTCACGTGTGCGAATTGGCGATATATCCGAAGACTCACGAACAACAACCCCTTGTAGTGTTGACTGACCGGTTGCATCACTGGATTTTAAGATACGCAACTGATATCTGTCTGTGTCATCTTGTAAAACAGAGGCAGGCAAGCCAAACCCTTCGATATCCTTCATCTCAACACGAGTGATATTTTTTCCAACAGTCTTTAACAACTCTGTTCGATTTGCAATAATATACCGTTCTAGTGCAACCTGAATTTCCGTCATTTGATTTGTTATTGCAACATTTTGTGCACGAATTACTGCATCCTGTTGATACCGAAAAACAAACGGTATAATAAACGAGGCCAGCGCAATACTTAGCAATAATTCCATCAGCATGCTGCCACGAGAATTGTTTTTATCTGCAAAAATCTTCGTCAGTATTTTCATTTATTCTGTTGCCATTGTTTGTATTGTTGTGGATGGCAATGTAATACGCCAACCAGAACGCATTATTAAATCAAACCTGTCATTTGACGGCATACCAGGACGCGTGGCACGTGACAAGGTCAGGGATGCAAACTGGGGTGGCTTGGTAGACTGGAACACCCAATCTCCAAATCTTATTGGTGGCGTGGTTGATACCAATAATTCGCCGGACACTGTTAAGCCAAAGTTTTCCAAAAACACCATTTCTTCGGCTGATATATATGGTACAGCAACTGAATTTGCATTAATTGCAGTAAAACCACTGATTGTGCGAGTTCCATCTGCCTTTATCACCAAATCATCAGCAACATTAACCACATCTGTTACGGTTATACGATCAGATACAATACGCCCAGTCGTTGTATATTTGTTACCATTTAGGTTATCTGCAATAACATTTTTAAATCCAGACATATCGCCTGATACACGCATGTCGCCAATCGTCACATCTGTTCCATCAATATTTGCACCAGATTGAAAATAAACCGTTTGTGCCGTCAAGTCATTTGCATTAACAAATACAGTATTGGCATTTTTTATTCTGGCGGTTTGGGCAACAACACCGGACGCATTATAAATATGATGATGTGCCATATCCAAATCACGTTCCATTACATTAAAACCATCTTCGCCAGATGTTGCACGATGCAGATATTTTGATGTGTCTTGGGTATTTATATCACGTGATATTCTGTACACCAAATCACCAGGGACAAAATCTGGGGCAGATACAGCCCATGTATCCCCATAGGCAACCAGATTAGAATCAACGACACCTGCATCACCGCCAATATGACGTGCAATCTTATTTGTATGCAATGTATTATCACGCATTGGAAACGCCAAATAAACATCCGTTATTGTTGCACCGCCAACAGAATATTTATCTATCAAGCCTGCAACCGCATCTGGGGTGATGGCCCCTAATTCTTCGACAGATAATCTTATCTGGGCAACTTCTGGCCATTTATCTTGATTCATACGAACAAAGTTCAAGACATTATCACGAACAGACATTACACGACGTGCAATAGATACATCACGCAATATTTGATTTGTCTTGGATATCTGGCCATACATAAACGGCACAACCATTGCGACAATCGCCATCACCAGTAATACTTCTAGTATACTGGCACCACGTTGTGGTAATGAAAAAAATCTGTTCTTAGTTACAGTCACTGCCACCTGCCATTAAACATTGTTTTATATCGATTCTTTTTTCCAACCGTTGCCAATATACATACTGACATATCAGGTATTGTGATAACGATTGCGAATTGTATGCACCAGAATAACGTTTGATTATCTGGGCACAATCAACTGTATCGCCATTATCAGCAGATGGATTGGCAAGAATCTTGAACCTGTCATTATCAACCCCAGAAACCAATGCATCTGGCAAAAATGTTGTCCCAGCAGGGCGAATATCCAGCAAGACACTTCCCGACCCACCTTCGTTTAATGCACTGGACGTTTGGTCACGCAATGTAATATTTGACACATGCAAAACCCCGACATCCAGGCCAGACTTGGAACTATAGGACAATGTCTCGTCGTCAATATACACATCCTGACCACGTGCAACATTTACATACCCCGCAACATCCAAACGTTCAACACTGAAGGTTACATAACTGGAAACCAAATCACCGCGAACATTCCATTCGCCCGGCCCCTTGAATGACGTACTGCCCGCCGTCATAGCCATTTCATAGGTTGCGACATCATTAAACTCAAAATTGCCAGTATCACCAAACATCGATATTGTACGCACCGACAAAGAATCTGCATACAACGTACCACGCGTTAAAGATAAGGCAGATTCACCAGTACGACTTTGAAATACGGTTTTGGTTGTTGACATATCATCTATTTTATTACGTATTTTTCTGTCGGTTTCAGTGCCAAACACACTTAATGTATCAATCTCTGCGTTTTCAAAATCACCACGAACCGAAAACAGATTCCCAGCATTATTTATTGAAAAATCACCCATATCCAATTCTGCTAAGAAGCCGCCAATTTCAACATTTGGATCATTACGACGCACAACATCCGAATAAACATCCGCCAATTCAATACCGACATTTACGCCTGAATCAGTGGGACTGGCATAAAAACCGATACGGCGTGCAAGTTCTGCACGTGCAACACCTGACATGTTTCCACCCGTCAATTCCAAATACGCAGTAACCGACATCGGTGTTTTATGAATAACCAGTGCAATATCTTGTCCCAAAGCAGTACGTGGCACAAACCCCAATGGCAAACCGTATGGTTCCAACATATCCACAAATTCGTCACCCGATACAATTGTTGTTTCATATGGAATATCACGTGCATTTTCACGAATAAAAATTCGACTGGCGGTTTGAGCAACCTCTATTTGATGCGTTGTAGAATACATACGACTGTCTGTGGCACGATCGGCCATTTGACGTGCAACAAATGGTATAAACGCAAAAATCAGCCCAAGCGCCAGCAGGGCCTGTAATAAAAAATTTCCACGTTCTTGTTGCAAGGTTTTGCCCCCTCCTACGCGGTACAGGATAGCAATAGAAAAAAATTATTGCAATTAGTTTTAAGTTACTTTAACATTTGTTTCGTTAGGCATAACAACATTTAATTTGTTGTTAACACATGTTTCCTGAAAATAAGTAATTTGAAAAAAGAAAAGATATGCAAAACAAAAAAAATCAATCCAACGTAGGACAGATGATTCAACGCTGTCATAAGTGGCGTCAAAAAAGAAAACAGTATATTGATCAGGCACGTCAAACCGCTGATGAAATCGAACGCGAAAGACTGTTGCAGACAGCCGAACACTATGGTCGCATGGTTAATGCAGAACAGGGTAAAATTGATTCTACACGTGATCCAAAAGAAAAAGCCGCAGCAGAGGCCGAAATCGCAGAAGCAGAAAAGGAATCTGCAGAAAATACAGAAGATGAAGAACCTGGATTTCCAGACTTTATAACAAATTTGAAATAAATTATTTTCGCACCTTTTGGTGCGTTTTATTTGTTGAAATTTCACATTGTTTTGCTATGCTGACAAACATACAAAGGAAAGATTGTCAGCATGGAAAATAATTATACTGTTTTGGCACGCAAATATCGCAGTCAAGATTTCAAATCCCTTATTGGACAAGACGTATTGGTTAAGACTTTGACCACCGCCATCAACACATCACGTATTGCACACGCCTATATTTTTACAGGCATACGTGGAACCGGCAAAACCAGTACCGCGCGTATCTTGGCCAAGGCACTGAACTGTCTGTCGGGGGACGGGGCAACACCAAACCCATGTGGGGTATGCGAAAATTGTCGTGCGATTGCAAATGGCCAACATATTGACGTTATGGAAATTGACGCCGCATCACATACAGGCGTTGACAATATGCGTGATATTTTAGATGGTGCACAATATCGCCCAACAAATGGCAGATATCGTGTATATATCATTGACGAAGTTCACATGTTAAGTTCTTCGGCATTTAATGCGTTATTGAAAACATTGGAAGAACCCCAGCACACGTTATATTTATATTGGCAACAACAGAAATAAGAAAAGTTCCTGTGACAATATTGTCCAGATGCCAAAGATTTGACTTGGCACGTGTTCCAATTGACACACTGAAAAAACACTTTGCGTGGATTGCAGAACAAGAAAAAATTGAACTGACAGATGGTGCGAACGAATTATTGGCACGTGCGGCAGACGGTTCTGTTCGTGACGGCCTGTCATTATTAGACCAGGCAATCGCACAAACCGGTGGCAAAGTTGAAGAAAATGCAGTATTAGACATGCTGAAACGTGCGGATCGTGGTGCGGTTATGGACTTTATGAAAAGTCTATTATCTGGTGATGTCGCAAGCACTTTGAACAAGGCAGACGAGATTTATAATAACGGGGCAGATTTGTCCATGCTGTTGACTGACATGATGGAATGGACACATTGGGCAACACGCATGCACCCATCACTGAACGCGGGGGCGGTCACCAATTCACCATATACCGCAGACCAGCGTGAACAAATGCAAGACCTGAACAATCGTGTCACACTGAACACATTATCCAGAATATGGCAGGTTATGGTGGCAGCTGTCCCTGAAATGCAGGCCAGCAACAATCAAAAACAATGCTTTGATATGCTGATTGTACGAATGATGCATATTGCCGATATGCCATCAGTGGCAGAAATTATAAAACAACAAGAATCTGCCAACCGCGTTCGGGATGTAAAAAATATTTTTGCAGACCGTATGTCACAGGGGAATAACACAGCCACACAGACGCCACAAATAAAGTGCGTATGCACAATTACATCTGCAAATGAATTGGCAAATGAATTGCAGGCATCCAAGGAAATATTGTTGTATTCTTATTACAGCAGCAATATAGAAGTAGCAGAGTTTGCAGATGGAATGATTAAGTACTTTGACCGCAAGGGCGATGCAGACTTTGTTCATAAACTGGCGAAATGGCTGATGGATAAGACGGGCAAACAATGGCAGATGGAACGTTTAACAGACACACCACACACGCACACAATCAGCGAACAGAAACAAGAAGAATTAGTTGCAGATCCATTGGTTGCAAGTGCAATGGACTTATTTGCAGACGCAGAAATCATAGGGGTGAAATAATGAAACAAGAATCTGGTCGTTCCTTGATTGAAACAATTGGCGTAATGGCAATCGCCGGTATGATGATGGTTGGCACCATTGCGGCATATAACATGATTCGCAGTAATCAAACCCGCACAATTGCAAGTGCAGAATTGGACAAAATTGTTGAAGACACAAAAATATTAATGGAAATGCGTGGCACTTATGAAGGTATATCCATTGACTATCTTATCAAAGCAGGTGCTTTAAAAAATAATCGTGCACCAATCGGTGGGGCAAACTGGTCAATAGACGCCAGTGCAGACGGTCAAACGTTCGCAATTAATCTTGTTGATTTAACAGTCGGCGAATGCGAGTTTTTTGCAGAAAAAAAACCAAAATGGGCCAACGCCATGTTAATCAATGGATTTGAAACAGGACAGACCAGCAACTGTTTCGATTCCAGCACAAATCAAATATCATTCATTGTTGAATAAATGAAAACTGGGTTGAAAAACGTATCTTTGTTGATTGCATTGGGAAATCTGGCAGCATGCACACCATACAGCAGTCCAGACAGATCAACATGGTCATATTACCTGAACGGTGCCAGTTTTACAGATATGAACGAGGTTTCACGCATTGCAAAGCGCCCTGTATTTTTGGGTTCGGGCGGAAAATTGATTGGCAATTCGGTCAACACGTCCGTCACACTGGATTATGGCGATAAGATAACAAACGATAATATTATCGCAACACAATACATGGCAAAATTAGAGTTTGAGTTATACGATGCATTGCGTAAACCGGGTATTTCTGTTCAACGTGCAGGCACAGACGTTGTTGTGATATTGGTTCGTGATGCAATTATGGAATTAGATATTGCGGACATATCTGCAACAGGTGATGATACGCTGAATACCATTGCCAAGATTCTAAACAAATATGACGCAACATTTATTGAGGTTGCTGGTTATACTGACGCCATGCGTGATAAAAATGCAGCAAATGCATTATCAATGGATATGGCAAAACGTGTTGCAGTTTATTTTTCACAGCACGATATAATCACCACCCGCTTATTTGTTGTTGGTCGCGGTGCAACACGCCCAATTGCCGCCCAAGATGATATTGGCAGATTAACCAACAGACGTGTTGAATTAAGAATAAGCCCAGCCAGATAGCAATAAAAAAAACCGCCATTTTGGCGGTTTAATTTTAATCTTCTTGGAACATTGCATCCACCCAATTCTTCAAGTCTGATGGACTTGGTTCACTGGCAGTATTACCGTTTACAGACATACAAGTCTTAAGCTGATAACGGCATGCATTTATAGCAATATTCTTTTTGGTATCACTTGATGATTCATCATACCCATTAGATGCCAAACATGAAGACACATCAGATATACAGTTTTCTGCATGATCAGCCAAAATTGCATCCTGGGCATTTTTGATTTGAACCAATACACGTGACAGATATTCCTTTACAACCTGGTTTGCAGGATTATATGCACCTGTCTTCTTGTCATAGGTAATATCCTGACATTTATTCAGGACAGACATGCACATACCATAATTCTTGCCGTCTGCATTATAACCAATCTTGTATTGAATATATTGGGCCATATTCGCATCACCAGTCAAGGCGGTCACAGCAGAAGATACACTGCTTTCAACATAGTCAGCCAATGTCCCTTTTTCCGTCGTTGCCCCCCATGCAAACTTGTTATCATCACCATAATACCATGAAGACATCAAGGTATTCTTAGCATATTCTTGGGATGGTGCCACAGAAGAAGCACCTTCTATAACATAACCCGGTGTTGAACCAATAACAACTTCGCCATTTACAATATATTTGCCAGTTGGATCCAGACACTGTTCATAATCACTGCCACAAACAAAATCATCCTGCATACAGGAATCCAATGCACTGACACAGCCACGCAGGTCATATGCATTCTTTTGCTGTGCAACCATCAGGCGCGCACGTTGCAATACGGTTTTCGCATTGCGTACAGTTTGCCCCATTTCATCGTTGCTGTCGGTTAATGCACGTTCATATGCGATACACTGCTTATCAATTTCTAAATCATACGAATTGGTAACAACAGAAATATCAACACCCTGGGCCTGACAATCTGTTAGAACAGTCGCCTTACAACGAGCAGTGGCTGTTTTATACAATTGTTCGCCACGCTGATTGCTGATACTGTTGGTGGTCGTTGTTGTATCACCAAACATAGACGCCAAATCAAAACCTGTGCTGGACAAACTAAAATCTAGCAAACCAGACAAATCAAAGCTGGCAACTGTATCTGATGTTGAAGGTGCAGCAGATTTTACATCCACAATCATATCTTTGATTTTATCCAGATTGTTTTTTAACTGGGAATTATCAGACGATCCTTGCATTGAAAGTTCAGCTTCGGTCTGCTTAAACAAAGTTTCAACTTCGTCACCAGTTAAACCTATGTATTGAATCTGTTGTGCAACATCTTGTAATGCGATTGTCGCATCCTTTAAAGCCTGTTCTGTCTGGGCATAATTTTTGATATTTTTTGAACAACTGCAACGCCCCTGATTATCATCCAGGACATTACAGAAATTATCCATACATTGTGTATATTGTGCCTTGCAAAAATCGGTCATTTGTGCCAGTTCGTCCATTGATGACACAACACTGGCAGCATCGGTTGGTGCAACAGTTGTTTCCGCGGATACGGTTGTTATTGTTGGAATACGTGCACGAATTGCACTGGCACGTGTACTGACACGCCCTGTGTACAATGGTGTGTTAACCGTATCTGTCTGCAAAAGCGAAGAACGTGCAGCAACATTTGAAGGTGTCTGCATTGCACGACGTGTTGCGATTATTTGATTTTTGGCATTTTGTGTATTGCGACTGGCACGTGTGGCAACACGTGTTGCAGCACGTTCTTTGACACCAGTTGTCGCCGGTCTGGATGCAACGCGTGCGGTATTGGCGGTATTGCGTACCGACGCAACAGCACGATTGCCGGCACCGCGTGTATTTGTCTTGGTTGTGGCAGGCACAGCACGTGTTATAGAACGTGTCGATGCGCCACGTGGATTTACCGCAGGTGATTGAACAATTGGCACAATGGGCGCAACCTCTTCGTCTGTGACCACATCATCAGCAACATCCACTTCTTCGAAGTTTTCTATAACTTCGTCATAATAAAGTGGTGCAACCTCAGCAAATGCGGGCAAAACTAACAGTCCACTAAGCACAGCAACAAATCGTTTCATTGTAAAATCTTCCCTTCTATTATGTTTTATTTTATCATACACGCCATATTAAAACAAATAAAAAAACATGGGTTACTAATTTTTTCAAGGCTTATCAGGACAATAGTCATAATTCATTAAAAAACATAATGATTTTATCTTGCAGTTGGTTTTACTTTTATCTATAATCACCCCATTGGTTAAAAAAGGAAGCAGCAAGTTGAACATTCTAAAAAAAGTTTCTATGTGGATTTTGGCCCTGCCTTTGATGGGATGCACAACCGTACCAACAACAACACATGATGTGCGACTGGGGGAATATTGCCCCAAGGTCACAACAAATGACTTTGATTACGAGCCTTATAAAACACCAATAGCACAGACTTATCAAGAAGAGTTAACCGCAGACAAATCTATATCAGGGGCCACATTGATAGATGACGGCCTGTCAGCATTTGTTATTCGTTCTGCATTTGCACGCATGGCAACCAAAACCATTGATTTGCAGACATATATTTATAGTAACGACTTTTCATCACGTGTTTTAATTGCAGAACTAAAAAATGCGGCCGATCGTGGGGTCAAGGTTCGAATACTATTGGACGATTATGGCACAAAATCCGACATCGTTGATGTTATGCTGCTGAATCAACACCCAAATATAGAAGTAAAAGTATTTAATACGGTTGGCAATCGTTCTAAGTTCTTGTACTATCCGCAATTCATGCTGGACTTTAATCGCTTGAACTCACGCATGCACAACAAACTGTTTATTGTTGATAATATCGCATATATAACCGGCGGTCGAAATGTTGGCAGTAATTATTTCTATCCAGAAACGGCATCTAACTTTTCAGATACAGACGTTTTGTTCCTAGGGGAAATGACAAAGTATGCCACAGATAGTTTTAATGAATACTGGGAACACCATCTGTCTATTCCTGCATCAGTATTCCCCAAGGCAAAATCAAAAAAAGCATTAAAGAAATTAGAAAAGGCCTTTATAGATATTGAACGCAAAAGTGCAAATGATGTTCGCCGTTATAACGCTATTATTAATATGGCAATTCGTGAATTTAAGCACAAGAAGATGGATTTTAGTTGGGGACATGGAAAGTTCTTGGCCGACCCACCACAAAAAGTTGAAATGACCATGGAAGAAAAAGAAACCTATAAAGGCAGTATTGTACGTGCATTACAGCATTTATGGGACCAAACAACAGATTCTGTATATATGTCGGCAGCGTACTTTGTGCCAGGTCAAGGTGGATTAGAACATATGTTACGTGAAGAAAAAGCCGGCGTACACATGACCATTGTAACCAATTCTCTGGCATCTACCAATGCACCAACCGTTTATGCAAAATGGGAAAAATATAGAAAACAACTGATTGATTCAGGGGCGGATGTGTATGAGTTTATGGTATCTGCAGAAAACAAACGTGGCAAGGAACATGACCGCGAAAGAAAACAATCCAGTTTTTCTGTCCTGCACAGCAAAACAATGGTATTTGATGATGACATTTCTTGGATCGGCAGTTTTAATCTGGATCCACGTAGTGCATATTACAACACAGAAAACGTTGCAATATTTGAGAGCAAGGATTTTGCAACAAAATTACGCAACATGATTATAAATGACACTCAAACATCTTGGCGGGTTACACTGGATAAACATGGAAATCCAATTTGGACAGGTCGCAGACCAGGGGATCAGACACCACGTGTACACAAATACGCCCCAGACACCAGTGTATGGCGTCGTATATGGAAGAATATATGTAATCTGGTACCTGAAAAATTTGTATAAAAACACCGGCAAATGCCGGTATTTTTATTTCTTGGATCGGGCGTTATTTAGTCGCAACTGACCACAGGCAGAACCAATATCTGTTCCACGTTCACGACGGATTCGTGTATGAATGCCACGCTTAATCAATATATCTTGAAAACGATGTACCGCATTTCCAGATGGCGATGCAAAATCACGCTCATCAACCGCATTCCAAGGGATTAGATTTACCATGCAATTTTTATCCTGTAACAGATCGGCCAACATTTGGGCATATTCAGGTGTTGCATTATACAAAATCGTTTCACCATTTTCATCACGACGTCCCAACAGGATATATTCTATCATTAATTGGCGATTATGATTATCTGTGAAACGCCATGCTGCATCCATAACTTCGCTTAATTTATATTTATTGTTTATCGGCATGATTTGTGAACGCAATTCATCAGTTGGTGCATGTAATGATATCGCCAAATTGATTGGACGCCCCCACTCTATTAATCGTTCAATACCTGGCACGATGCCACACGTTGACACCGTTATACGACGCCAACCAATACCCATATCACTGTTTGCACGTTCAATAAAGCCAATCACATTTTCTGTGTTTTGTAACGGTTCACCCGTACCCATAATCACAATGTGTGAAACATCGCCATTATTTGCATCACCATTTGGACGAATTGGTTTGTCGCAGAACCTATCATTACGCAATTCCCATTGTGCAACCAATATCTGGGCAAATATTTCATTGGCAGTCAAATTACGTTTCAAGCCCAATAAAGTACTGGCACAGAACCGGCAGCCCATGGCACAACCGGCCTGAGAACTGACACAAACACTGTTGCCATATGTGGTACGCATTAAAACACATTCGATTTGTTCGCCATCATTTAATTCCAACAGAAACTTGGTTGTTTCACCGTCTGTGGATTCTAGTTTTTTTATAATTTTGACCGGCAGGGTTTGGGCGACTTCGTCTAATTTTTGACGTAGGTTATCTGGTATATTTTTCATTGATGCAAAATCTGGTGCACCACGATTTAACCATTCACGTATTTGTTTGGCACGAAACTTTGGCTGGTCATGCTGTGCCAAAAAATCTGTCAATTCTGCATCGGTATAATTGAAAAGGATTGGTTTTGTCATATCTTATATCTTTCGTCATTGATTACAATTACAGCCTTGCGACGCAGTTGTTTTAACTGCTGGTCGGCCAAAAACATTGCCTGTTTATACGTGGCATTCTGCTTGATAATCTCGTCCAGATTTTTATATTCATCTGTCTTTTTAGTATCACAAACCAACAACATAGCCCCATCAACACGTGGTGACCATGTTAGACGTGGTAATGAAGCCACACGTTCACGAATGTCGGCAGACAATTCATATTGCAGGGCGGTAAAACGCTGTGGCAGGCCACCCAGACGTTCAGCCATATCAATCGCATCTTCACATGATTTTGGTTTGGTCAGTTTTTCTGCAGCATCATCTGGGACATCTGTCAAACGCACAATTGTCATTTCAATAGGCAAACCATGTTCACGTGCAAGATTTGCCCGCTCTGCGGACACATCATCGGCAGATACATTTACCGTTGGCAAGACAGTACGGGCAACAACCACCTGCCAGGCAATTTCTGCACGCAATGCATTACGGGCAACGGCACGTTCAGATGCACTTAAATCCCCCAGATTCATTTTCTTTAGTTCTGCATCAACTGTTTTATCATCTGGGTTGACGCTGAAATTTTGGGCGTATGCTAATTTCACAGCATCATCAATTATATTTTGCAATGCGACACGACGATTGTCGGTCGATGTTTTACCCTGACGCGCCATCAACTTTGTACGTGCAGTAATATCCGTATCTGTTATCGGTGTTCCATTAATTGTCGCAACAACACTGGCACCAAATGCAGGAACTGCAAAGAATGCGAATAATAGTGCAAAAATACTTTTAATATTCATCTCTCTTTCCTTTTATTTTAATACTGTTGGCCATTTATTGCCATGCCAAAGCGGAACTGGAATGTAGTGGTACCAACATAATCTTCTTTGATAGCGTTGTCACGACGATATTCAACAGACAAATAATAGCAAGGATGGTTATAAAAGAATCCGCCGCCATGTCGCTGGAACCGGCCCAGTTCCATATTATAAATTGCATTCCATCGAAACGCCCAACGATTGGTTAGTTGTACACCTGCACCAACAATCGTTTCATTAATATCATTGTTTTCTGTCAGATCAACACTAAGATTCTGCGACCAGATATGACCAATATTCAAGAAGTTTCGTGCCCCACCAATACGTGCAGATGTTTCCATATGACGTAGTGCCAATGTATCTTGGTCTAAACGAAAACGGGACGCAATATCCAACCAGGACGTATTATTATAAGCAATACGACCAACGTAATCAGACAAGCCATTATGAAAACCACCCTTTAAATCCGTATCTGGACGATTTGCAAAATCATACGACTGACCCAAGAAGACTTCCACCGTATGCCCATCAGCATTAAACGCAGACCAGCGCATTCCATAGTCTGCATATGTACCATTTTCCCACAAATCTAATCCTGCAAATCTGTTATCCGAGAACAAGGCAGAATCAGTCAAAATCGTACCCGCGGAATCATTGCTTTCTGCAAAGGCTTCTTGGTCCAGTTCTCGCATAAATGTAATACGGGCACGTGGTTCCAAAACCTGGGTCCAACCAGAAGACGGCTTAAACAAAGGCAACCCCCATTCCAAATAACCACTGGGCAAAAAGCGACTCTTGAAGCCAGAGTAAATATCACCATCTATCATTTTGGTATTATCAAAATGATAGACATCATAACGGGCAGACAGACTGGCGGTTAAGCGATTACCACCCCACAATGTCCAAGGTGTGGTCAAACGCATATCACCCGTCATACGTTGTGCAGACGTATCATCACCAGATATCCCCAGCACATCGGCACCAAAGGTTGCATACGTTTCACCAAACAGGGGTGCGGTTTGATGGACGGCACGAATGTTCGGCAAAATATCGCCGTCCGGTGCAGTTTGCACCCCGGTACTGTTACGCAGTTCCTGGAATATATGTGCATCCGCAACGACATAACTGCTTTGGCCAAACAATTCAATTTTTGCCCCAGAATCCAAATATGGCTGATCATCATAGAAACCATATTTCTGCAAATAGGTTTTGTCAGATGCACGTTCTAAGAAGATTGTTGCACGTGCATAGTCACCCAAATCCATTACATCGTCATTAAAAATATGCCAACGATTTTCACCAGCACGATTGTGCGTAAAAGAACCACGTGTGCGATATTCAGAATGCGGTGCATTCAGACGATGTTCCAACTGAAACAATGGGTTTTCTTGGGTCAAATAAGACACAGTAAATGTCATATCGTGTGTATCAGACAAGGATATATATAATGGCAGATTTATCTGGGTCCCCATCTTGTTCGTGGATGCAAAATCAGGCATCAAAAAGCCAGTTTTATACTTTACCCCTGGGTCTGGCATTTCAAAATATGGCCACCATAAAACAGGTATATCATATGTACGCAAGACAGGACTATAGAACTTTAATTCACGTGCCTGCATATCATGAATGATTTTGTAGGTAGATATTTCCCATGCATCACCATACGCATCACAGTCATCACATGCAGTGAATGTCGCCTGGCGGGCAATTGTTAAATCACCACGACGTGTAATATTATCCGATTCAACATACACATGATTACCCAGCCATAATTTTATGTCATCACCAGACAGTTCTTCGCCTTGCTGTGTTATATAGGAATCTGTCAGGGTTAAACGTTGGCCAGATGTGTTTGTAATTTCTGTGTTGCCAACCGTTTTCATTGTTTCAGACCGAACATCATATTCAATTTTATCTGCAACAATTGTACGTGGTTCATCTGTGTTCAAAGTCATCGCATCAGCAGATGCAACCAGAAACAAATATGCAAAAACCAGATATAAACTCTTCATTATTTTCGCGCCAATAATAGTAATAAAATCCCCATAAAACCACATAATGATATCGCCAATATACCAAACCCAGTTAGACTGGCAATCATATTAGACATAGACATATACAACGCCATTGTACCAGCCATTGCACCAACCGCAACCATGGGGGCAAGGCTGGCACGACGACGCAATAACGATGAACGCAACAATATCACCGCACATAGCGTTGCCAAAATCAAATTCATCAAAGGTGATAGGAAACGATTACACATTTCGGTCAATATCATCTTGTGCTGTTTCTTGGTTTCGGCATCAAATGCGATACGCAACAAATCACCAGTTGGGATTCTGCGAACACGAAACGACACACCACCTGCCTTGTCCACAACATTTAAATCCATATCAAACGTTTCAAACGTGCCAGTTACCATACTTTCGCCAGAAGCCTGTAAAGAACCATTAGTCATAACCAGCGACAAACCACGAACGGTTGATACCAATTTGCCTTTTTCTGCAAAAATCATGCTGGGGGCATTTTCGTCACGCATATCTGACAACATAACCTGCCCCAAATCATGGCCAGAAACCTGATCAACATAAACAACCAAACCATCCGAGATTTCTGTAAAGGCACTTTCCTGTAATTTCATATGTGCCATACCATACTGCAGATTCCATTGGGTATCATAAAACAACGATTGACTTTGTGGCACCAACCAAATATTTAACATTAGATTTAACGCTGTTAAAACACCACCTAATATTAGTGCGGGACGTGCAATCTGGATTGGCGACAAACCAGATGCAGCCATTACCGTCACTTCGTTATCTGCAATCATTTTATTATATACAAATATGACCGCAATAAAGCAAACAAATGGCACAATAATAGATGCAATAAACGGCAACATCAATGCAGTCAACCCCAGAAAACTACCAACATCAATACCGTATTTTAACAAAAACTTCATCATGGACATAATCTGCATCATCCATGCCAGCCCTGTTAAAATCAGCAACAACATTATAAAAATTGCAACCAATTGACGTAAAAAATAGCGGTTTAAAATCTTCATATCATGCAGTATAAAATATTAGTTTCCAGTTTTCAAGGCACAAGTAAGATAATACACACCATTAAAAATCCCCCATTACAGGGGGATATTTCTTATTTATTTGGAATAATTTTAATTTCAACACGACGATTTTGTGCACGACCAGTCGCAGTTGAATTTGATGCAATTGGATTAGAATATCCCATACCCATCACTTCAAATCTGGATGACTTAACACCCTGCCCCTGAAGATATGCAGCAACAGAGCCGGCACGATCACGTGACAAATTCAGGTTATATTCAGCAGTACCAGTATTATCTGTATGTCCCGATACCAAAACCGTAGATTCACTGTATTTATTCAAAACCTTGGCAACAGAGTTCAAGACAGGATAAAATGAAGAATTAATATCTGCAGAATCTGTCTTAAAGGTGATATTGCCAGGCATAATCAAGCGAATACTATCTTGTTCTTCAACAACCTGAACACCGGTTGACACCAATTCAGCACGCAATTCAGCGGCCTGGGCATCCAGATAATATCCAACACCGGCACCCGCCGCACCACCAGCCAACGCACCGATTAAGGCACCTTCGCTGCTTTGTGTTGAACCAATCAAAGCACCAGCACCGGCACCAATCAAGGACCCCCACGCTGTTTTTGATGTTTGTGTCTGGCCAGTATATGGATTCACAGTTGTACAACCTGCAACCAATGTTGTTATCGCCAATACAGATACGATTTTTTTCATACTTTCCCCCTTGGTATATTTATATTTGCATGCAGATATAATAGACCAGAAAAATATAAATATCAAAACAAATATTAAAAAACCGCCAAGATGGCGGTTTTGTTATTCTGGTGGGTGTTGAGGGACTCAAACCCCCGACCCTCTCGGTGTAAACGAGATGCTCTAATCAACTGAGCTAAACACCCAAAGCCCGACAATCATATAACATATTTTTTACTTTGTCCAGTACTTTTTATCAATTATTTTTCCATCTGCAACATTATAGACAATATCGCCCACACGAATGTGACCTGATTTATATTCTGGGGCAACCTGTCCTGTGACAGCAACACGCCAAAATACCGTACCATCAGTTGTACGTATGGCGTATAAGTTATCATCGGTCGCAACCACAAAAGCATAGTCGCCAGCAATTATAAATGGGACAGAAACCCCAATATCCAGACACCATTGCTTGTCACCGGTTGCGGACGCTAATTTACAAAATGCATCGCCAATTCCACCTGCATATACATACTTTCCATTTGGCACAATTGGCACAACAATATCAACCACAGATGCACCACCTGTCAAATTGCTGGCACGATAAATGTCGGCAATCCAGATAATTTGACGACTCTTTGGGTTTAGTTTAACCAATTCGCCCGTTGTTAACCCAGCGTACAGGTATTTGCCATCACACACAGGACGCGTCTTGGCAGATACAGTGTTATTTGTCGGAAAACCGCTGAACACACGACGCGAACCATCCCAAATAACATTCGCAGAATCTTGGGTATATGTACATGCAGAATTGTCGTATGTAAATGCAGATTCTGGGATATCTGTTATCGTTTTGTCTGCAACCTGAATTTGTGTGCCTTCAAATATTGCAGTACGCGTCCCTGGCAAAATAGGGTCATGTTTGTCACATGCACACAACATAAAAGCACAACAGATAACCGCAATCAGTTTTTGCATATTTTCCCCCACATAGATTAACGCAAACTTGTTGCAGTGGCAGTAATTGCGGCAGGTGCTGAACTGTCGTTAATAATTTCGTCCAGAACCTTATTCGCGTCTGCACGATTGCCTTCGGCCAGATATTTTTGTGCAACCGTCAGGCGTGCAGTATAATAAAACGGTGATTTTTTCGTATCCAAATCCGACAAATACTTTTCAACATCGGCACCAGACATTTCATCACCACGAATACCAACAACATGCAAACGTGCCAAATCACGAAAATCACGTGTCGCACCACTGTTTGCCAACTGTTCCAACTTTGCAATATCTTTGTCCAGCAAGTAAGCCTGAAACAATGCCAAATCACCAGTCGCACCAGATGTATTTTCTGCCAGGGCCGCCAATGCATTTGCATCAACATTTTCCAACGCGGTTTCATAGGCCGTTGCCGTTGCAATCTTGTTTGCACGATATGTACGAATGCCAATTTGAACACCTGTGACAATAATCATTGCAACAAATGCAACAACTAATATGTGCTTGGAATACTTTTTAATAAATTGAACCGTTTTTTCGTTATTAACATCTTCCCAGACTTCACGATACAATGCATCTTCCATATGTTCCGCATGTGTCTTTTTAGGTGCTTTGACATTTTTATTTCTTTCCAACATTGTGGCCATGATATAATTCTCCTGTACTTGATAAATTGTTATTTATAAGATAGTATAGAAACTATGACAAAGGAAATCAAGAACGCATTATCGGTCAGCCATGGAACAAATATCGTTGCGGCACGTGGGGTCAGCGATGATAATTCTTTGGCACAATATATACAAAATGTGCAGAAAATACCGGTCTTGACCGCTGAACAGGAATACGAATACGCAAGCCAATGGGTAAAAAACCAAGATACGTTGGCAGCAGAAAAGTTAGTCGCCAGCCATCTGCGATTGGTGGTGTCGGTTGCGTACGACTATAAAAACTATGGCATTCCGGTTGGCGAATTGATTGCCAGTGGGAATATGGGGCTGATGCAAGCATTGCAGAAATTTGACCCAGACAAGGGCTTTAGATTTTCCACTTATGCCATGTTCTGGATCAAGGCTGAGATTTACGAAACCATTTTAAACAACTGGTCTATTGTTAGAATCGGGACATCTGCAAATCAAAAGCGTGTTTTCTTTAACTTGTCACGTGCAAAACGTGCACTGGGGATTATGGATAACACCCTGACCCAGGATCAAACCAAGCAAATTGCCGAATATTTAGATGTGCCAGAAAAAGACGTAGAAAGAATGGCAACACGTGTGGGTGCACGTGATGTGTCGTTGAATGCACCTTTGAATAGCGAGGATGGCACAACAGACATCTTGTCAAATATGACAGATGGGCGTGATTCAATTGAAGAAACACTGGAACAAATTGAGTTTAGACGGCGTGGATACGAACTGTTGCGTAAACACTTGGCAAAAATGTCAGAACGCGACCGCGCAATTTTGACCGCACGCAGATTACAACAACCTGTTGCGACATTAGAGGCATTGTCTCAAAAATATGGCATTTCACGAGAACGTGTTAGACAAATCGAAGAACGCGCATACACAAAACTGCGTGATGCGATTTTAGCAGAAAACAAGGGATAAATATATTATGCGTATTAAATATATGGCTGTCGCCGCCCTGACAATGGGGATTTTCGGGGTCAGTGCAGCAGATGCATTGCAATATGACATGGGAAAACTTTCCGCAAAGTTGACCGGTTATGCAACAGGCGGGGTTATTAACCCTGATTTCGAAAGCCCATTGTTTATTGGCGATTGGCGTGCCCGAGGGCAGTTGACATACGATATAAATGACGGGTATAAAATTGGTGCAGTTTATGCAATGGATCAGTCTGCGATTGAAAAAGGAAACTTTTCACGCGAAACCTTTGCATATATTGAATCACGTGATTTTGGCCGAATAGAAGCAGGTTGGACAGATTCTATTGCACGTAAACTGGGGGTTGGGTTGCCAGACGTTGGCGGACTGCGTATAAATGACAGACCATTATTCAACGAAAAAATCATTCCAGACGGTCCTGTGATTGCAGATACAACATTAACATCTGGACGCAGCGATCCACGTATCAACATTGTAACCGCCCCAGATAATGGTCTGCAGTATGGCATATCTGCATCTGGATTTGCGAATAATTATGACTGGGCAGTGGATGCAGGCCTAAAATTACGTAAACCAAATGGCAAACTGAAAACAGCATACTCTGTGGGCGTATCGTTTATGAACAATCCACACGATTTTGATGTAGAGGTTTATACCCCAGGTGTCACTGCCGATTGGCGTGCCCAAGTATCTGCAGGAATGAATCTGCAATACAACAGTTGGGTTTGGGGTGTAACTGGTCGCGTCATTTATGACCAAAATCCAAAAGGAGATGTATCAGACGGATTTGTTGTTGGCACAGGGGTTAGTTACGACCTGTTGAAATATAGTATTTCCATGACATACATGTTATCTGATACGGGCGTATGGCAAAGTGACATAAACGACTTTATAGACCATATGGCTATCGCATCTTTTAGATACAAATACAGCGAACGGGTTGACGGTTGGATGTCGGGTGGCATTACGTCCCAGACACCATTTATTTCTGCAGGATTGCGAATTACATTCTAAATAAAAATCGCCCATTTCGGGCGATTTTTATTATTTACGCAAACCTAATTTCTTAATCAGGGCATCGTATTCAGATGCATTGCGTTTTTTGATATAAGCCAACAGTTTTTTACGACGGTTAACCATCAACAACAAGCCACGTTTTGAATGGTTGTCTTTGTGGTTCGCCTTCATATGTTCTGTCAGGTTGCGAATACGTTCTGTCAAGACCGCAACCTGGGATTCAACAGAACCACCATTGTCGGTATCAGAAACTTTGTATTCCTGAATCAATTCAGCTTTTTTTGTCTTTGTAATGGACATTGTATTTTCCTTATGTTTTTAAATTGTTCGTTTTGGATGCAACATGCCGTCATATACAACACCAATACCAATAAATCTATCACCGGTATAAATGCGATACATGCCAGACGTCACATCTGTTTTGATAAAGCCACCATTTGCATAGAAATCTGCGTCTTTATCATCCAGACACAGAACCGGAATGTCCCCCAGTCCAAAGTCTGTTGGTTTCAGGTTATCCCCGAAATCTTTGTTATTATTAAATACTTTTTCTAAAAAATCAAGTTTTACCGCATCTTTTATGTCAAAACCATTTGTTTTGGTACGCCGTATCATATCAACAGTTGCCAATGCACCACACATTTTTGCAATATCACGAGCAATCGCACGAACATATGTCCCAGTAGAACATTGGGTTCGAAACTGCCAAGAAGCACCGTCAAACCCCAGATATTCCAGTTCATAGATTGTTATTGGTCGTGGTGGCATTTCAACAACCCTGCCCCGACGTGCAAGGTCATATGCACGATTTCCGTCAATATGAACAGCGGAATACACAGGTGGCGTTTGCATAATATCACCTATCAATTTTGGCAGACACGCCCTGATATCATCATCTGTGGGAATCACATCATTACGTTTAATTTCACGCCCTGTTATATCCAATGTATCTGTTTCAAAACCAAACCGACATGAAAACAGGTATTCTTTGACATGTGGATTTTCTTCTTCTACAAAAGGTATCATTTTTGTTGCATTGCCAATTGCGATGGGCAAAACCCCCGTTGCCATTGGGTCCAATGTACCAATATGTCCGAACTTCTTTGTCCCCAACATGCGTGCAATACGCCCACCCGCCGTTCGCGAAAACAGCCCAGAATCTTTGTCTAAGATTATCCAACCAGATATCATTCTATGTTTAACCAAACAGATTTAGTTGTGGTGGCAATTGGTCTGCCACGACTGGTTTCTTGCGTGGTGCGGTACGCATATGTTGTACGGGTTGCGATGGAACACATTCTGGAACCATTACCCCACGTTCTGTTTCCAAAGAACTTAACACACATTCGGCACGTACAACCACCGATGCAGGCATTCCAGCCATGCGTGCAACATGGATACCATAAGACCGATTTGCAACACCTGCAACAATTTTGTGCATAAATATAATTTCATTATTATGTTCACGAACATCAATTGTTAAACATGACACATGTGGCAAAGCCCCATTTGTTGCCAAGGCCGTCAATTCGTGATAATGCGTTGCAAATAATGTACGTGGTTGCAATTCATTCAGGTATTCTAATACCGCCTGTGCAATTGCCATACCATCATAGGTGGCGGTACCACGACCAATTTCATCAAATATAATGAAAGAACGATTTGTGGCACGATTTAAGATGTTGGCAGTCTCACTCATTTCCACCATAAAGGTTGATTGGCCAGCCGCCAAATTGTCAGACGCACCAACACGACTGAACAACTGGTCACAGACACCAATACGTGCGACGGTGGCTGGAACAAAAGACCCCAGATGTGCCAGAACAACAATTATTGCATTTTGTCGTAAATATGTTGATTTACCTGCCATATTAGGACCAGTTAACAAGGCAATCGCACGTTCATTCAAATTACAATCATTTTTAACAAAGTTATCGCCACGTGTACGCAAAACATGCTCTATCACAGGGTGACGGCCACCAACAATATCAAACGCACAATCATCTGTGATTGTTGGACGTGTCCAGTCATATTTATCCGCAACACTTGATAAAGACACCCAAACATCGGCATCCGCCAATAAATCTGCCGTTCCCAATAAATCATCTGCTATTTCACGTATGTCTGCGATAAACTGGTTTATGATTTCACCTTCGATTGCAAAGGCACGATCACCAGCACTGCGAACATCGTTATCTAAATCAATTAGACGCGATGTTGTAAAACGCATATTACCAGACATTGTTTGGCGGTGTATAAACCCAGATTCAGGTGCCATCATTATTTCAGCACGTGCAGATGGAACTTCTATAAAATACCCCAGGATATTATTGTATTTAATTTTCAGGTTGGATATTCCAGTCTGGGTTACATATTCTGCCTGAAGGGTTGCAATGGTTTCACGTGCACCAGATGACAGGCGACGCATATTATCCAGCGCAGAATCAAAACCATCACGAATTACACCACCATCACGAAAGAATGTTGGCAAATCATCATTTAACGCACGAACCAACTGCGATGCCAGTGCACCATGTGTATTAATCTGTTCAAAGCGTGGTGCAAAACCTGCATCCAAACGTGACGACAACAGTTGTGCACGCGGCAGTGTAACTAAAAAATCAGTAATATTACGCAGGTCACGTGGGGTGCCACGCCCCGCCAATAGACGTGATAGTGCACGACCAACATCGGGCACAGATGACAAAACATTCGCAGTCAATGTCATAACATCTGGGTTTAAACGAAAATGCGAAATATGCAACTGACGAGAATGGATTTCATCCATATCTGCGGATAAGTTACGCAAATAAGAACGCAATTTACGGGCACCCGCAGAGGTTTGCGTATTATCCAAAACATCAATCAAGCATGCACCACCATCATTTATTGGGGCATCTATTTCCAAACTGCGCCAGGTGGCAGAATCAATCAATAATTGACGACCAGATTTAAATGTATATGGTGCACGAAATGTAATGGACGCACCACGTTGCGTATTAAACAAATATCCCGCCAACAAACATATTGCAGATTCTGTGTTTTGTGCAACCGCATTTGCATCCACAGCACAACCAAACACACGTGATACAACCATATCTATATCTGTTCTGTGGTATAGTTTTTCATAGACAGGTGTTGATTTGAACAATTCACGTAATTTAGAAATCGTTTTTTCTTCGGCTGTGGAAAATGGAAATATAACCTCGGCTGGGTTAATACGCACCAGATCATCAATCGCATCGGTGGTTTGCCCAACAAAAAACTCACCCGTTGATATATCACAACCGGCAATATCATATTTTCCATTACGAATTGGCACAATTGCAATCAGGAAGTTTGAGTTCTTGGGCGTCAATAGATTTTCATCAGTCAATGTACCCGGGGTCAAAACACGAACAATACTGCGTTCAATAAACTTGTGACCACGAGCCTTGGCCTGGGCCGGGGTTTCCATTTGTTCCACCAGTGCAACCTTGTGACCAGCACGAACCAGACGTCCAAAATAATTATCTGCCGCATGCCATGGAATACCACACATCGGTATTTCGTTACCATCACCATCGGTTCCACGCGCAGTTAAAACCAGACTTAGTACAGAACTAATCGTTTTAGCATCTTCAAAAAATGATTCATAAAAATCCCCCAAACGAAACATCAATAACGCATCGGGATTTTCTGCCTTCATGTCAACATACTGTTGCATGACGGGGGTTAATTTGCTTTTATCTGCCACAACAAATCCATTTGATTAAAAGAAGTTATAACTTTTGGTATTATGCACCGACCTTTAAGGTTTCAATTTTTAATTCCGCTTCTTTTAATAACTGTTCGCAATATGCCTTTAATTTAATTCCTTGTTCATAGGCAGATACAGAATCCGCCAATGGCAATTCGCCAGATTCCATCTTTTTAACCAAATCCATTAATTGTTTATAAGCTTCTTCGAATGATAATTTTTTTTCGTCCATTATTTTCCCCTGTTTCTTGTGATTTGCAGGGTACAAAAATAATTTTCAATTTTCAATTAAAAATCCCCTTAAAAAAGGGGATTGATTATGCCAAATCTTTTATAACCTTGGTCATTGGATCATATATACGTGGCGTACCAGTGTACCCCAGCGCACGATGATGTGACAACACCAAGAACTCTGGCAATGGGGAACATTCGCCCATCTTCATATAGCCCAACAATCTGGAATCTTTATAGGCGTATTGCTTATCAGCCTCAATCGGGCGATGATACCAACCTTGGTAAATCACCAACTGCTTTTCGTCTGGCAACTTCATAACATCCATCGTTGAATACAATAACTCTTCGGATGTTTCTTCTTTCTCTTTGCCATCGGGGCCTTTGACCATCTTCTTCTTCATCTTGTAGCCCATCATTTCCGAAAAACGCTTAGCAGAATCAGGGTCATTTTGACGCAAAACAATCTTGGCTGCAGTCGTTGACATGATTGTCGCTGCTGCATCTTGGCCATATTTTTCCTGAATCTGGTGCAAGTCCTGACCGATAATCAGATAAGATATCTTTTGACCACGACCAAGGTCGGGACCTTCGATAATCGCACGCAGTTTCTGCATCTTGGGCATTTCGTCCATTACGAACAGCACAGGATATGGCCCCAATTCATGGCCTTGGTGTATATTGCCAGGGGCGTTTGCCAACAGGAAGTTGGACATCAATTCAATAAATATTGCAGTAATTGGATTCAATGCCTGGGCATCAACCATATTGATAGACAAATATACTGTTATTGGCTTAATCTTGCCATCACGTGGGTCAACCATACCACGCAGGTCAGAAAAGTGAAAATCTGAATGACTGGTACGGTTACGAACCGCAGCATTACGGAAAATATTCAATCCAGACAAAGCCGTTGACATGATAGAACCACGTTCCTTGTCAGGGGTACTGGCCAATTGGGTCAATTCTGTAATCGCACGATGAGAGTAAGAATAACGTCGTGCCTCGTCAACGGCCTGCATAAACATATCCTTGGTTGGATCGGCCATCATAACCATTTGATCACCTTGGCGGCGACGTTCTTCTATTTCTTCGGCAATGGCAATTTGGGATGCGTTCAGCCAGTCTAGAATCATTGAAAGGGACGCTTCTTTGCCATGCCAGGAATCAGGGATTTTGTCCCATGTACCAACATGAACATAGTTCATCGCATTTAATTCGCCACGATTTAACAATGCATATGCCGCATATGCATTTGGATCAGACGACATAGACAGATAATAATCCCCCAACACAGCCGCATCTTCGGCATTAAATGTACCATTTGATATACGTGCATAAAAATAATCATCAGCCTTGGCACGTTCAACCTTGGATATAATATATTGAATAAATCCAGTCAAGGCGGCACGACCGGTAATTGTCCAGTGTGGGTCCGCCGATGATGATGAACGATCTGGAATCAGGGTATTTGCAATAGAATCAACATACAAATCACGTTCTTCGGGGTTAAATGGAACATGCCCAGGCGACAAAGGATTCCAAGAAGGATAATAAATACCCTTTTCCGGTTCGTCTTGACCCGCCCAATTCAAAATAAACACCGGCCCGATTGTCGCACGATACGCAGATGATTTTTGTTTTAATTCAGGCTTAGGATCATTGATAATCATAGAAGAACCTGGACAGTCAAAAATCGTTGGTAATACAACACCCTGGGTTTTACCAGTCCCGGGGGGGGCAACGCATAAAGTCGATAAGCATTCAGGCAACATCAAAGGTTTTTTCTTGAAATAACCCAGCACCATCATAAATCCATCCAACAAACCCATTTTTTTAATATCAGCCTCGGTCGCCTTGTTAGATGATTTTTCGTCAAACTTGTCCTTGCTGTGTGGATTAAACTCATCCGTCATTGTTGCATCAGATAAAAAGTAATATCCAATAATTGGCAACAAAGGTGTTATGCACTGAATATCTGGACGCATAACAGAACGTGCCACCCAGGCAGGGATTTCCGCCAAGACAGTTAAACCACCACTGGAAAGCACCCCCTGCAGATACAACATTATCCAATGACGTGTCGCAGGCGACCATCCATAACGCCAAATCTGTTCCACAGGAAACGCACACGCAAACATCAATGCACCAATCAGCCAAATTATAATTGCCCAACGGATTGACCAAAACTCACGCGCAAGTGGGGTCTGTTCATGTTCTTTATAGGCACTGGATTTAAAGATATTTAAACCCTTGCCCTTGCCAGATGCAGATAAAAAGTTGAATTTAGTTGCCATAGTGTTAATATTATAACAGAAAAATTAATTTTAGAAAATCAGGAAAATGTATTTTATGAAAAATATACCAAGAATCTTTATTCCAGATGAACTAAAGACCGGTATCACAATACCAGTCAGTCGTGAAACATCACACTATTTGACCCGCGTTATGCGAACACACGACTGCTTGGTTTTTGGTGCAGGGAATGAATACGCTGCAAAACTGAGTGATGATGGCAAATCCATCTATGTTGGGGACGCAACATCACACACAGATCCATCAGGAAACATTACGTTGATGTTTGCACCAATTAAACGCACAGACGACCTGATTAATATGGCAACACAAATGGGTGTTGCGTGTTTTCAACCAGTTATTACAGACCGCGTGACAGCACATCATGTCAACTGGGACAGAATGCGAAAAATCGCAATAGAAGCATCCGAACAATCTAATAGAAACTCGGTCCCTGAAATATTGCCACCAATTTGGTTTGCAGATTTAGATTTAACCAATCTGGTATTTGCAGATGAACGTGTGGCATACGGTCACGACACAAGCAAGATTCCAACAGGTACAGACAAAATACTGGTCGGGCCAGAGGGTGGTTTTTCAGATGCAGAGTTTGCAAAACTAGATTCTGTGGGTGCATGCGGTATTTCATTGGGAAAAACAATTCTGCGTGCCGAAGTTGCAGCAGTCATCGCAATCAATAATTTACAGGTGAATAAATGAGTGTAAGAATCGCAAAATATATTGCAGATTGCGGTATTACATCACGACGTGGTGCAGAAGACATGATTATCAACGGTCGTGTTGCGGTAAATGGCACAAGAATTGACACACCTGTTTACTTCGTAGATGATAACGACATTGTCTCTGTTGATGGTAAACAGATATACCAACAAAACGAATTGCAATTATTTGCCTTTCACAAGCCATTGAACACAATGACAACTGTGCGTGACCCACAGGGCCGTAAAACAATTTACGATTGTTTAGACGACAAATACAAAAACCTTAAATATGTTGGACGTTTAGACTATAAGACAACTGGGTTATTATTACTGACAAATGATGGGGATTTGGCACGCAAACTGACATTACCTGCATATAAAATATTACGAACGTATATTGCAACAGTCAACAGTTGTGATTTTTCACAATTAGATAATGCGCGACGTGGCGTCACCGTTGACGGTATAAAATACGCACCAATGAAAATTGATGAAATTGGTGGCAATAATTTACGCGTCACAATCAGCGAAGGAAAAAAGAACGAAGTGCGAATTGTACTGCGGGCATGCGGTTGTTCGGTTCGTAAATTGCATCGTATTTCATATGGTAATATTGTGTTAGGAAATCTGGCTGTTGGAAAAATTAAACAAATTCCACAGAAAACAATTGACGAATTGATAAAATCTCTCTAATATTCCGTTAAAAGGAAGGGAGATTTATATGAAAAATACACCTGCAAAAAAAATCAACAACAAGAAGACACGCATGAACGTGCGTCCTGTGACATCCAAACCAACAGCCAGGGTTGAAAAAACAAAATCATGTGGCAGTTCATGGTCTGTGTCTATTTATGTTTATTGGTTCATTATTTTGTTCTTTATTGCAGCGACATTCTATATCTTGGGTCGTGCACATAATGGCCAACCAAAAACACAAACATCAGATATGGAAATCACAGAAGAAGTATTGAAACAGTCTGCCGATTTTTATGATAGTGGCAAGGCAAAATTATTGGATGGAAATCTGGTTGATGCAATCACAGATTTGACAGCTGCAATTGATGCAGGTGCACCAACTGTTGATACTTACATTTTGCGTGGTGAAGCACATATGCAGTCTGGTGATTTACGTTCTGCAATGGCCGATTTTAATGCAGCACTGGCAAAAGATCCAGCAAACGCGGTTGCATATTACGATCGTGCATTATTAAACGCACGCCTGGAAGATTATGCCGCCGCAATGAATGATATCAATAACGCATTGGCCGCAAATACATCTAATCCAAGCAAGGCATTGCAAATGCGTGACCTGTATGCAAAACGTGGTCAGTTGAATTTGTGGATGAAGAACTGGGAAGGTGCAATTGCAGATTATACCAATTCATTGGCACGCCCAGATGGCAAGGTTGATCCAAATGTTTATGCAGAACGTGCAGAGGCATATATTGCAATGGGCAATTTGCCAGAGGCAATTAATGACTATTCATCTGCGGTGCGTGTGATTTCCGAACAAATCCAAGGTGCAACAACAATGGAAGAACGTGAATCATTGTCCAGTCGTGCAATGACATACTTTGAAAAGTCTGCTGCATTGAATTTAAGTCTGGGCAACACCGATGGTGCACGTACAGATTTGGAATCATCTTATACAATTGCAGTTGCATTGAAGGATGATGAAAGCGCACAAAGACTGCAAGGTTTAATTGCAGAATTAAACCAGACGGAACAGCCGGTCGAAGTTGTTGAACAAACGAATACAGAAACAACAACGGATACGGTTGTCCCCGCACCGGTTACAGAATAAAAAAAATTAACATCCCCCAAAAAATTGGGGGATTTTTATTTTGATGAAAATAACAGAAAACTTTCTGTTTTACTTTCGTCATTTTATTGCTATAGTGTGAACACAAACAAAAGAAAAGGAATGGAAAATGGCACAAAAAACAAAAGAAAATCCACAGATTAAAAACTATAAAAAAATGGGCATCGTTGCCGCTGTTGTTATCGCAGTTGCGGTATTGGGTGCATGGGCAGTATCTGCGTTAAATTCAGGCAGCACAAAGTCCGTTGAAGAAGCAATGGAAGTTGTATCCAAAGATGCAGTTAACGCAAACGACCTGCGTATTGCAGTTGTTAGAATGGATGAAATCCAGGCAACAGCCGATGCACTGAAAGATTTGCGTGAACAAAAAGAAAAATACGAAACCAAGTTGCGTGATGAATTGACCAAGGAACAAAAAGATTTAGAAAAAGAAAAAGCAGAAATTGAAAAATCACAGGACGTTTTATCACGTGAGGCACTGCAAAGACGTGTAGTTGACTATCAAAACAAAGTTGCAAATCTACAACGTGAATTGGCAGAACGTGCCCAGTCTATCGAAATGTCATTCCAAAAGGCATTGAATGAAATCCAGACAAAGCACTTGGATCCAGTCATCGAAGGCATTATTGCCAAGAAGGATTTGTCGGTGGTTATAGACGGCCGTATGGCACGCACAAATGCAAATGTTGCGAATTTGGATATTACAGAAGAAGTCGTAAAGGCCTTGAATAAAAAAATATCCAAGGTAAAGATGGATACACCAAAAGGTTTCTAATCTTGACATATTCTACCCCCAGAAATGGGGGTATTTTTTACCCACTGTAAAAATATTGACATTTTATATTTTAGTGTTATTATTTTCAGTATGATAAGCATCAGGGACACTTTTTACAACATACGCAACAAAATGTTTCCAGTTGGGCATATTGTTGAGTCTTTGCCATACATAATGGTTTTCAAAACAACAAATTGGTGCTGGTACAACTGCCCACATTGTTGCGAATCCGCAGGCACAAACAACAAGACGGACTATATACCAGTTACGGTCATAGAATCCTATATAAACCAGGCCTGTGATGATAAAAAATTCAGCAAGGAGATTGTCCTGACGGGTGGCGAAATCACCAGTGCATATATGCATTATACGGCAGATTATGTGCCACGCTTGTTAAATATTGCATTGGACAATAAATGCAACGTTGATATAAAAACAAACGCTGGTTGGGCTGTAAGTAAAAACCCAATTAAAAATCAAGTTTTGAACGATTTGGTCGCTGTGCTATCTGCACACAGCAGTGGAACAATGAACATCAACCCAATGTCTATATCATTGTCATTGGATAGATTTCACCCACACTCGCTGGCGAAAAACACAGAGTTTATCACAGAAATGTCACGTCGCCAAAAGAACAGCAGTTGCATGATTCATGTATCATCATTCAATCAAGATAAAGATATGTTTTATAAACTGTTGGATAATCTGCAAAAAAACAATTTACCAGTTAACGAACTGATGCTTGTTGGCGACACTTCAAAACAAACAAGAAAAGATATAGACAACACATGGTGGTCTGTGGGTGGCAATGTATTATTACATTTCTCAACAGGGACATTGTTCGATGGGGGACGTGCCAAAGATTTGCCGAATGCATACCATACCCCTGCCCCACAATTTAGTTTTATATCCAGGGCACAAAACCCCAGTGTATTGATGGCATTTGATACATACGGAAATGTGACACTGGGCGAAAACTCTGGCAGAAAAATTACCGTACCATGGCGCAATAAAGATGGCACACCACGACCACTGACAGATATTAGGCAGGATTTGGTAAAAAAAGCAAGATGGGAAGAAGTTAGATATAATTTGGAAACAATTCACCTAACTAACAAGGCGATATTGCAAGGAATAAAAAGCGATTTCAATCACGCAATGGTTTTGCTTGGCATAAAAAAACAAGAAAAAAGCCGGTAAAGGCCGGCATTTTCAACATTTATATTTATACAGATGGACATATACAAAAAAAGCCGGTGTTTACCGGCTTTTTTTAACAGTTTTATTTTGTTATTTTTTCAATCAGTTCAAACAACTGGGGACGCGAGGCAAACGGTAACACAATCTGCCCTGCCCCACCACGTCTTTCTACAACACGTGCAGAAACACCCAAAACCGCATGCAAACGCGAGGTAATTTCTCGAATCTGTGACGCATCCAATGTACTTTGTGTATGTGCACGTGCGTTTTTGGTTCTGGACACTGTTTTAACCATTTTTTCGGTTGTGGCAACAGATAATTTTTCTGCAATAATCTTATGAGCCAATGCCTCTGGATCTTCTGCAACGGCAATTGTACGTGCGTGTGACGCACTTAATTCACCCTGCCCGACCAGACTTTGAACAGAATCCGGCAACGTTGTCAAACGTAACATATTACGAATATAACTGTCCGATTTCCCAATCAAGCGTGCAACGTCTGGCAATTCATAATTACAACACTCCATTAGATTTTTATAGGCATTTGCTTCTTCGATTGGATTAAGATTTTCACGCTGAACATTTTCAATCAATGCAATTTCCATCGCATTATTATCGTCCAGATTTTTAACCAAGGCAGGTATTTCACTTAAACCCGCCATCTTTGACGCACGATAACGACGTTCACCTGCAACAATTTCATACGCATAGGGACGATTAGAAACCGCACGCAATAAAATTGGCTGCAGAACCCCCTTCTCTTTTATAGAAGCAGACAAATCAGCTAATTCACTGTCTGTAAATGTTTTACGTGGCTGATCTGGATTTGCACCAATCTGTGCCAATGGAATCTGCTTTACAACAACACGTTCTGTTGGTGACAATAACGAAATATCAGGCATTGGCCCACGTGCAACATTCAAATCGGCCAATCCACGCCCAAGTCCAAATTTAGATGCCATAATTATTCCCCTGTGGTTCGTTGTACAAGTTCGGTTGCAACACGCAAGTAAGCCTGGGCACCGGTTGAATTAAAATCATAAAACAGTGCCGGTTTGCCATGGCTGGGTGCTTCTGATACACGAACATTACGCGGGACAACAGTTTGGAACACCAAATCCCCAAATGTTTTACGCACATCATCATCAACCGCACGTGTTAATCCATAGCGACGATCGTACATCGTTAATAAAACACCCAATATTTCTAAATCTGGATTCCAGTTTGACCGAACCGCAGATATAGTTTCCGTCAATTGCTGCACACCTTCGAGAGCAAAAAACTCACATTGCAATGGCACAACAACCGAATCCGCCGCCGCTAATGCATTAATAGTTAAATAGCCTAAAGCAGGCGGACAATCCAGCAGTATATAATCATAATATTCTAAAATTGGTTGCAAAGCATCACGCAACTTAAACTCACGATTTTCAACATCCAATAAATCTATATCCGCACCGGCCAGAGCCTGGGAAGCAGGCAATAAATGCAATCCTGGCACAGCAGTTGTTAAAATATTATCACATGCGCGCGCCGTCCCCATTATAACCCCATAAACACTTTGATGATGATCTGCACGACAAAAACCCAGCCCTGTACCAGCATTTCCCTGCTGATCCAAATCTACCAACAAAACACGTTTTTTTATCGCCGCCAGCGACGCACCAATATTTATTGCGGTTGTTGTTTTTCCAACCCCACCTTTTTGATTTGCAAATGCAATAATGCGTGTCATTCTTTCCCTTCCATAATACTTAAAGTTCGTTCTTAGATTATAAAATCTGTACGATTCGGTCAAGGACTTATAAACCACATATCAAAAACACACTAAAATCATATATTTATTAACATTTTCACATGAAATAAACACACCCACACACCAAACAACACAAAAAATCACTAAAAAAGCCGGTAAAGACCGGCGATTTTACACAAAATAAAATACATAATATTTTCAACAAAATAACCGGCATTTCATATGAAATCACCGGTCAAAACGCACCATTATAATATAACCATCACCAGTCTTGGAAGGAACCAACTCATAATTAAAGTGATACTTTTGTTTCGCAACTTCAACCTCGGCCGCAATTTCCCGGCCTTTTAGCAAAAAAAGCCGGTATTTTGTACGTGCCACATAATCCATAATCTTGACCAAAGATGCAAATGCACGTGCCGTAAACACAAAATCATTTGAGCCAACCGGCAAATTTCGCACATAATCTTCGACACGCCCATGATATATTGTTAAATTATCCAAGCCAAGTGCATCTTTGACAGCGGTTAAAAAAGCAACTTTTTTCCCAATCGATTCAATACAGGTGACACGCCACCCCAAAATCGCCAAGACAACACCCGGGAAACCAGCCCCACTGCCTAAATCAATAACAGAAACATCACGTGGCAAAACATCTGCCAGTTGGGCAGAGTCCGCAAAATGACGATTTTCAATATCGACCAATGTACTGGGGGCAACAAGATTCATGCGCCCCGACCATTCACGCAACAACTGTGCGTATTGTTCTAATTTGACTTTATTGCTCATAAGCGGTATTCTAACATAGTTATGAGAAAAATTGAAAGCATATTTATCATGGTTAGTCTGATTGCAGTTATTGCCGTTTCCGGCGGGGCAATTTGGCACCATACACACCAGTCAGGGCAGGGCGATGCCTTTGAAATCCCAACAACCAAATACGGTGCATATTTAGCAGCCCAGCACGCAGTATATGTTAACGACTTTGATTCTGCCCAGAATATGGCGGCACACTTGCAGGATGTCGATTATCCAATGGTAAAGAACACAGTTTATATTGCGGATTTTCTGAGCGGTAAAATGCCGCTGGACGCACATCTTTTAAAAAAAGAAAAGGGTATGCCAGCGCAATTAGTTTACGATGCACACTTGGTACTGAATGACCAATGGCAAGAATTATACAACCGTCACAAAACAGATTCTTCTGCATTGGGGGCGCCATTGCGTATATGGCCGGCTGTTGCGAACAAACAAAAAAACAGTGCTTTGAAATTCATAGAAAAACTGCCGACACATGATTCTTGGAAGGCATTTATTATCGGTCAGATTTATGCAGAATCAAACGAACCAGATAAAGCAGCCGAATATTTTGCCAAGGTAAAAACAGACTTTATGAACATAAATGATTTTATGTATGTAATGTCTTTTTATAAACATCATAACATGCAAAACAAGGCTGATATTTTGCGTGCTGATTTCACATCAAGACCCGGCGGTATGTTTATGCTAGATTACCCAGACGTGCCAGATTGGTCTGTCTATCAAGGGTATAAAAATCAGTTGGCGTTCAGCCTGGTACAAAATGTGTCACATACACAGATTATGATGTATTCCGATTTGGCGATGCTGTTGTTACAGTTTGCACATATTACAGCACCTGATTTCGCACAAAATAACAATGCAATCGATTATTATTTAGGAAACTTTTTCTATACAAACAATGGCGACTGGCAAAAACATTTTGCAAAAATTAGTCCAGAAAGCCCATTTTATCTGTTTGGCGTTTTGCGTAACGCAGAAAAAACAGGCGATATCGAACAGTTGGATAAAGAGTTAAAAAAACATCCTTTGTTTGTACCTGCGGTAAATAAATTGATTGCACATCATATAAAGAACGGTAACAAACGGGCCGCATTGCGTGTAGCAGATCGTGCCATAAACAATAAAAACCTGGATGAAAATGGTCGTGCCTTTTTTATCAAAAGCAGGGCACAAATACACTTTGCATTTGGTGATTTAAAGTCTGCACAACAAGACCTGCATGATGCTGCAACTGTTTTAATAACAGATCCTGAGATTTTTGGATTACAGGCAAAAATTTGGGCAAAACAAAACCGAGAATTAGAAAACGCATACCATTACGCATCAACATTGGTACGTCAAAACCCAGCAGATATTTTAGCATGGGATACAATGGGGTGCGTTGTAGCAGCACGTGAAGGTGCGGATGCAGCCTTGGACGTATTAAAACGTGTTGGAGAGGTAGCAGAGACATGTTCTGCACTATTTGAACACATTGGGGATATGTATATCAAAACGGGCAAAAAAGACGAAGCAATCGAAGCCTATAGACGTGCAATAGAATTGGCAGATGACGGATTGGTGGTTGTTCCGTATATTGAAAGAAAGATAAGGAAAATAAAATGAAAGTAGGGATTATCGGTGCGGGTGCATGGGGTACAGCGCTGGCGATTACAGTTGCACACAGTGGTGCAGATGTTATTCTGTGGTCTTATGATGGTGAACACAAAATGTTTGATGGTGTTGGCATGCCACAAAACGTTCGCACAACACGTGAAATGGCCGATGTAAAAGCCACTGATTTATGGTTGGTCGTTACACCAAGTGCCTTTTTTCGTGAAACAATGAAAAACGCACGCATACACTATGACGGTCAGCCTGTAATTATATGCACAAAAGGTGCCGAATGCTCAACCGGTCAGTTTATGAGTGAAATTTTACAAACAGAAATCCCAGAATGTGTAAACTTTGGCACATTATCTGGTCCACAATTTGCAGGCGAAGTTGCAACGGGTGTTCCAACAGGCTCAACACTGACAGGCAATAATGAAACCCTGGTTGCAGGTCAAGAAGCATTAAGTAAGTTATATCTTGAGGTTAGCGACGATGTAATAGGTGCGGAAATATGTGGTGTTGGAAAAAATGCAGTTGCACTGATCTGCGGATATAACTATGGTCGTGGGGCAGGCGAAAACGAACGTGCATTGGTATTTACACGTGCGTGGGGCGAAGTGGTTAAAATTGGTATGGCAATGGGTGCAAAAATAGAAACATTCTTGGGCCTGTGCGGAATTGGGGATTTGTTCTTGTCTGCAACCAGCACAACCAGTCGTAACTTTTCTGGTGGTATCGCCATTGCAAAAGGCGAAGCACCACAAGGAACAGTTGAGGGTGTGTTTGCATTATGTGGATTGATTGAACGTGCAAACAGCCTGGGGGTAGAAACACCTGTTTTAGGCGAAATGAAAAAGAAAATGAATATATAAAAAACACCGGCAAATGCCGGTATTTTTTTATTTGTCTTCATATGGGTTGTCCGCCTTTTCGTATTCAATAATAATTGGCAAATGTTCCCAATGCAGTGCAGTCGCAATTCCACGTCGCAAATAGCGTGTGTATGATTCTGGAATATCCGATGCACCGCCAACATTTATTGTGATACGCATTGGATGGCGACCAGTTTGACGTGCAAACTTTAACTTCATAGGACGCTTTAAACGTGACAACGGTGGCTGACGATCTGCAACCAATTTTTCAACAATTCTGTTTATCAAACTGGTTGGGGCCTGTGTTGTAGAAATATCCCATTGTTCATATATACGGCGGAACATATTTTGAACACCCGTACCCGTTTCCGCAGAAACAGCCAATATCATAGGCTTGATAATTTGATGAAAGGAATTAGAAAACTGATGCTTTAACTTTAACAGTTTTTCATCACGTATTTCAGGTTCTATCAAGTCCCACTTGTTTAGGGCAACACATAAAATCTTGCCTGCATTATACACACGACCTGCAATTCCCAGGGCCTGATTTTCAATATTGCGTGTGGCATCAACCATCAAAATTACAACGTCCGCCTTGTCAATTGCATCCAAAGACTTTAATGCGGACAGCGTTTCAACATCATCTGTCACACCCGCCTTGCGTCTAAGTCCTGCTGTGTCCATCAAAATAATATCACGACCATAGAACTTGGTTGGTATTTTAACGGTATCACGTGTAATACCAGGTGCATCCATTACAATTTGACGCTTTTCCCCCAGTACACGATTTACAAATGTAGACTTGCCTACATTTGGTTGACCAAGGATAGCAATTTTCAGTCGGGTATCAGTTTCTGGCTTTGATGAAACATCTGTTGCATCGCCTGCAATACCGTCTAAAAACGAATAGATTTCATCAAAACCATGCTTGTGTTCAGCAGATACCAAAACAGGTTCACCAAAACCCAGTTTATAGAAATCATGGACATTTGCCAAACGCTTGGCCGATTCGCTTTTGTTAACCAATAACAATACCGGCGCACGTGTTTTGCGACGCACCAATTTTGCCCAATCGATATCTTCATTCGTTAACCCAACACGACCATCAACAACGAACAAAACAGCATCCGCAGTTGAGACTGCATCTATGGCCATATTGGTTGAATCCAACGCAATGCCAGAATTGGCACGTTCCAGGCCCGCTGTGTCATACAGCGTGTATGGGCGGTTACGAAATACGCCCGATATAGTGTCACGTGTAACACCCGGTCTGTCATGAACCAAGGCATCACGTGTCCCGGTCAGGGCATTAAATAATGTCGATTTGCCCGTATTTGGGCGACCTGCTATCGTTATCTTTATCATCACTTTTTTCCATTGATTTTTTGTAATTATATAGCAAAATTATAAATAATCAAATTAGGGGCTCAATTATGATAAAAAAATTAAAAAAAACATTTAAGAGCATTCGCAATTTAATCGTGAATCCCAAGCGTTATTTCACAAAAATTGTTGCCGATGGCAACATGGAAGAATCTATGATGAAGGCATTTCTGTACGGGTTACTGGGGGGATGCTTGGTCTTGTTAATCCGCCTGATGGGTGGTGCAACGGTTACAGTTGGTGCAATCTTTACAGCAGTTATTATTGTGCCGGTGTTGGCGGTGGCATTGTTATTTGTTATGGGCGGATTGATGATGCTGATGTCCGAAATCACAGGTGGCGAACGTGATTGGGAAATCGCCATCAAAGGACTGGCATCTATTTTCTTTATATACCCAGTTATCTTGGTTCTGAATGCGTTGGCGTTTAATTGTACATCTATCTGGGTGATTAGTATGTTGGTTGATATATATATACTGTTCTTGTTCTATAATATATCACTGTACTGTATGCGTGGAAAACGTGCCAATGTTATATTTGTTATCGCAATTTTGGCATTATTCATGGCAACTGTTTATGCAACAGATTATCGCATTGGTTGGTTTATGTTAAAAAATACTAGTGCGACCTTGGCATGTTTATTATAAGAAAACGCCGGCAAAAGCCGGTGTTTTTTTTTATAAATATAAGTCATTTGCACAAAAACACTCATAATGATATAATTGCATAATGAGAGAGTATGCAAATGAAAAAACAAAATGAAACAATTATTTCACTAAAAAATATAAATAAAATCTTCCCCTTAGAGGTTGGTGGCGAACAACAAGTGTTGTTTAATATAAACTTTAGTGTAAAAGCAGGGGAATTTGTTGCAATTATGGGGCCATCTGGGTCTGGAAAATCTACATGCATGAATATAATTGGTGCATTGGATACACCAACATCTGGAACATATGAACTGTATGGTCGTGATGTAACGGGGCTGACACCGGACGAATTGGCCATTGCAAGAAATGAATATATTGGATTTGTGTTCCAGCAATTTAATCTGTTGCCAAAACGCAGTGTATTAGACAATGTTATGCTGCCTTTGATGTATCGTGGGTGGGTAATGCATGACAGAATAGTGCGTGCCCGCGAAATGCTGAAAAGGGTAGGCCTAGAAAAGTTTGAATCATATTTGCCAACCCAACTGTCGGGGGGAATGAAACAACGTGTTGCAATCGCACGTGCATTGGCCGGTAATCCAAAACTGATTCTGGCTGATGAACCCACAGGCGCATTAGACAGCAAAATGGGCAAGGAAATATTAGAGTTTTTTCGTGAACTAAATCGCACATTGGGGATTACCATTGTTATGATTACCCATGAATTTGACATTGCAAAATATGCCAGCCGACTAATACACATTCGTGACGGCAAAATTAACTATGACGGGCGTATGCCACGTGATGATAAAAATCTGTAATCGGGCAGGGGGGACAAATATGACATTTAATGATATTCTAAAGGAATCTTGGCTGTCAATCAGCGGCAATAAAATCCGGTCTTTCTTGACGGTTTTGGGTATTATTATTGGTGTTATGGCCGTGGTTATTATGGTGGCGGTTGGTGAAACCGTACAAAAGCAAATCACTGACCAATTTTCATCATTGGGGACAAATACTATTATGATACGTGCCGGTGCAGCACAACAGGCCGGTGTTCGTACAGGGAATCGTAACACACTAACGATCCAAGACGCAGAGTTTATTGGACAACTGCCAGATGTTATGGCTGTATCACCCGTTCAAAACAGTGGCGCACAAGCAATTTATGGGAATAAAAACTGGGGTACATCAATGGTTGGTGTATATCCAGATTATACAACCGTACAGAATATAGAAATGGAATATGGAACATTCTTTGATACATCGGCGGTTCGTAATGCGTCAACATATGCAGTTATTGGACCAGAGACAGCCGAACAATTGGGATTGCCCAAAAATCCAGTGGGGGAAATTATCCGTGTACAAAATACACCATTTGTTATTATCGGTGTGACACGTGCCAAAGGTGATTCCGCAATGGGCAGTCAGGACGACATGATTATTATTCCAATCACAACCCTAAAAAAAAGATTACAAGGGTCAAGATTCCCAAATTCGGTTAATATGGTGGCATTAAAACTGTTTGCAGATTCCGATAACAATTTGGCAATTGAACAAATAACCGCACTGTTACGTCAAAGACACAGATTGAAAGAAGATGCGGTTGATGATTTTCAAATTATGGATATGAAACAGGTTATGGAAACAATGAATACTGTAACAGGCTATTTGAAATTATTACTGATTGCAATTGCAGCCGTATCATTACTAGTTGGAGCAATCGGCATTATGAATATGATGTTGGTATCTGTTGCAGAAAGAACACGTGAAATTGGTATTCGCAAAGCGATTGGTGCACGTGAAAAAATGATTATCATACAATTTTTAAGTGAATCTGTTTTGATTTCTTTTATAGGTTCAATGATTGGATTGATAATCGGTGTTGGACTGTCACAAGGGGTAGGGCGATTTATTTTGGGATACAACGTTCCATTTAGTATATGGCCGGTTGTATTGTCCGTATCGGTTGCAGTGATTGTTGGACTATCATCTGGGGTTATGCCAGCAATGAAGGCTGCAAAATTAAACCCAATAGACAGTCTGAGATACGAGTAAAAAAAATCCCCCACTTGGGGGATTTTTCTTTATATTACATGCGGGGGCGTCCGCCACCCATTGGACGCATTTGATTGTTTGTCTTGGTGCTGGTCTTTTGTCCCATACGACCAACAATAACTTTGTCACCCATTTGAATTTCATCTGTCATGATTTCTGTTTCTGTTGCAGTAGATAACCCCTTGGAATAAGGTATCATTACAACATTACCGTCACGCAAAATCGCCATATGCGATGCAGGTGTTGCACCGTTTATGTCGGCTGGGTCCATAAAGTTTTCAAAACTGCGTACCAAGAAAGCGGCATTTGCAGTTTTCCAAACATTGTCACGTTCAGATATAACAATTGTTACAAACGCGGTCATCCCAGGCATCAAACGCAAATCAGTATTATCAACATCAATTACAACTGTGTAAACAACAACATTTGATGTGGTTGTTGGGGCCAGACGTACCTGACGGACAATCCCCTCAAATGTTTCTGTTGGATATGCATCAACAGTAAATGATACACGCTGACCTTCTTTGATGACACCAATATCAGCCTCGGACACAGCGGTTTCAATCTGCATTTTTGTTAAATCTTCGGCAATTTCAAATAGGTCCGGTGTCTGGAAAGATGCTGCAACAGTTTGACCAACATCCACTTTGCGTGAAATAACCGTACCATCCACAGGGGATGCAATCGTTGCATAACCCAAATTTGTAACAGCACGATCGTATGTTGACTGGGCACGTTTTACAGACTGTTCCGCCTGTTCGTATTGGGTTTGTTTCTGTTCCATTTCTGCACGTGAAATATAGCCTTCGCCATACAATGTTTTATCACGTTCATATTCACTTTTTGCAAAATTACGTTGTGACATGGCACTATCCAATGACGCCTTGGCTTCATCAACGGATGCCTGTAATACAGACGGTTCAATGGTTAACAGCAAATCACCCTTTTTAACCTTGGTGTTAAAATCTACGTACAGATTATCAATCGTACCAGATACCTGGGAACCAACATTGACAGTATTTACAGGGCGGATTTCACCAGTGGCACTGACCACCTGACGCAGGTCACCACGTGTAATATTTAATGTAACATATTCGCCTGGCTTTTGATTGGAATCACCAAAAATCAAATACGCACCTACGGCAACAAGTGCCACCAATAACAGCCACCATTTTTTTCGCCAAACATAACGAAACACACGTCCAAAGAATGATGTGCGTGTTTGTGTCGTTTTATTTTGTGTTTTTTTATTCTTGGTCATTTTCTTTCCCCCCATTTAGTCCAGCACGAATTTCACCAACCGCCAATGCAACTGCGGCACGTTTTGTAAACAGGTCATACTTTGCACTGTTATTTTGTTTTTGTGCAGATAATAATTCACTTTGTGCCGTCTGCCAATCCAACATAGTCGCACGACCAACACGATACATACCGGCGGTGACACGTTCGCTTTCTGTTGCAGACTTTAATAATGTTTCTGTTTGCTTTAAGACGGTTTGTGCGGTTTTGTAATTATTAAACGCAGTAAATATATCCAGCGTTGCATTATCTTGTGTGGCACGTTCTTGTTCCAGTGCACGTTCATAGTTTACCTGAGCAGCACGAGCATTGTATAGGTTTGCAAAACCTGCAAACAATGGCATAGATGCACGGATACCGATACTGCCACTTATGTTATCATTGCCGGCATTGAAAGATTCGCTGGGGGTATCATTCCAAGATACAGAACCCGATGCCGAAATAGATGGCAAGTTGCTTAGAAACACACTGTTGCGACGATGCCATGCAGAATCTTTGTTTGCGGTTGCACGCAGCAAGTCTGGGCGTGTTTTTTGTGCCTGGGCCAATAATTCATCCAATGTTTTTGTTTCCTGTGGGGTACCAAAGTTTGATGGCATATCTGCAATTTCAATATCTTGGTCGGCAGAAAAGGACAATTTATTTAATAATGTTGCCTGGGCAATTGCACGATTGTTTTTTGCACGTTCTAAATCCAATTCACGACTGGCCAATGTGGTATCTGCCTTTAATACATCAGCCTTGGCAACGGAACCGGCCTTGAACTTTTTATTTGCGGTATCACGTGCAGTTTGGGCAACCTTTAATAAGGCCGAGGCTGATTCCACGTCTGCATTTGCATTTAATAATGCATAGTAAGATCCAATCAGACCATATATATAATTTTGAACAGTTTCATCGTAATCAAAGCCTGTGGCACGCCAAGATGAAACAACCTGATTCAAATCAGCCAAACGTTTACCAAAATCAAATATCAAATAGGATGCAGACAATGATGCACCATATGACCAATCGCCCCATTCCTGGTTACGATATGGCAGGGATGCGTTTGCGGAAACACTGACAGATGGTAAATAATCCGCATATCCTGCATTCTTTTGCAAGCGTGACGCTTCGTACGACAGATAAGAAGCGGTCGTCTGCGGATTGCGACATAATCCCAACTCTATTATTTGGGGCAAATTCAATTTTCCGGTCGGAACATCTGTTCGTGACATACAATCATTTGTGCCGAACGCAGAAAAAGGTAGCATTAAAAATGCAAAAAACGGCAGTTTTCTCATATATTCTCTCTCTGATTATACAAATACAATAAAATTATACAATTTTTATGTTGAATTACAATTATTTTTTGCTTAATATAGGCACACGAGTTTAGGCCTGGTGGCAGAGTGGTTATGCAGAGGACTGCAAATCCTTGGATGCCGGTTCGATTCCGACCCAGGCCTCCACCTTAAAAAGCACCCGATTGGGTGTTTTTTTATTTTTATTTTTTATTTTATTTTGTATTATTTGACCATGATTACAAGCCTTAGCCTGACAGATTTTAGAAACCATTCAATGTGTCGTGTGACAACACATGGCAGACGCAATGTTATTATCACAGGACCAAACGGGGCAGGCAAGACTGCAATATTAGAGGCAGTATCAATGCTGGCAGGGGAACGTGGTATGCGTGGGGCAGGCATGGGGGATATTGCACGTTTCGGTGGAAATGGTGGTTTTAGCATTTTTGCAGATTTAGAAAACGATACACAACTGTCTGTTCAATTTATTGGCGGCGACACAAATAGACGTGCAAAAATTGATGGCGAAGGTACCCCTTTGGCAGAATTAGCAAAACATATCCGTATCGTTTGGCTGTCACCACGTGAAGACAGATTGTTCGTAGATAGTGCCAGCGAAAGACGTGCATTCTTTGACAGACTGGCAACCAGTTTTGACACATCACACGCTGGACGCACCGCAAAATTATCAAAATTGTTAAGCGAACGTGCATTTGCATTAAAAACATGTGCGGATAAAAACTGGATTGACGCATTAGATACACAAATCGCCGGCGTTGCAACTGCAATTTCAGTAGGACGCATTCAGTATGCCGGTGAAATAAACTATTTTTTGTCACGATGTGCAGTATCCGTTGCAGGTATGATTGAGCAGATGATAATAGACGGTATGTCAGCCGGGGATGCGGAACGTGCGTATTTAGAATACTTGAAAAATAATCGGGAATTGAGTGGCGACAAAATGATATTAGACGGTCCACACAAGTCCGACTTTGGTGTATTTAATCATGAACTAAACTTGCCAGCGCACCTGACCAGCACAGGCCAGCAAAAAACAGTACTGGTCGAATTAATTTTGGCACACGCAAAGTTAATTCACACAAAAACAAAACAAAGACCACTGATACTGTTGGACGAAGCGGCGGCCCATCTGGATAAAAACGCACGAACAAACATGTTCCGCGAACTGGGGCAGGCCGATGCACAGGTTTGGGCAACAGGATTAGAGCAAGAGATATTCCAGGATATAGAAGATGCTGTATTTGTCACTTGCCAGAACGGGGAAATTAGTAATATAGTAGTGGCGGAGTAAAAAGACATGGCAAGAATCGATTATCAAACTTTATTGGATAACGCACTGAAATCTGTTGTTAAAGATGCATTGGTGCATGCACAATTCAATGGATTGGGGGATGGCACACATTTCTATATAACATTCCGTACACGTGATAGTGGGGTGGTGTTACCCGACTTTCTGCGAATAAGATACCCAGACCTGATGACCATTGTGTTGCAATATTCTTATAATAATCTGCATGTTTCAGATAAAGAATTTGGTGTACAGTTAACATTTGACGGTCGCCCATTCTTTATTCGTGTACCGTTTACTGCATTGGTTGAATTTAAAGACCCATCTGTTGACTTTATGTTATCATTTCAAAATAAGGCACAACCAGTTGCCGCCGACAACGACATGGAATTACCACTGGATGAAAAACCAGGCACAGTTCCAGACCCAGGTCGTGTTGTATCATTAGATGAATTTAGAAAGAATAGAAAATAATAAAAAAACACCGGCAAATGCCGGTATTTTTTCTTTAATACATCGTTTGCAGAACGTGCTTATTCTTGTCCAGATTAGATAGCATCTTGCCACTGCCACAGGCAACGCATGCCAATGGATTATCAACCAAGAAGGCAGGCAGACCCGTCGCAGAACGGATTGCAATATCCAGACCACGCAACATAGAACCACCACCAGTCATCCCAATACCCAAATCTGCAATGTCCGCAGACAATTCAGGTGGTGTTAATTCTAATGCCTGACGAACCGTATCTACAATCTTGGATACAGTTTGTGCCAAGGCCGAAGCAACCTGGGATTCTGTGATAACGGTTTCACGTGGTGTACCAGACAACAGGTCACGTCCCTTAATCTTCATTGTCAGTTCATTTGTTTTATCTTTTGGAACAATTGCTGTACCAATACGCTTTTTAATTTCTTCGGCAGTGTTTTCACCAATCAACAGATTCTTGTTCTTGCGAACAAAATCAATAATATCAACGTCCATTTGATCACCTGCAGTACGTACCGCATTTGAATACACGATACCGCCCAGGGACATAACTGCAACCTCTGTCGTGCCACCACCAATATCTAAAACCATTGAACCAACAGGTTTTTCAACAGGCAACCCCGCACCAATAGCCGCCGCAGTTGATTCTTCGACAATAAACACCTTGCGGGCACCGGCTGCATCAGCCGCTTCTTGAATCGCACGACGTTCCACCTGGGTTGCACATGACGGCACACAAATAATAATCAGTGGGGCCGCCAATGGATTTTTGTGATGAACCTTGCGAATAAAATATTTAATCATTTCTTCGGCAACTTCAAAGTCCGCAATAACACCGTCACGTAATGGACGCACCGCAGATATTGTACCAGGTGTACGACCAAACATTTGTTTTGCTTCGGTTCCAACAGCCAATATTTCTTTACGACCCATCAAACGGTTTTCAGCCACCGCAACCACAGAAGGTTCATTTAATACGATACCGCGACCTTTGACATAAATCAGCGTATTTGCCGTTCCCAGGTCAATCGCCATATCAGCAGAAAAAAATTTCATCAGCCAGTTATACATATTTTTCCCCATGAATTATGATTTTTTTGAACTATAAAGCACGATATGCAAAAAATCAAGGCAAGCACATAAAATTATTTGACTTATTATATATTGTGGTATGATATGCCCACTATGATGCGAGATACAATTAAAAGACATGCGGACTTTGCCACCGGGGATGATGCCCCAACGGCACGTTGTGCTTACTTCTTGGTGCGGGCAAAACCTGCCAAATACCCAGAAGATGCAAGGTATGGCATGATTGTTACAAAAAAGACTTTTAAACACGCGGTGGACCGCAATCGTGCAAAACGTGTATTACGTGACTGGATCGCACACAATGAAGACATGATGCAAAATGCGTGGGATTATATCTTTGTAATTAGACGTGACATTTTGATTGCGGACAGACAATCTGGTCGTGTTGCAATGAAAAAAGCACTGAATTACCTGTCTAAATTGATAAACAATGCAGAATAAATTATCGTTTTCACAAAAACTGGCAATTTGTATGATACGCTTTTATCAAAGTGCTATTTCCCCGATTACAGGGGGACGGGCCGCATGTCGTTTTACCCCAACGTGCAGCGAATATGCCCGCCAAGCAATTCAAAAACATGGGGCAATACGTGGCTCTTGGATGGGGTTAAAGCGGATTTGTCGATGTCACCCATGGGGTGGGTGCGGATACGACCCTGTGCCTTGACAATGCGTATGATTATGGTACAATTTTAATCTGTGCATGACGTAAATTATAGATAAAGGATTAAAGATGTCATTTCGTGCAACCGTTGAATCTATGTCGAAAATCATGGATGATATGGGAATTACAGAACTGAACTTGGAACGCCAGTTTTTATTTGGCGTATATCGCAAACATATTCACCTGTCTAAACAACAGACTGTTGCTGTTGCATCTGCACCAGCAGGTGGGGAAGCAAAGGTAGAAAAAATTGAATGTGTAAAAAATGCAGTTTGTGGCCACATGCTGAAATCACCAATGGTTGGTGTTGTATATTTGGCACCAGAACCAGGTGCAAAGCCATTTGTCACAGTTGGCACAGCCGTTAAAACAGGTGACACAGTCGCATTGGTAGAAGCCATGAAAACATTCAACCCAATTAAATCTGATAAAGATGGTGTTGTAAAAGAAATACTGGTAAATGATGGTGCAGCCGTTGAATTTGACCAGCCTTTGATTGTAATTGAATAATAGAAAAATATGTCACAAATAAAAAAAGTTTTGATAGCCAATCGTGGGGAAATCGCCCTGCGTATTATTCGTGCATGCCGTGACATGGGTATCCGTACAGTTGCGGTGTATTCAACCGTTGATAAAGACGCAATGCATGTGCAATTGGCAGATGAATCTGTTTGCATTGGACCGGGACCTGCACGTGATTCTTATTTGAACGAATCTGCTATTTTAACCGCCGCATTGTTGACCAACGCAGATGCAATTCATCCGGGTTACGGCTTTATGTCTGAACGTGCAGACTTTGCACGCAAGGTTGAACAACATGGTATGATTTGGATTGGCCCCAGCCCAGATATGATTGTAAAAATGGGTGACAAGGTTAATGCAAAACAAACAGCGATTGAATGCGGCCTGCCGGTGGTGCCGGGGTCACAAGGGGCATTAAAGTCATTAGAAGATGCATTGGACGTTGCAGAAAAGATTGGATATCCAATTATGTTAAAGGCCGCGGCCGGTGGTGGCGGACGTGGTATGCGTCCAGTTATGTGTGCAGATGAAATGAGTGAGGCATACAACCTGACCAAGAACGAAGCAAAATCTGCATTTGGTGACGACACTTTGTACATGGAAAAATTATTAACACACCCACGACATATTGAATTCCAGGTGTTGGGTGATAAACATGGCAACGTTGTAATCTTTGGCGAACGTGATTGTTCACTGCAAAGACGCAACCAAAAGGTTATGGAAGAATGTCCGGCGGCAATATTATCACAAAAACAACGTGACGATATGATAGAAGTCTGCAAGACAGCCGCCAAGAAAATGGGATACACAAATGCCGGTACTTTTGAGTTTATGTTCGAAGATGGCAAGTTTTATTTCTTGGAAATGAACACCAGATTGCAGGTTGAACACCCAGTTACGGAAATGGTGTATGGCGTTGATTTGGTACGCGAACAAATTCGTGTTGCTGCCGGTGAAAAGTTAGGATACACCCAGTCCAACGTTATCCCAAATGGTCACGCAATCGAATTTCGCATCAATGCCGAAGATCCAGAAACATTTATTCCAAACGCAGGCAAAATAACATTGTATGCACCTGCGGGTGGGATGGGCGTTCGTGTAGATAGTGCAGTTTATACTGGATACACTATTCCACCAACATACGATTCTATGATTGCAAAGTTAATTGTACATGCACCAAACAGACCGGCATGTATAATGCGTGCAACACGTGCATTGGACGAATTTGTAATCGAAGGCGTCAAAACAACCATACCTTTACAACGCAGGTTATTAAAGAACAAGGATGTAAAACAATTGAACTTTGACAATAAATGGTTGGAAAAGTTTTTAAAGAAAGAAGAATAGGTCTTGATAACAAAGTGCGGCAGTTGTCGCACTTTGTTTATTTGTCACTAATAACTTGCATTTGAAAAAATGTCTGTTATAATCACTTGGCTTTATGGGTGGTTAGCTCAGTTGGTTAGAGCGTTACGTTGACATCGTAAAGGTCGTTGGTTCGAGTCCAATACCACCCACCATCTTCTTTGAAGGAAATATAAAAAAATGCGAATGCACAAATAATCTTTTCAAAAAATCAACGGGAATCATTGTGGACGCCCCGTTGGCGTCTGTTTTTTTTAACAAGGATTAAAACAATGGCAAAAAAATATCTTATTACCTCGGCATTACCATATGTAAATAACAATTTGCACATAGGGCATTTAGTTGGCTGTTTGTTACCAAGTGATGTGTACGCCCGTTTTTGTCGTGCAATGGGACGTGATGTGCTGTATATCGGTGGGGCGGACGAACATGGCACAACCAGTGAAATCGGTGCAATGAAAGAAGGCATGCCAATTGAAGAATATGTTGATAAATATCGCCACGCACATGAACAATCGGTTCGTGATTTTAATCTGTCGTTTGATTTGTACGGACGCACACATACAAAATTACAAGAAGAATTAATCCAAAAATTATTCCTGAGATTAGAAGAACAGGGGATGTTGGTTGAAAAATCATCTGTTCAACCTTATTCAATAAAAGATGAAATGTTCTTGGCAGACAGATTTGTTATTGGCACATGTCCAAGATGTGGATTTGACGGTGCATATGGAAACGAATGTGGAAAGTGCGGTGCAACACTGGAACCAGAACAACTGATAAATCCACGCAGTGCGGTTAACCCAGATTCACCCGTTGAAATGCGTGAAACAAAACACATGTATTTCCGCACCAGCGCAATGCAAGACGCATTACGTACATGGATTGATTCACGAAAAGGGTGGCCAAAAACACCATTGGCAATCGCAAATAAATGGTTAAGCGAAGGCCTGCAAGACAGCCCAATTACACGTGATATTAAATGGGGTGTACCTGTTAACAAGCCAGGCTACGAAAATAAGGTTTTCTATGTTTGGTTTGATGCACCATGGGGATACGTGTCTATTTCACAGGCGGCAAATGAAAACTGGGCTGATTGGTGGCATGGTGGTGATGATGTGCATTACACACAATTTATGGCCAAAGATAACGTGTCATTCCATTCAATCTTTTTCCCAGCCCAAGAATTGGCAATGAATGAAAACTGGAAAACAGTTGACGTATTAAAAGGATTTAATTTCTTGAACTTTAATGGTGCCAAGATTTCTAAGTCAACAGGTAATGGCATATTTTTAAACGATGCAATTGGTGAATTACCAGCCGACTATTGGCGTTATGCCCTGATTGCATCTGCACCAGAGACAGATGACACAGACTTTACCATCGCACGTTTTGCAGATATTGTTAACAAAGACCTGAATGGTATGTTGGGGAACTTTGTTTCACGCGTATGCAAATTAACCGCCAAAAACTTTGGTAATACAGTTCCTGCGTCTGGTAAAAAAAATCATGAGTTAAAAACAGAAATAAACGCGAAGCTACAAGAATTGACATCCGCATTAGACGCATGCGAGTTTAGAAGTGCAATCGCTGCATTACGTGGTTTATATGCAATTGGTAATGAATATATGACCAAAATGGAACCATGGACATTGGTAAAGAACGGCGACACAGATGGGGCAGGGCGTGTATTGAATGAATGTTTCCAGATGATAGATTTATTCGCACGCGTATCCGCACCAATCATTCCAAATGCAGCAGCAAAAATGCAGGCAATCTTTGCAAACACAAAAGACCTGAGCTGGCCAACAGAATACGAACACAGAATTACGGACGGGGAAGGTTTTACAGTACCAGAAAATCTGTTCAATCGTATTGACGATGAAATGATTGTGGCCTTGAATGAAAAATATACTGTTAAAAAGGCAGACGATACACCAAAGCCAGTTGTTGCAGAAATTATGTCTGTTGAAAAGCATCCGACACGTGAAGATTTGCATGTATTATCTGTTGATGCAGGTGGTGATGCAATTCAGGTTGTATGTGGTGCACCAAATGTACATGCGGGATTACGCAGTGTGTTTGCACCTGTTGGATGTAAATTACCGGGGGCAAAAAAACCAATGGCACAACGTACAGTTGCAGGCGTTGAATCATTTGGGATGATGTGTTCTGCATATGAACTGGGGCAAGGGGATGCAGAAGATAAAAATATTATAGAATTAGATAACAGTACAGAAATAGGGTCAGAATACAAATGTTAAATAACACAGGCAGAAAAATTAAAGTTATTGGATACACACAAACACAAGAACCAAGAAAGGTGGCGTTTATATCTTTCTATAGGTGCGAAAAATGCAATGATTTTCCATTGTGTAGGAATCCAATAAATTGCAAATTTGTTGAATACATTCGTTCCAGATTGCCACACAATCAGGTAAATTATTCGTGTAAAAACAACACACCAATTTTAAGACTGGACCTGCCAACAACAGATGCCAGAGAACATGCACACCAAATAATGTTGCGTGCACAGAAATTGCGTACAAATCGTGCATTAACACGCATAAAGATAAAATAATGAATCGTACATGTTTGGTTTTGGTTTCTTGTTGTGCACCATGTAGCAGTGGTGCAATTGAACAACTGGCAAAGGGGGATATACCAGGCGTGGATGACTTTATAGTTTTGTTTTACAACCCAAATATTTTTCCAGAAAGCGAATACAAAAAAAGATTAGATGAACAGATTAAATACTGTGATTCTTTGGGGGTAAAGTATGCGGTACTAGAATACGACCATGACGCATGGCGTGATGCGGTTCGTGGTTTAGAGACAGAACCAGAACGTGGTGCAAGATGTGGCATATGCTTTGCATATCGTTTTGGTCGTGCCGTACAGTTCGCACAAGATAACGGATACAACGCCATTGCCAGTGTTTTGGGTGTATCAAGACACAAAGACCAATCCCAGGTTGATATGGCTGCACAATCAGTGTGTGGCGATATTAAATATTTGCCAATTAAATGGGACAATAATTTACGTTTACAGATAAATCGTGATACAGATTTTTATCGCCAAAACTATTGTGGGTGTGAGTTTTCGATACGAAAAAAAGTATAAAAAAGCCGGCAAAAGCCGGTCTTTTTTAACAATCTTATTAGCGTGTTTTGTTGTATTTCGTTGGATAAATGCCATGACCAATTATCGATGAGATAAACGGATCTTTGCAATGACCAGAACGCAAATGTTCACGACATGCATTCATCTTGTTTTTTGCATCCAATGGAATTACAACACATGCCCCCATACACTTATCACACGTAAACTTCATGAAATTGTTGTATGGCAACTCAAAAACCAGTCTGCCATTTTTCTTGGAGTCAGGTTCATAATCCAATTCGGCAGTACCGCCTGGGATACACGCAGATGCACCACGCGCAAAAGAACGTGTCATTTCAACAGCACGTTGCAATGAAACAGGGCGACCAAGTTTGATAGGTTCGCCACCGCTATATGTTAAATATACTTGAATCTTGTCTGCCATATATTCACCTTTATTTTTGACGGGTATTTTTTTTACGAACAATTTGTGCAACGCTTGGCATATTTAAACCAGCACGTGATATAACAACCTGTCGATTATTATAACTTGATATAGCAATACGATATGAACACTTTGTCGCATCGTTTGCACAACCGTCATTTATATCACGATGCGGACAATTATCCCATACATCCTTTGTACAAAAATAGTTAACCATTATTTTAATCCTTATATTTATTAGCAGGGGGATTATAATACAAAAACACCCTTAGTCAATCATATATTATTGTATTTGCGATTGGGTAAAAATTGTCTATAATAGGCACAGCAATTTAGAAAAAAGGTTATTTATGTCTAAGATTTTTGTATTCCCTGGCCAAGGTGCACAGAGTGTCGGGATGGGGCGTGAGTTGTACGAAAACAATGCAAATGCACGTGCCGTCTTTGACGAGGTTGATGACGCATTGGGCGAAAAACTGTCACGAATTATTTTTGAAGGACCTGCGGATGAATTGACACTGACCGCAAATGTGCAACCTGCAATTATGGCAACATCTATTGCAATGTTACGTGCATCAGGCGAAGAGATTCCAGAATATGTTGCAGGGCATTCCTTGGGTGAATATACCGCCCTGTGTGCAGCAGGTGCATTGTCAGTTGGCGATACTGCAAAATTACTGCGTGCACGTGGTAATGCAATGCAGACCGCTGTACCTGTCGGACAAGGATTGACCGCAGTTGTTATGGGTATGGAAATAGATGCTTTGCGTGATATTTGCGATCAGGCCGGCTGCGATGTCGCAAACGACAATTCCCCAGGTCAGGTCGTAATATCTGGTGCACGTGACGCGGTTGAAAGCGCAATGGCGATGGCAAAAGAAGCAGGTGCAAAACGTGCAATGCCTTTGGCGTTGTCTGTACCGGTTCATTGCCGTATCCAAGAACCTGCAATGATTGCGATGCAGACTGCATTGGCAAACACCACATTTAATGAATTGTGTGTCCCAATCATTTCAAATAAAACATGCACACCTTTGACAGATACAAACGAAATCAAAGAAGCGTTGGCATATCAAATGACACACGGTGTACGTTGGCGTGAAAGCGTCTTGACAATGGCTGATATGGGCATTACAGAAATGATAGAAGTTGGACCAGGCAGTGTACTGACAGGCTTATGTTCAAGAATTACAGATAAAATAACCGCAAAGAAATTGGAGATATAATTATGTTTGATTTAACAGGCAAGGTCGCACTGATTACAGGTGCAACAGGTGGTATTGGTGGTGCAATCGCACGCAAAATGAAACAGGCAGGTGCAACTGTTGTTGTATCAGGTCGCAATACTGCAAAATTAGATGCAGAGTTTGGTGACGAATATATTAAAATCCCATGTGATTTAGCAGCCGAAGGCGGTGCAGTCGAATTGGTTATGGACACAATTGAAAAAGCAGGCAAGATTGACATCTTGATTAACAACGCAGGTATCACACGTGATACATTATTAATGCGTATGACAGATGAACAATTTGACGAAGTCATCAATACAAATCTGCGTTCTTGCTTTAAAATGTGTCGTGCAGTAATTATGCCTATGATGAAAAATCGTTTTGGTCGTATTATAAACATGGCATCCATCATCGGCACGATTGGGGGCCCAGGTCAGGCAAACTATGCAGCAAGTAAAGGTGGTATGATTGCAATGACCAAATCCATCGCAGCCGAGGTTGCATCACGTGGCATCACCGCAAACGCAATCGCACCGGGTTTTATCGAAACACCAATGACAGATGTTTTGCCCGAAGAATTAAAGAAGTCTTATTTGGCACAGATTCCAGCCGGCAGATTTGGCCAACCAGATGATATCGCAAACGCATGCGTATTCTTGGCATCAGACGAGGCATCATACATCAATGGTCAAACATTGCATGTAAATGGCGGAATGGGACGTTTTTAATGAATAATAATCTGCAATATTTTGATGTGATTGTTATAGGTGGTGGACATGCCGGTGTAGAGGCCGCCATGTCTGCATACCGATATGGTGCAAGCGTGTTATTGATTACAAAATCAAAAACAGATTTAGGTGCATTATCTTGCAACCCCAGCATTGGGGGACCTGGCAAATCACAAATGGTTGCGGAAATCGATGCATTTGGCGGGGTTATGCCAATGGCCGCCGACAGGGCGGGTATTCACTGGCGAACACTGAATGCGACACATGGACCTGCAACACAGGCACTACGCACACAAATCGATCGTACAATGTACCACAATGCCGTTGTTGACATATTAGACGAAACTACAATTCAAATCGCATATGAATCTGTGACAGATATTATTCACAGCGAAAAGATTGTAAACGGCAAGTACAAGGCAGGTGCAATTGTATTTACGGTTGGCACATTCTTGAATGGTATGGTTACACGTGGGGATGAAAAGATTCCATCTGGTCGTATGCAGGATGATGGGTCGTACCAGACGGGCGACACAACAACAACTGCGTTTTTAGAAAAACTGGGCTTTCGTATGTTGCGACTAAAGACGGGGACACCAGCAAGAATCAAACGGTCGTCTATTGACTTTTCTGTATGCGAGGTTCAACCAGGTGACACGCCACACGATTGGTTTTCGTGGGATGAAAAGAACATTTCCCACAGAAACACAAACAAAGAAGAAGTGTGTTATATCACACACACAACCGAAGAAACGCATCAAATTATTCGTGATAATATAAAAAACGCACCCATGTATAATGGCGACATTCGTGGCACAGGCCCCAGATATTGTCCAAGTCTGGAAGACAAGGTTATGCGTTTTCCAGAACACAAAACACACCATGTGTTTTTAGAACCAGAAGGATTTAATAGCGAACTGATTTACCCAAATGGTATTTCAACCAGTTTTGGCAAGGACACACAGGACGCATGGATTCACAGTATCCCAGGATTAGAAAATGCAGAAATTGTTAAATATGGGTACGCCATTGAATATGACGCAATTGATGCACGTGGATTAAACCATAAATTACAATCCAAGGATTATCCGTACTTATTCTTTGCAGGCCAAATTAACGGCACATCTGGATACGAAGAAGCCGCCGCCCAAGGTATGGTCGCAGGGATGAACGCCGCAGCATTTGTGTTGGATAAAAAGCCACTGGTTTTAGATAGAACAGAATCTATGATTGGCGTTTTAATTGACGACATAACCACACTGGGAATTGACGAACCATATCGTATGTTTACATCACGTGCTGAAAACAGACTGCACCTGCGGGCCGATAATGCATTACACAGAATGATGCCCAAAGTATTAGATTTAGGATTACAGGATGCGTTTGATTATGCCATCAAAGCAGAATATTTAGAAACACGCCGTCAGGAAAATGATAAAATGTATGCAGGATATATCGCACGCAACGAACGTGAAATTGCTGCGTACAAGCGTGATGCAGAAATGAAGATACCAACAGATTTTCAATATACGGGTTTGGCCGGACTGACGAATGAATTGGTTGAAAAATTGAATGCAACACGACCAGAAAATATCGCTGCCCTGTCACGCATTCCAGGCATGACACCGGCCGGTATTATGGTTGTGCTACGCAAAATACGTAGTTAAAACAGATACTATAAAAAACTACTGGAAATTATTTTGGTAATGATTTATAGTCGGTGCGATTGCCGGTATAGCTCAGTTGGTAGAGCATCTCATTCGTAATGAGGGGGTCGTAGGTTCAAGTCCTGTTACCGGCACCAGTTAAAAAAAGACCCATTTCTGGGTCTTTTTTTTACCACCAAACAACTAAAGGAGATTTATTTTATCGTGTTTTAACAGAAATATTGTTTTGTTGCAATCCATACAATTTATATTTGCGTGCATGGATTGTTCTTAGCAACAAGTTTTTAATACTGTTATGAACAGGAACATGATTTAAGCCAATTCCTTCGATAAAATCTGTGGACAGGTGGGACACTTCCCCCTTGGAATCCAAAAATACCATTACCATCTGGTCACCAGATGATGCACGATATTCATATGGCCATGTTGTAATAACATCTGCCGTATTAATTACATTCAAAATATCTTGCAAGGTCATACCTTTTTGAGACATATTACTCACCTTTGTTTACATTTCGTGTTTTAACATAGTACTTTATTTATGTTTGTCAAGTGTTTTTTATAATAAATACTATATTTTGTTTGGGGGGATAGAAATGTTTCAAAATAATTAATTGCCCCGAAGGGACACGAGACGTATAAAATACTTGTATTTTGATTTTATTCGGTGTATTCTGGTGTGCGATGAAACAAACAACAATAATTATTATTAAATAATGGCTGCACGCGCTTTGGCGGTGGCTGGGGCGCATATGCGCCCATTTTTAATATAAAACACAGGGTAGAAAAGAATATGTCGTACAAAAAAACAGATGCACGTGCAGATTTTACTGCGTTAGAACAACAGATGTTAAAGAAGTGGGCAGAAGAGGGTACATTCCATAAATCACTGGACCGCACTAAGTCTGGTCGTCCATTTTCTTTCTATGATGGTCCCCCATTTGCAAACGGTACACCACACTGGGGTCATTTGGGTGTGTCGGTTGTAAAAGATATGGTGGGACGTTTTCAAACAATGCGTGGCCGCCATGTTTCACGTGAACTTGGGTGGGATTGCCATGGGTTGCCGGCTGAAAACTCGGTTGAAAAAAAGCAGGGCAGAAGTGCAAAAAACATTGTTGCCGAAGATGGTATTAACGCATTCTGCGATATGTGCCGAACAGACGTTATGACATATACAAACGAATGGAATGCATTTATTACACGTATGGGCCGCTGGGTTGATATCGGTGAAGGCTATGGATATAAAACCATGGATAAAAACTATATGGAATCTATGCTGTGGACACTGAAGTCTTTGTATGAAAAAGGTTTGTTATATAAAGATTATAGCGTAAATCCATTTGACTGGGTCAATGGTACAGTTGTTTCTAATTCCGAGGCATCACAAGATTATCGTGAAATTGTTGATGATGCAGTGACTGTTTGGTTTGAATTGGAAAATGGTGACCGCGTGATTGCATGGACAACAACACCATGGACATTGCCCGCGAACAGTGCGCTGGCCGTCAATCCAAATATGGTTTATCTGCGTATGCAAGATACAGATGGTGCAGTTTATGTAATTGCAGAAAGCCGTCTGAAGGCATATGAAAAGCAATTCGCAAACACAACTGAAATCGGTCGTGTGACCGGTAGTGAATTGGCCGGCATGCATTATACACCACTGTTCCCATATTATGCAGGTCAGTCGGATTTGTTGTATCAAGTAATTCCTGCGGATTATGTTTCCGACAGTGACGGTACAGGTATCGTTCACATCGCACCAGCATACGGAGCAGATGACTTTTGGGCAGCCAAGGCAATTGACCCAAAGTTCCCTGTTTTGTTAAATGTTGATAACTATGGAAACTTTACAGATGAAGTAGTGGATTTCGCAGGTCAAAACATCTTTGCAGCAACACCTGCAATTTTGGATTGGCTGAAATCAAATGGCAAGTTGATAAAGAAAGAACAGTACAAGCACAGTTATCCATTTGGTGACCGTTCAAAGGAAAAGTTGATTTATCGTGCGACAGATTCTTGGTATATCGACGTGCCAAAAATTAAAGAAAAACTGATTGCCAATAATGAAAAAGTTAATTGGACATCTGCAGGCGAAAGATTCCGTTCATGGATTGAAAATGCGCGTCCATGGTCAATTTCCAGAAACCGTTTCTGGGGTATGCCATTGCCAATTTGGGAAAAAGATGGTGAATTTAAAATCTTTGGTTCAATCGCAGAATTAGAAGAATTCTTTGGTGTGGAAATCAAAGACCTGCATCGTCCAACATTAGATAAATTAACCAAAGACGGATGGGTACGTATACCAGACGTATTAGACTGCTGGGTTGAAAGTGGTTCTATGCCATGGGCATCATTGCACTATCCATTTGAAAACGTTGACAAGTTCAACGCAACATTCCCAGCCGACTATATCATCGAAGGTCAAGACCAGACACGTGGTTGGTTCTATGCACTGATGGTATTGGCAACAGCATTGTTTGATAAACCTGCATTTATGGCAGTATCCGCAAACGGTATGGTTGTTGATGAAAATAAAAAGAAGTTCTCGAAATCATTGCGTAACTTTGTTGACCCAAGTGAACAGATTGAGCAATACGGTGCAGACGCAGTACGTTTGTATGTTCTGGGGTCTAACTTTATGAAGGCAGAACCAGTACCTGTTGATAAAGAAGGCAAGGTTTTCGTTGAATCAACAAAGACAATTCAAACACCATTGTGGAATGCGTATCACTTCTTTACATTGTATGCAAACGCAGGCAATATCGTTGCAAAAGAAATGGTAAACCCAACAAATGCACTGGATAAATATATCTTGGCAGAACTAAATGTTTTGGTTGATGTTGTATCCAAGGCATTGGAAGAATATAAACCTGACTATGCAATCAAAGAGTTTACACGTTTCTTGGATATCTTGAACAATTGGTACATCAGACGTGGTCGCGCACGTTTCTGGGATGAAGAACAGGATGCGTTTGATACATTGTACACTGTACTGACTGTACTGTGCAGAACATTGGCACCATTTGCACCATTTGTGACAGAATATATCTATACCAATCTGACGGGGGCAGAATCTGTTCACCTGACAGACTTCCCAGTGGCAGGTACAGTTGACAACAAAATCGTTGACGATATGCGTCGCGTACAGATGATTGTTTCAACCGGTAAACAGTTGCGTGAACAATATAAACTGCGCAATCGTCTGCCATTGAATTCATTGACGGTTGCAGGGGCAGATATGCCTGAATATGCAGACATCATCAAAGACGAACTGAATGTAAAATCTGTTAAATTTGATGCAGATGTTGCAAATGTTGCAGACAGTTTTGTTTACCTGATTACACCAAAGATTGGCGCACGTTTAGGTGGGGCGTTAAAGGAAATTATTCCAGCCGTCAAACGTGGTGATTACACAGTTGCAGGTGACAAACTGCAGGTTGCAGGCCACGAATTAAACGCAGACGAATTTGAAATGCGCCTGAATATGCGTGACGGTGTGACAGGTGCAGGTTTGCCAGATAATACCGCGGTTGTTGTACTGGATACAGACGTGACCGCAGATTTGGTTGCAGAAGGACTGGCAAACGATGCATTGCGTTTCATCCAAGATACACGTAAAACTGCAGGACTGGATGTTTCAGACAGAATCAGCATGACATATACAGCCGACCCTGCATTAAGCATTGCAATCGAGCAACACAAAAAACGTATCATGCGTGATGCACTGATCGTTGAAATGTTTGCAGGCGACGGTGAATACACAACAGATATCGAAGGATATTCATTGGCAATATCTGTAAACAAAGAATAAAGGTGTAAGTTATGAAAGAAAAGTTTTGTGAACGCTTTTTCTATGCAGAGGTCCCATACCCAAAATGCGACCATATGATTCCGGCCAGTGGCAGATGCACCAGAGATTGGCTATGTCCATATATGCTGCATCTGGGCAAAGAAGAACATGCGATATTGGACAATCTGCGGATTGTAAAGGAGCAAAATCTAAAAATCTTAGAACAAAACAAAAATATTATAGAAGAATTGGCATTACAACAATTACAAAAATTAAAATAATGACACCGGCACAATATTTTGAAACTGTTCCGCCGACCGTTGATATGACGATACGGTCGGAACTGTTTCATACAAATGAATTTAACTTTGCGGTGGCGGTGATTTTATCGGCACAGGCAACCGATATCGAAGGATATTCATTGGCAATATCCGTTCAAAAGGCATAAGAGGTAAGTTATGACAACATGTATGAAATACTATTATCCTGAACAATACCCAGAATCATGCAAACATATGGTGGCAAGCAATGGCGAGTGTCGTGTTTTAACACCTGGGTATTGCGTATTTCAAATGAAGACAACACAAACAGAACATGCAATATTGGATAATCTGCGGATTGTAAAAGAGCAAAACGCAGAAATATTAGCCTATATTCGTGGACACAGAAAGATGAAATAAATGGCACTGACACCGCAAAGATATTTTGAATTGGTTCCCGATACAGTTGATATGACGATACGGTCGGAACTGTTTCATACAAATGAATTTAACTTTGCGGTGGCGGTTATTTTATCTGCCCAGGCGACCGATAAAAAGGTAAACGAAGTGACCCCTGAGCTATTTCGTGTGGCAGGCACCGCGGATAAAATGCTGGCACTGGGGATTGAAGGATTGAAAAATCATATCAAGGTTATTTCTTTCTTTAATAACAAGGCCAAAAATATTATTGCGTTGGCCGAAAAATTAGTTGCAGAAAATATTACAGATACTTTTCCAGAAAAATATCATAATCGTGATGCGTTAATGAAACTGCCGGGTATTGGGCAAAAGACCGCGAATGTTGTATGCAATGTTTTGTGGCACGCACCAAACATCGGTGTTGATACGCATGTTTTCCGCAATGCACACAGATACGGTTGGGTTGACGATGCCGACAATACACCAGAGAAGGTAGAACGCAAATTATTAGAAAAAATCCAAAAAAAATATCACCCAATTGTAAATCATGTAATGGTTTTACATGGACGGTATGTTTGCAAAGCACTGCGACCAGAATGTGAAAAATGTGTGGTTGCAAAATGGTGCAAGGCACCCGACAAAAAGATATAAAAAAAGCCGGTGTTTACCGGCTTTTTCTTAACATTTTTATTTATCGCGTATACGTGCATCACATTTGTTTTCAACAGATTTAATAACACCGTCCTGTAAAGACAACAGGTCTGTATCTGTCATATTATCTGTTGGTTGAATTGTGATTGTAAAGGCAATAGATTTATTTCCATCACCCATATCAAACGCATCAAAGACAATTACATCTGTAATACGGGAGTCTGCACTGCGCGCAGTTGAAACCAATCGATCTGCCGGCACGTCTGCATTTACAATAAACGCAAAGTCACGGGTAATTGGCTGAAAATCAGTCAAGACCGGTTGACGCCCCATACGACGTGATGGTAATTTGGTCACATCTTCGACAATCGCAATAACCGTATTTGTCTTGATACGCAGTTTTTTTGCAACCGATGGATGCAGTTCACCAAATTCTGCAATCTTGGTTTTACCCTGATACAACGCACCATAACGATATGGATGCGCCCATGATGGTGCATCGTCCGTAGATACTGTAAACTTTTGCCCCTGTAATAAAGCAATCAAGTCCGCCTTGACATCATAAATATCAACCGCACGATTGCGTGATGTCCAATGACGTGGGGATGTGTTGCCGGTACGAACAATACATAATGACGTATGCTGGGCCGTTGGCATATCACCATCAAATACCGTCCCCAATTCAAACAGGTTCAAATCTGGATAGCCACGCTTTTCATTATTTGATACAGCACTTAACAGGCCAAACAATAATGTGTTACGCAGTGTATCAAAATCCGCAGTAATTGGATTTGCAATCTTTACATTTGGTTTATCTGTTAACAACTGCTCTGTTGCAAGATTCCCAAAACCAAATGAACGACATTCATTCAAGCCACGTGACGCCAATAATGTTTTTATATTCATTTCCGCCATATCATGTGGTCGTGCATTGCCAGTTGTATGTTTTGCAGATACTGCGATTTTATCATAGCCATAGATACGGATTAAATCTGCAACAACTGTTTCTGGGATTTGAACATCAACACGTGATGCAGGTGGTGTTACTGTCCATTTATCACCACTGATTTTTATATCATAACCCAGACGCGACAAGATATCTTGTTGTGTTTGTGGGGATAAATCAAATCCAACCATTTTATTAAAGTAAGATGGCGTGTATTTAATTTTGACATCTGGGGCGGTGTCTGTACCTGCACCATACGCACACACAACGTCACCACCGCATGCGTCCATAATAATTTTTGCCGCACGCATAATTGCAGCCCCTGTTATTGTTGGGTCAATACCACGTTCATATCTGTATGACGCATCTGTTGATATTCCCAATCGCTTTGCAGATTTGCGAACAGATACAGGATCAAAATACGCAGATTCCAATATGATATTTTTTGTGTCAACAGTGGTTGCACCACGTGCACCACCAATCACACCCGCCAACGCCAAAATCCCAGACGCGTCTGCAATTACCATATCATTCGTGGACAATTTATGTTCGTTACCAAACAGGTCAGTAAACGCTTCACCATCTGCGGCAGAACGCACAATAATATCACCATCGATTTGGTCTGCATCAAAGCAATGCATAGGCTGGCCCATATCGTAGCAAATATAATTTGTTGCATCGACAGGTGCGTTCTTTGGGTTGATACCAATTGCAGTCAGTCGTGATGCAATTACCTTATCGCTGGGGTTAACTGTGATGTTATGAATTTCCATCAATTTATATGCACGACATTTGTCAGTTTGAATATTAACATGACGTGTGCCAGATATTGCCTGAAATACATTATCTTTTGGCGTGATATATTCGCCCAAACCTGCGGCAGATAAATCACGTGCAATACCACGAACAGATAAATAGTCGGGTCTGTTTGGTGTGATACCTGCATCAAAGACAGTTGGCATGTCAACAACAGGTGCCCCAATTATGGAATCGGCCGGCAATTCAATAATACCACTGTGGTCATCGCCAATACCCAATTCACGTGCAGAACACATCATACCGTTTGACACAACACCACGCAGTTTACCAGACTGGATTTCATGACCGTCAATAATGCACCCTGGGATTGCCAGCACAGAAACCAATCCAACACGGGCATTGGGCGCACCACATACAACCTGACGCAATGTGCCAGTGCCATCATCAACCATCAGCACATGCAAATGATCACTGTTTTCATGTGGTTTACATTCAACGATTTTGGCTGCAATTGGCGCAATCGGTGATTGTACATCCTCTACCTCTAGGCCGATACGGGTCAGGGTATCCGCAATAGCATCCACAGATGCGTCTGTTTTTAAGTATTCTGTTAACCAATCATAAGTCCATTTCATAATCTTTTCCCCCGTATTAGAATCCTGCACCACGCAACCAACGAACATCACTGTCATAGAACTGACGAATGTCGTTCAGGCCGTACTTTAACATTGCCAATCTGTCCCAACCAAAACCAAAGGCAAACCCCTGATATTCATCTGGATTTATACCACAATTACGCAATACATTTGGATGAACCATACCGGCCCCCATAATTTCCAACCATTTATCATTCTTCCATTTCAGGTCAATTTCAATAGATGGATCTGTAAATGGGAAGTAAGATGGGCGAATACGCAACTCTATATTATCCATACCAAAATAACGCGATAAAAACGCACGAACATCCGCGATTAAATCCGACATGGTAATATTTTTATCAATATACAACCCTTCGATTTGGTGGAACATTGGACTGTGTGTTGCATCCATTTCTTTACGATATGTTGAACCAATACCAAACATTTTAATTGGCACGCCATTTGTTTCCATTGCACGAATTTGAATTGCAGATGTCTGGGTACGCAATACATTGCCATTTGGCAAAAAGAATGTGTCTTGCATATCACGGGCAGGATGATGCAATGGCGTATTCAAGGCTGTAAAGTTATGCCAGTCATCTTCTACCTCGGGTCCGGTATACATTGTATAACCAAACGATTCCAAGATTGCAGATATTTCTGTTAAACTTTGTGTCAAAGGATGCAATGTGCCACGATTTTCAGGCATTGGATTTAAAGAAACATCCAATTTTTGTTTTTGCAACCCTGCCAACATTACTGCATTTTCAATTTCTGTTTGGCGTGTCTTGAATAATTCACGCAGGGTCTGATTTTCCAGATTTAATGCAGCACGTGCATCATTATCCAGATTTTTCATTTCTTTCAGGCGTGCGGTCATTGTACCGTTTTTACCAAATGTTGCGGTATATAACGCCTGCAATTCTTCTAGTGTTTCTATGTTCTTTATTTGTTCGTGCATTGTATTTTACCTTAGAATTAAAAAAGCCGTCAATTGACGGCTTTTATTATTACAAAACAAGTACCCACCGACAAGGTATTATTTGCCTTCGGTGCATGTAAATCGTTTCGCAGTTTCAACCAATTTTACAAAGTTTGCATCGCCTGCATAAGCCATTTCGGCCAAAACCTTGCGGTCCAGGGCAACGCCAGCTTTCTTCAAGCCGTTCATAAACTGGCTATAAGTCATACCATTCGCGCGTACAGCAGCGTTGATACGAACAATCCACAAACCACGAAATTCGCGTTTTTTTACACGACGATCGCGATATGCATACTGACCCGCTTTTTCTGTTTTTTCACGGGCAGCACGATATGTTGAATGGTGACGGCCCAGGTAACCCTTGGCACGTGCCAATATCTTGTTATGTTTTTGTTTTACGGTTGTTCCGCGTTTTACTCTTGCCATGACGTGTTACCCCCTTATTTCAAACCATATGGTGCCAGCATTTTTGCCTGTCCGACCATGTTTTCGTTCAAATACTGTGGCTTTGCACCCGCTTTGTTTGCACGTGCAGACTTTTTACGCAACAGTTTCTTGTGAGAGTTACGTGCAACACGGATTTTACCGGTCGCAGTCATAGAAGCGCGCTTTTTCAAGTACGACTTAGTCTTTAATTTTGGCATTTTATATCCCTTTGTTATTAGATAATTTTTCGTAGTCTGATGGCAATGCCTGCCACTTTGACCGACTTAATTGTGGCATAAATAAAAGAAAAATCAAGTTTTTATTGAATCTTGCTATTTTTGGGGGTAAAGTATCCCACGATGAAACACAATAACATATCTTCCAAAATATACCCTATCATTCGTGCAGTTGCACATGCCGCAGTGTTGCCTGTGCTGTTTATATATGTGATGATTGCAAAGCCAGACTATGCGATTATGAATGCATTAGGGCATGTTGTTGTACCTGTTGCACAGGTCATTGGGGATGTGGTCACTTGGCCAATTCGGGTTATAGGTAACACAATCGGTGGAGCCGCAGAAATATCACAACTGCGAACCGAAAACGAAGAATTACGTGCAAGATTAGATTTAGCCCTTATTGATAAAGACAAATGCGATATTGCGATTATGGAAAACCAGAAGTTAAACCGCGAACTGGATATCATCAACGCACAACCACGTGATACAATTATCGCAGATATTATACAAGACAACAGTGCATTGGGGCACAATACGTTTCTGGTAAATCGTGGTATTCGTGATGGCATAGAAAGTGGTATGGTGGTTGCAACAACTGATATGCGATTGGTGGGAATTGTGATTGATGTGGCAGTAAACTTTGCACGTGTTCGTGCATTGACAGATGCAGATACAAACATAGCCGTTCGTGTTGTCGGGTCAGAAGTTTATGGTTTTATGACCGGAAACGGTTCAGTACACCCAACAATGGGATTTTTCAGCGATCCTGAGTTTCAGCCATCAAAAGGAATCAAACTGGTCACTAGTAATATTTCAGGGGTACTGCCTGCAGGACTGGTTGTGGGTGATATGATTGACGAAACAGATGTCGATGTTGCAAGTCCAAAAGAACTGTCACGTGTAATAATATTAAAGTTTGATACGCCACATAATGAATATAGATGAAAAGCAATGTAATTAATTTTTTGCGAATTGCAGGACCCTTTTTATTAACAATTGGGCTGTGGCGTTTATCAAGCCCCACCTGGAATCCAGCAGGAATATTGGCAATTATTCCAATTTTTATTTGTTCTTTTGTAAGGCCAGTGAATTGGTTTCCATTGTTTTCAGTATTAATGTGTATTTGTATAGATTACAAATTTGAAAGTGTGTGTTTTTGGTTGGCAATGTATTGTTTTTTCTTTGCGATAAATAGTTTTCAAAACTGGATTGATATAACACGAATGGACAAATACGGATTGGCTGCATTTATGGTATTTTTTGGTGTATGTGTTTTAATCCAAGTATTTACTAATTTTACCTTTATAAATATTGCACGTGCATTGTGGATTGTTTTGTGGACGGGTGCATTATATATACCATGTGCCAAACTGATTCAAAGGATGCAAGATGATAGATAAAGAAGTATCACGCACCTTTGATAGACGCAGTGCTTTGTTTTTAACCGGTGGGGCGGTTTTGACATCTGTGTTGATTATGCGTATGTTGCAGATGCAATTGTTTAACTATCAAGACTATAAGAAAAAAAGTGAAAGTAATTCTTATAGAATCCAAATTGATATGCCAGAACGTGGTAAAATATTATCACGTAGTGGTACCCCAATTTCACGTGATGCACCAATTTACCGAATTTATATAATTCCAGAAGAAGCACATGATATAGATGAATTAATCGCAACCGTTGCACACGAATTAAACCTGCGACAAAAACGTGTTGATAAAATCAAAGCAAAAATACGCAAACAATTAAAGTTCCAACCTGTATTAGTTAGCGAAAATACCGATTGGAAAAACCTGGCAAAACTACAGGCCAAGAACCTGCCGGGGTTGCATGTAGAAAGTGGATACGCACGTATTTATGAAATGGGGCCGGCCGGTGCACAAATATTTGGATATGTTGGCGAACCAAAGAACGCGGTACCAAACGCACCCTTTATGACAACAGGTGTAACAGGTCTGGAATCCAGATTTAATGATGTAATGAAGGGTGTCGCAGGCCAGACAGTTATGATTACAAATGCGGTTGGACGCATCACAGGTGAAGACAAATCCCAATTTATCGCACCGATAACTGGGAACAATATTAAGACAACGATTAATGATAACGCACAACGTGTTTTGTATGATGCATTAACACAACACAGATCTGGGTGTGGCGTTGCATTAGATATCGCAACAGGTGATATACTAGCCATGGTTTCAACCCCAAGTTTTGATCCAAATATGTTTCGTGAAGACGATGGGGATGAGTATATTCAAAATCTGCGTGGGGATATTGCCAAGCCTTTCATGAACAAGGCAATAGAAGGGCTGTATCCACCAGGTTCAACATTTAAAATTGTTGTTGCATTGGCAGGTTTGGAATCTGGTGCAATCACACCAAAAGAAAAGATTTTTTGTCCAGGACATTGGGATTATGGTGACAGACGGTATCATTGCTGGGAAGACAAGGGACATGGATGGGTTGATTTAGCCAGCGCACTGCAACATTCGTGCGACATTTACTTTTACCAGATTGCATTACGTATTGGAATTGATGCCATTAAACAGATGGCGGTGCGATTGGGACTGACTGAAAAATTCATGGAAGATGTTCTGTCACGTGAAATGGCTGGAATAATGCCAGATAGATATTGGAAAGAAAAAAATATCGGTGCAGGCTGGGTTCATGGTGACACAGTTATATCAGGTATTGGCCAAGGGTTTATTCTGGCAAATGCATTACAGTTATCTGTTATGATGGCACGTGCGTGTTCAAATAAACGTGTTGTGCCACGATTAATCGCGGACGGTACCCGCCCCAGATTTGAAAGCATGAACCTGCAACAAAAAAATATAAAATCTGTGCTGACAGGTCTAGAAATGGTTTTAAAAAAGGGTGGAACCGCTGTGGGTAGTGCGATAAATGTTGATGGCAAACGCATGGGTGGTAAAACAGGAACATCACAGGTACGCAGTATTTCAAAAAAGGAACGTGCTAGTGGGGTCTTGACCAACGAACAATTAAAATGGCAATTGCGAAACCATGGCTTGTTTGTTGGATATGCCCCAACCGATAACCCCAAATATGCGGTTTGCGTTGTTACAGAACACGCCGGTGGCAGTGGTCCAGCCGCACGAACCTGTGCCGCAGTTATGAAGGAATTATTAAAAGGAAACGTATAAGCATGTCACGACAGACACGTGTATCAAATGCAAACATGATGGGGTTCCATGAAAAATTAAGCCGTTTTTCGTGGGGGTTGTTTGTACCGATGTGCATGGTGTTGGCAATTTCTATTGTTGTTCTGTATTCGGCTGGTGGTGGTAATTGGCGACCGTTTGCACTGTCACAATTAATGAAAATTATTCTGGGATTTGGGGTATTCTTTTTTGCAGCATTTACCAATATTAAAACATGGATAAAATCCGCTTATCTAATCTATGCGGTTGCATTAATTATGATTGTATTGGTTACATTTGTTGGGCATACAGGTATGGGGGCACAACGTTGGTTAAACCTGGGATTTATTCATATCCAACCGTCCGAATTGATTAAAATTGCGCTGGTATTAGCATTGGCACGATATTTCGCATGGTTTAATTCTGTTGAACTGGGGCAGTTCAAAAACTATCTGGTGCCGGGGTTGATGTTATTGGTGCCTTTTGGGCTGATTGTTGCACAACCAGATTTGGGTACAGCATTATCATTAGGAATGATTACAGTTGGTATGTTCTATATCGTGGGCGCAAATAAAAAATGGTTTATTATTGCAATTATACTGGGGCTGATGGCGGCACCGGCAATTTGGTACGGGGGGCTGCATGATTATCAACGTGGACGAATTATAACCTTTATCAATCCAGACAGTGATATCCAAGGTGCAGGATACCAAATTAATCAGGCAAAAATCGCATTCGGCAGTGGCGGTATGTTGGGCAAAGGTTATATGAAAGGATCACAGTCGCAACAATCATTCTTGCCAGAAAAACAAACTGATTTTATCTTTACCATGCTGGGGGAAGAGTTTGGATTTATAGGTGCTTTTTGGTTGTTGATGATATATACATGGATTATTATTGCGTTGTTCTGGTGTGCCAAAATGTGCAGAAATCGTTTCGGACAATTAATCTGTTTTGGTTTTATGTTGAACTTTTTTGTTTATTACTTTATAAATATCTCGATGGTTTTGGGTATGTTGCCAACGGTTGGCGTGCCTTTACCACTAATGTCGTTCGGGGGCAGCAGTTTGTTGTCACTGATGTTTGGATTTGGCCTGTGCCAAAACGCACATATTCACAAAGACCAACAATTATCTGCAAAGGGGAGTTAAGGATATGAATTTATTAATTGTGGAATCGCCATCCAAGGCAAAAACAATAGAAAAGTATTTGGGTACTGGGTGGCGTGTTATCGCATCTGTTGGTCACGTGCGTGATTTGGTGCCTGAAAACGGCAGTGTTGATACAGAAAATAAATTCAAAATGAAATGGCAAATCATGCCAGGTAAAGAAAAACAGATTAAGTTAATTACAGATGAACTAAAAAAAGCCGATGCAGTTTATTTGGCAAGCGACCCTGATCGCGAAGGAGAAGCCATTGCATGGCACTTATTAGACATTTTAAAAGCAAAAAGATTATTAAAGGATAAAACCGTTTATCGTGTTGCATTCCATGAAATTACAAAAAAAGCAGTTCAATCAGCAATAGAGGCACCACGTGAGATTGATACAAATCTGGTTGATGCTTATTTGGTTAGACGTGCATTAGATTATCTGATTGGGTTTGGTATTTCACCATTATTGTGGCGTAGAAATCTGGGTAAATCTGCCGGACGTGTTCAGTCTGTGGCGGTAAAATTGGTTGTTGATCGCGAAAAAGAAATTGAAGCATTTAAGCCGGTTGAATATTGGTCTATTGAATCTTTGTGTACGGCTAATTCTGCCGAATTCAAGGCAATGCTGACCAAATTTAATGGGGACAAGGTTGAAAAAATGACCATTGGGGATAAACCAATGGTAGATGATATTTTGGGTAAAATTGGTACACCTGTTATTGATGCATCGGTTATAAATATTGAAAAGAAAAAGACACAACGTAAACCAACGGCACCATTTACAACCAGTACCCTGCAACAGGAAGCGTCACGTAAATTATATTTTGCATCTAAACGCACAATGAGTGCAGCACAAAAACTGTACGAACAAGGTTTGATTACATATATGCGTACGGACGCAACAAACTTGAATGCAGATGCGGTGGCAGAAATTCGCAACTATATTGGGCGTGAGTATGGAGAAAAGTTCTTGCCACAGACACCTAACATCTATGCGACAAAATCAAAAAATGCCCAGGAAGCACACGAAGCAATTCGACCAACACACTTTGATGGGCCCGCAAAAAATCTGAGTGGGGATGAAGCAAAACTATACGACCTGATTTGGAAGCGTACGATTGCATGTCAAATGTGTAATGCAGAGTTTGATTCGGTTGCGGCAGATATTGAAACAGATAATAAATCTGCTGTATTTCATGCGGTTGGTACAACCAGAACCTTTGATGGATTTATGAAGGTTTATACCGAAGACAAGGATGATGACGAAGATAAAAAGGAAGCAAAATTACCACAGATGAATATTGGTGATAAAATCCAAATCACAGAAATCATTCCAGAACAACACTTTACCCAGGCACCACCCAGATATACCGAAGCGTCATTGGTTAAAAAGTTGGAAGAATTGGGGATTGGACGTCCATCAACATACGCAACCATTATGTCCACTATTGTTGATCGTGCATATGTTGAACAAGATAAGCAAAGACGTTTCCATCCAACAAACGGTGGTTGGGTAATCGCTTCTTATTTGAACAAGTATTTTACAGATTTAGTTGATGTAAACTTTACAGCAAAAACAGAAGATACATTGGACGATGTTTCAAATGGTAAACAAGACAAGATTACCGCATTAGAAAACTTTTGGCGACCAACAGATGCAATGATTGATGGTGCACGCGGTATTAAAACCAGTGAAATTATTGATGAAATAAATACTTTTATGCACAATCATCTGTTCAGTGATGGGAATGATGTTTGTCCGGATTGTGGTGCAAAGTTAGGAATTAAACTGTCTAAGTTTGGGCCATTTATTGGATGCGAAAAATATCCAGAATGCAAATATACCAAGCAATTATCCAAGGCAGAACAAACAACAGATAGTGCAGATTCTGCTGTACAGACGATAAAAAATGATTCTGTTGAATTGGGGGATGGTATTGAGTTTCGTGTTGGAAAGTTTGGCCCATATGTGACAGATGGTGCAAAAAACGTTTCTGCAAAACAATATAACGCAGATACAATTACATTGGAATTAGCACGTGAATTACTGGCAAATGCCGGCAAAAAGGCCGAACCAATTAAAATTGGTGAAAATCCAGAAACAAAGAAGATGATTTTCTATTACCCAACAGGACGTTATGGGGCATACATTTCATCAAATCGTGTTAATGTTTCTGTTCGTGAACAACCAGATTTGGAAACAGCGATTAAATTAATTAACAACAAGGCAAAGAAGTAATAATGGCAACACCAGGCAGATTTAGTTACAAAAACTTTACCGATGAATTACGTGAACGACTATCCATCGTTGATGTTGTTGGACGCCGTGTACCATTAACTAAAAAAGGTCAAAATTATTGGGGGTGTTGTCCATTCCATAATGAAAAAACCCCCAGTTTTTGCGTCAGTGAAGATAAAGGCTTTTGCAAATGTTTTGGATGTGGTGAAAGTGGTGATATTATTTCTTTTACCATGAAAGTCAATAACATGGATTTCAAATCTGCCATTGAAGAATTGGCAAATATGGCAGGTATGAAAATGCCAGAATATAAACCACGCGATCCAAGAATTGTACAACGTGAAGAATCTTTGTTTGATATATGCGAGCAGGCGTGTAAATTGTACCAAGAGAAACTGTTTACCGCCGATGGTGCACATGCATTAGAATATGTACGTGGTCGTGGTTTTACAGATGAAATGATTGCGAAATACCGTATTGGTTATGCACCAAAAAATAATCTGATTGCAGGCAAGTTTAATAATGCAAAACAATTAATTGATTCTGGGCTGTGTCGCCGTGGCGATTATGGAATGTATGACTTTTTCCGAGATAAGTTAATGTTTCCAATTTTTAACGCCAAGGGTAAAGTGGTTGCGTTTTCTGGACGTTCATTAGATGGCAGTGAACCTAAATATATAAACACAACCGATACCGATATTTTCCATAAACGCAGTACTGTATTTGGGTTTAATTTTGCACGCGAATCAATACACAGGGCAAATCGCAGTATTGTTGTAGAAGGGCAAATTGATGCAATCAAAATGCAGGTTAATGGTTTTGGTGAAACAGTTGCACCTTTGGGAACCGCATTGACCGAAGAACATATAAATCTGTTATGCAAATCAAACAGAAATATCGTATTTTGTTTTGACGGTGATACCGCTGGTCAAAAGGCGGCGGCACGTGCATGCGGTATTGTTATGCCATTCCTGCGTGACACATCAGATATAAAGTTTGCGTTTGTAAGTGGTGGAAAAGATCCAGATGAAATTTTAAAAACAGGTGGCGTGGATGCAATGTCAAAGATTATAGACGAAGCAACAAACCTGACGGACTTTTTATGGGAATTGGCAAACAAAAATTATGTCGTTGCAACACCAGGTGGACGTGCCCAAGCAGAAAAGTTCTTGGATTCGCAATTGGAAAAAATTGCGGATACAGAACTGCGTAAACATTACAAACAAGAATATGATAAACGAAAGTTCCAAACATGGCAAAGTTGGAAAAAGCCCAAGGCGGTTATAAATATAAAACTGCCCGATATTGATTCTATTAGTAAAAATACCTTGGTTTATATTGTAAACAACTATCCAGAATTGGCAGAAAAGTATTTAGATTTCTTGGGTACGTTGGGGATTGATTTTGATGGTGATGCGCCAGATTTGGATATGACAATAGAAGCAGCAGAAAAATACATTGTTCTGTTAAAACTGCAAAGATATTTAGATAAATTAAACTTGCAGAAAAAGGAACTGATAAATCAAAGGTTGATGGGTAACGAAGACGTTCGTGATGAAATATCCAAGACTGATGAAGAAATAAAAAAATACACTGAAAAATTACAATTATTAACCAGACTGTAACACCGGCCTTTTTGAACATTTTTATTAAAAACTCCGGTAATTTATTAACATTTTAACTTAGAATACAACAAAATAAATAAACAGAAAAAACACCGGCTTTTTTGAACAAATTCTTCAAAAAGGCCGGTGTTTTTTTAACAATTTTATTTTTAATTATTAAACAGGAAGTGGCAGATGTCACCAGGCTGCATGACATAATCACGACCAACCAGACGCATTTTGCCGGCTTCCTTGACGGCGACTTCGCCACCAAGGGCAATAAAATCTTCTGGGGTAATAACTTCGGCACGGATAAAACCTTTTTCAAAATCTGTATGGATTTTACCAGCCGCCTGGGGGGCGGTCATACCCGCAGTTATTGTCCAGGCATGTGCTTCTTTTGGCCCGATGGTATAATATGTTTGTAGCCCCAATGTTTTATAGCCGGTCTTGATAACCTGATCCAATCCAGATTCTGTTAACCCTAAATCATCAAGGAACATTTTACGTTCTTCTGGATCTACAATTTGTGATATTTCCATTTCAATCTTGGATGAAATAACCAATACATCTGCGGATGATGAAAACTTTTCACGAACCATATCAGAATATTTGTTTCCAGTTGCAGCAGATGCCTCGTCCACGTTACAGACATAAATAACAGGTTTGGTTGTTAATAAATTAAATGGCGTTGAATCAACATCCCCCATACGTGCAGGAATTGATTTTTCCAGATTAGACTTAATAACATTTGCATCTGCCAATAATTTAATTGCATCTTTGTCCAGACCACGGGCCTTTTTTTCCAGATTCTTGATTTGTTTATCAATACTTTCTAGGTCTGCCAGCATCAATTCTGTTTCAATTGTTTCAATATCGCCCAATGGATCGATTTTACCATGAACATGCACAATATCATCGTTTTCAAAACAACGGACAACATGAATGATTGCGTCTGTTGATAAGATATTCCCCAGGAACTTGTTACCAAGTCCTTCGCCGGCAGATGCACCTTTGACCAATCCAGCAATATCAACAATTTCTAGTTGTGTTGGTATTAGTTTTTGAGAGCCGGCAACACGTGCCAATTCATGTAATGTCGCATCTGGTACAACAACACGTCCGGTATTTGGCTCGATAGTACAGAATGGATAATTCTGTGCATCGGCAGCAGCACTTTGTGTTAATGCATTAAACAATGTAGATTTACCAACATTTGGCAGGCCTACAATTCCACAATTGAATCCCATTTAAAAATCCTTTATAATGGCCATAATATGTCATACATGTGGAATGATTTCAACATAAAAACTTTTCCTGCGGAAACCATCGTTTACCGTAACGGTGTCTATTGTCCAGATTTATCAACATTGGAAAACAAGCCAATAAACCAATCTTATGATTTACCGGTTCATATTATATATATTGGTGAAATTAGTGGTGAAAATACACTGGATATATCAGTCGGTGAAAAAAATCAAAATATCGTTATTAGTGCAAATGTTAAAATAAAAACATCGGCGATTTTAAATATTTTGATTAAAAATGCCGGTGAAAGTTCAAAAATTACAGGTACTGTTTTATTAAAAAATGATGGAGATTTAGAATATAACTGCAATGCACATCACTTGTATAAAAAAACAGGGATTTTAATAAAAACAAAATTATTGGCAGGTAAAAAATCTAAATCCAAGGTTTCAGGAATTGCGGTTATAGATAAAGATTGTGATAAATGTGAATCTGATATCGCATTAGTTGCCATGACAGAACCGGGGGCAAAAATTGATTTTATGCCGGGACAACGTATAAAATCAGAACCAATTCGTGCCGATCATAGTGCTAGTATTTATGAACCAACAGATGCACAAATCTTTTATTTGCGATGTGCAGGATTGGGAACATTCGAAGTACAAGATGCATTAAAAGAAGCATTTCTTAGTGAATAAGATAATAAAAAACCGGCAATCGCCGGAATTTTTATTTTTTCTTAAAGCCCTGTTTCGCTTTGAACTTTGGATTATCAGGGTCAATTAAGATAACTTGCTTACCACGACGGATTTGTTTTACATTACCGCGTTTCTTCCAAGCCTTTAATGAACTTAAAAATTTCATGTCGTTATCCTTTTTACATGGCGATTATAAACATTATTTTTGAAAAATCAAATAATAATATTATTTATTGTAGTTGTAGTAGGGCCTGTTGATATTGTTGAAAATAGTTTTTAGTTTTTTATCAACAGTTTTTTAACAAAAAAATCCGGTTTTTCTGCGACTTTTTGTAAAATTGTTAAAAATTAAGCAAAATAATTAACAGTTAATAAAAACAGGGTTTTAAACACTTTTAACAATTTTATGGGGTGGGCTTTTTATACTTGTTGAAAATTGTTGAAATTGTTATAATTGTTAACAAGGACAAGAGAGAATGAGACAACAGGTATTAAAAGCATTGGCAAATCCAGCACATATATTTTATGTGCCTTATTCGTTGGCCATTATTAATTTTGCCATACAGTTTATTATTTTTATGATTGTCTTTATTGCTGTGTTGATATTATCTAAGGGTAAAGATACATTTAACCCAATGTACTTTATTATTTCTGTTATAGTTGTTCATTCAATTATTGCAATCTTTTCTAAGCGTGACCCACAATTAGGCCAGATTGTTACCGCAAAATTACAGTTGTTAAAAAGAAAAATACCAGGGAAATTGGCAGCATGAGTAGTAATATAGACGGATTTTTTAGTTATTTTGCAGGTGGTGGCTTTCCAATTACTATGGTGGTGTTGGTGTTGGTGGTTTTGTGCGTATTTGTGGCACTGATGCTGTATGTGCCGGCATTGACACGCAAGATTTTTCCAAAGTTTGGATATGCAAAGTATGCTAATTATCTGCCTTTTAAGACGGTTTATGATGATAATTCATTACAGATGACAGATGGCAGTATGATTAGGGTTTATCGTATTGCAGGTGTGCAGACCAGTATGCAAGATAATGCAACAAAAGAAAAGTTCTTGGAATTGCGTACACAATTATTTAATCAAATCAAAGATCCGGGCGTTGTTCTGAGGTTTTATATGGTGCGTGATGCGGTTGAAGAAAATACGGACTATGAATTTAATCAGCAGACCCTGCAAAAGATTTATGATAAGTGGCGTGGTCAAGGGTTAAAGATTTTTGTTAATAGTTATTATGTCGTTTTGTCTGTGATTGGGGGGGATGTACGTTCAAAGTTAAATCAATATGGTAACTATATTGAGTCTATGTTGGCAGCATATAGACCAAAACTGTTAAAAAATGACAATCCTGATAATATGGCACGTTTCTTGGGGCGTATTTTATCACCAATTTCAAAGCCAGCACCAAAAAAGGCGGATAACAATATTGCCAACATGACAACTGTTGATGATGTAGAGTTCCTTGGGGATGGTTTGGTTAGGTATACCAGTGGTGGAAATCAATCCTTTGCGGCAATGTTGTCTTTCAAGGTTGCACCAGATTATTTAGATGAAGAGTTTTTTGATACAATCTCAACTATCCAGGCAGAAATGATTACAATGAATGGTTTTCGTATAATGGGGGCGGCAGATATTGAAAGTACTTTGCGTCAAAGACGTTCAACGGCAGATGAGAAAAATACATCAACCGAAGATCAGTTGGCCGAGGCGGAAAGTATGATGGATGAAAATGTATCCGGTAATCAGACATTGGTTAATTATTATCCGCTGTTTGTTTTGTTTGGTGCAACACGTGAGGAATTAAATAATGCGGTGGCAGAGTTTAAAAAGATTTCTGCATCTTTTGGTATTTCGCCGATTGTTGAAACTTTTGCGTCCAAGGTTTCTTGGTTTGCACAGATTCCAGGATTTGATGTATTCCCACGTACATTTAAGTTAATGTCACGTGTTGGTGCAATTTCAATTCCAATGTCAACTCAGCCACGTGGTGTACCGGCATCAGATTGGGGGCCGGGACCATTGGTTGTATTCCCAACAGCACAAGGGACACCATATCAATTCCAATTCCATGTGTCTGATAAACCGGTGGCGGTGGGGCATACAATGACAATTGGTCCAACCGGTGGTGGTAAAACAACCCTGTTTTCTTTCTTAATCGCACAGTCTTTGCGTCATCCAAAATTAAAGGCTTTCTTTTTTGATAGAAACAAGGGGGCAGAAATCTTTACAATGGCGGTTGGTGGTAAGTATATTACTATGCAAGGTAAAGAGAAAAAGGCCAATGCAACAGAACAAAGTTTTGTGACGCACCTAAATCCGTTAAAAATGCCAGATACAGTTGCAAATCGTGCTTTTTTGCGTCGCTGGTTTGCGATTATTTCTGGACAAACTGATGTTCAGTCGGCTGATGAAATTGCACGTGCAGTATCGGTTAATTTTGATTATTTGCATGATGAAGACAGGTTGTTAAAAAATCTGTGGCAAAGTTGTTTTTCGTCCGGTGGTGCAATGCGTCCTGCATTGAAAAAATGGATTGATCCATTACAGTATGGGGATATGTTTAATGAAAGTTTTGATACGTTGGATTTGGAATCAAGACTGACCACATTTGATTTTACGGATATTTTGCAAGACGAGGTATTGTCGCCAGCGGTTATTTCATATATTTTGCATAGAATTAATAATACGACTGTGTCGGGTGGGAATCCTTCGTTGATTATGATTGACGAAACAGCACCTATGTTGGAAAACAAGATGTTCCGCGATAATTTTATTGTCGGTTTACAAGAAGGACGTAAAAATCGTCAGGCCTATATGGTTGCGTTCCAGCGTGCAAATGTATTGGATAAGTTAGGTATTGGTGACGTTGTACGTGGTCAGGCCCAGACGGTATTATTCTTCCGTAATCCAGCAGCCGATGCAAATGACTATGCACATTGGAACTTGAATCCACTGGAAATGGCATTTATTCAGGGCAAGGCATATCCAAATCTGAAACGTGCGGTGTTACTATCACGACCTGTTAATGGTGAATCTGTGATTTTGAATACAGAATTGGGTGGTTTGGGTAATTTGTTGCGTTTATTTGAATCTGGGCGTTCATCGGTATTATTGGCCGAAGAATTGTATAAGATGTATGGAAATAATTTTGTAAATGAATACCTGAAAAAACAGGGTGCAATGGAATAAGGTGTAAATGTTTCGCTGGGTGTGTGTTGCTTTGTTTGCGTTGCTGTGTTGGCCATCTGTGGCAGGTGATTGTTTGCAATATAAGAAAAATCCTGCTGTTTATATAAATACACCTGATTGGACCAAGGTTGTTGTTCAACCAAGGCAAGAGATGAATCTGTGGCATGGAAATGTGGTTGCAACAATGATAGATAATTATGATATTGTTGCAGATATAAATCAGATTGATGATGGTTTTTGTGTTGGGGTAAAATCAGTTAGTGCAGAAATCGGTTATAATAACTTTATTGTTCAAATTGATATGCGACATACCCCAGATACTTGTAAATATGATGCGATTTTGGCACATGAAGATAAACATATTAAGACTTATTTGTCTGTGATGGACGATTTGAAAAAGGATTTACAGCATTCTTTGTATTTGGCGGTTGATTCTGTGATGCCTGTCTTTGTGCGATCAAAAGCGGATATTTCGCATGTTATTGATGAAATGAATAAAAGTATTCAATTGCATCCAGAATTAGTTGTTATTAAACAAAAAATTAATGCAGAACAAGAGATTAGAAATAAAAAAATAGACCAAAATGAAGATAATAGTGCAATTAAAAATTGTGGCTAGTTAGGTTTGTTTTCTTGTTGATTTATGCGGAATATATTCTTTAGAATCCATTATATAGATAAAAGGATTTGCCATGAAGGGAATTATATTGGCCGGTGGCAGTGGTAGCAGATTGTATCCATTGACCAAAACAATATCTAAGCAATTATTGCCTGTTTATGATAAACCAATGATTTATTATCCACTGTCAACATTGATGCAGTTTGGAATTAGAGATATATTGATTATTTCAACACCTGTGGATACGCCTAATATAGAAAAATTGTTTGGTGATGGGGTAAAGATTGGATTAAATATTCAATATGCGATTCAGCCAGAACCAAAAGGTATTGCACAGGCATTTACAATTGGGGCGGACTTTATTGGAAATGATGATGTCTGTTTGATTTTGGGGGATAATATTTTCTATATGGGTGGACAATTACCTGCGTTTAAGGAAGAGGTTGAGAAAAATAAAGGTAATCGTGCAACAATATTTGCATATCATGTATCAGATCCAGAAAGATTTGGTGTTGTTGAATTTGATGAAAATTATCGCGCGATTTCAATCGAAGAAAAACCAAAAGTTCCAAAGTCTAATTATGCGTCTGTTGGTTTGTACTTTTACCCAGGTGATGTTGTAGCCAAAGCGCGTGCTTTAAAGCCATCTGGACGTGGTGAATTGGAAATTACAGATTTAAATAATTTGTATTTGAACGAAGGGCGTATGTCTGTTGTGCCAATGCGTCGTGGTAATGCATGGTTGGATGCAGGTACACCAGATAGTTTGATGGATTCTGGACAATTTGTTCAAATTATCGAAAAACGTCAGGGGTTAAAAATTGCCTGTATTGAAGAAATTGCATACAGAAATGGGTTTATTGGTGATGAACAAATGTTGGAATTGATACGCGAACTGAAAAGTGGAACATATAAAGACTATCTGGAAAAAATATATAGGGAAAAGCATGAACTTTATTAAGACTGAGATTGACGGTGTTATTATTGTTGAACCAAAGGTTTTTGGTGATTCACGTGGGTACTTTTTTGAAAGCTATAATCGGGCGGACTTTGTTGCAAATGGTATAGAAAATGAATTTGTGCAGGATAATCAATCAATGTCTTCGTATGGTGTAATTCGTGGGTTACATTGCCAGACCGGTGAACATGCACAGGCAAAATTGGTTCGTGTTTTACAGGGGCGGGTTTTAGATGTTGCGGTTGATATTCGTCCATATTCACCAACGTTTGGTAAACATGTTGCTGTTGAATTAAGCGATGAAAACAAAAGACAATTATTTATTCCACGCGGTTTCTTGCATGGTTTTTCTGTGTTAAGTGAAACAGCGGTCTTTGCGTACAAGTGCGACAATTTGTATGCACCAGGGGCAGAGTTTGGGGTTAGATTTGATGACCATGATATTGGGGTTGACTGGAAAATACCAGCAGATAAAGTGTTAGTATCGGATAAAGATAAAAACGGCAAAAGGTTAAAGGATGTTATTGATAACAGGGGCTAATGGTCAGTTGGGACGTGAATTGGCCGCGCGTATTCCAGATGCGATTTTAACAGACAGTGAGGTTTTGGATATTACCGATGAAAATGCGGTAATGGATTTTGTTAAAAAGAATAATATAGATGTTATTGTAAATTGTGCGGCATATACTGCGGTAGATAAAGCAGAAGATGAAGCGGATGTTGCAAGACGCGTAAATGTTGATGGACCAAAAAATCTGGCCAAGACGGGTGCAAAAATAATTCATATATCAACAGATTATGTCTTTGATGGTAAAGGATGTTATCCATATACATCTGATGCGATGACAAATCCTGTGTCTGTTTATGGTAAGACCAAGCGTGACGGCGAGGTTGCGGTTCTAGACAATGCCTGTTGTGCAGTTATTATTAGAACGGCGTGGTTGTATAGTGTTCATGGGAATAATTTTGTAAAAACTATGCGTCGTTTGGGGGCAGAAAAGGACGAGATAAATGTTGTTGCCGACCAGATTGGAACCCCAACATTTGCAGGTGATTTGGCAGATGCAATTGTGCAAATTATTCCGCAAATGAAACCTGAAAAATCAGGTGTATATCATTTTACAAACGAAGGTGTTTGTTCGTGGTTTGATTTTGCAACAGAAATTATGGAAATGTCAGGATTGGGGTGCGTGGTAAATCCAATTAAATCATCACAATATCCAACACGTGCATCACGTCCGTTTTATAGTGTGTTGGACAAAGATAAAATAAAAGATATATTTGGTATTAAAATTCAACATTGGAAAAAGGGGTTGGAAAAATGTCTAAAACAATTCTAATTACAGGTGGGGCTGGCTTTATTGGTTCTAACTTTGTGCCTTATTTTTGTGAAAAGTACCCAGAATACAAGATTATAAACTTGGATAAATTAACTTATGCGGGAAATCTGGAAAATCTGTGTGAGTGTGAAAATATGTCAAATTATACATTTGTTCAAGGTGACATTTGTGATGCAGATTTGGTTGAAAAGTTATTTGATGAAAATGATATTCGTGGGGTAATTCACTTTGCGGCAGAAAGTCATGTTGATAATTCAATCAAAGGACCACGTGCATTTATAAATACAAATGTTATTGGAACTTTTAATTTATTGGATGCAGCACGCAGATATTGGATGGATGGGCCAGGGGCCGTAAAGCCGGGCTATGAAGATGCCAGATTTCATCATATTTCAACAGACGAAGTTTATGGTGCGTTGGGTGATACGGGGCTGTTCCGTGAAGATACACCATATGCGCCAAATAGTCCATATTCTGCGTCCAAGGCATCGTCTGATTTCTTGGTTCGTGCATATCATCACACATATGGTATGAATGTGACAACGTCGAATTGTTCAAATAATTATGGTCCAAAACAGCATAATGAAAAGTTAATTCCACATATTATTTCCAAGGCCCTGGCAGGTCAGCCGTTGCCAATTTATGGCAAGGGTGAAAATGTGCGTGACTGGTTATATGTGTTAGATCATTGCAAGGCGATTGACTTGATTTTCCATCGTGGGGTGTCGGGTCAAACCTATAATATTGGTGGCAGAAACGAGCGAAACAATATCACGATTGTGAAAACAATTTGTGCGATTTTGGATGAAAAACGCCCGCGTAATGATGGTAAAAAATACGAAGAACAAATCACATTTGTTGCAGATCGTGCCGGTCATGATTTTAGATACGCAATTGATGCAACCAAACTGGAAACAGAATTGGGGTGGCGTGCAGATGAAAACTTTGATACAGGTATCATCAAGACGGTTGATTGGTATCTTAAATAAATTATTTATCTATAAACAGTGCTGTACACATACAGCACTGTTTTTTTTACAATAAAATATGTGGGGATTTAAGCCTTGCCATAAAATTTAGAATCTTGTACTATTTAGTTAGAAAAATGGGATTTTCCATAGGGTGAGAGTGTGCCAGTAATAACCGTTGATAATATTCAAATTGTTGCACAAGAGCAGCAGTTGACATCGCCAGCTGTGCATATAAAAAATGCAGATGGCGAGATTTATCATATTGCGTTGGTGCCAGTTGATGGTGGGATTTATGACGGTTCAGAAACACTGGTGTATGAAGAAAATTCTATAAATACATGTAATTCAGTTCGATTAGAGGCCGGGATTTATCGTGCGGAATTGCGCGGTGGCAGTGGTGGGCGACCCGCGTCATGTCAATCTGGGATTGGTACACAAAGATTTGACGGTGATATTGTTTCTGCGATTTTTAAGATAAATCAGGCAACAAATATTGATGTTTTTCGTGGCGGTGACGGTAATGATAGTAAGCGCAGTAATACCCATCAAATATCAGGTGGTGGTGCATCAGGTGTAGATTCTTTGGTTGTTGTTAATGGACGTATTATTCGTGGAACAGGTGGTGTGGGAACGCGCTGTATTACTGGTACAGTCAGTGGGTTAAATGGCGGTGCGTATGCCTTGTTTGATGCATGTTATGGCGGTGGTGGTGGTGTCTATATGGACAAGACAATTAACGATGGTTCTGTGTATAAATATCAACAGCGTGGATATTGCGGTGGTGGTGGTGGCGGATCCTGTGACTATGGTGGTGGGACGGGTGGTAAAACCAGTTCGTCTTATTCGTTTATAAAGGCAGGACAAAAGGCATCGGTCAGTGGTGGTGGCGACGGTGGTGATGTGACGAATAAATCAGGAAATTCTTTGACCGCAAATGTCGGATATGGTGGTAAAGGTGGCGCAAATGTTGTTTATTCATGTGGTGGAACAACAGCGACCACGTACGGTGGTGGTGGCGGTGGTGCAATGTGTTTCTTTTACCAATCAAGTTGTGAATCAACAGGATTATGGTGTGACAATGATTGTGTAAATGGTGCTGATGGTGCATCAGGTTCAAAAAATACCAGTAAAACAAGTTTTGTAAAAATTTATAAAATAGGTTAAAATAACAGGTATGTTATTTCCAACTGTTGTCTTAGCGGGGGCGTTATATATCACCGGTCCAGGTGGTAATCTTTATATGGCGGCTAATGAAGTGCCAGAAGGTGCATGTGTTATGTCAGGTGCAGAACAGTTGGTGTATGAAGCAACAAATATAAATATATGTAATACAATTGTCTTGGAACCTGGGTGTTATCGCGCAGAACTGCGTGGTGGTGTTGGGTTGAAAAATGATGAATGTGCCGATTTTGTTGATTTGTCAAAAACATCGATTATGTCAGCACTATTTTCTTTGTCCGAACCAACAACTGTATATGTTTTTCGTGGTGGGGACGGCCGGCCGGGCAGTGTGAATAAAACATCAAATAAACATGGTACATTTGGTGGTGGTGCATCAGGTGTGGATTCTTTGTTGGTGGTTGGTGAACGTGTGTGGCGTGCCGAAGGTGGGGCAGGGAATACCTGTACGATTTCTAATAATAACAGTGCGTTGAACAGATTATACAGTGCGACTGCAGTTGCGATTGGTAATGGTTTTGGTGGGAAATCAGGATTAAGTGGTAGTGCGAATGGATACCGTGGTTTCCGTGTTTACAAGACGGATACATATGGTGTTGGTGGTGGCGGTGGTGGTTCGCCAAGTGATTTAGGTGGTACAGCGTGGCAGTATAATAATACGTCTTCTTATCCAGATGTTAGTGTTGTTGCCGGTGTAAAGGGGACGGATTTAGGTGGTGGTGATGGTGGTAATGTCACCAGTTGTAAGACATATAAATGTACCGATTATGTATCGGCCAGTGGTGGTACAGGTGGTGTAAATGTTAGTTTTTCTTGTGGTGGACAGACCGCTGTGTCATATGGTGGCGGTGGTGGTGGCGGTGCGGTTAATGGTTCTGGGACATCGACAACATATTATGTAAATGGTGGAAATGGTGGGTCTGGTTCAACAGGTACCAGTGAAACCAGTTTTGTTAGAATTTATAAAATGTAAAAATTATTACAATAAAACAATTTATAGTTTTTTTTGTTGGTTGTTTGAAAGTGCCTATTATGGTATAATTTTACACAAGGTTTTTGGGGTATTTGGGAGAGATGAAAGCAATCGTATTATTTTTGCTGCTTTTTTTGCCGTCTGTTGGGCATTGTGCCGTACAGTTGGCCTCTGCCGATTATGTTGTGGGAATTGTGAATGCTATTAAAAAAGCAGATACGATTACAGAGGCGTCCACGAATGAAGAGTTGTCAACTGCGGCAGCAGTGTGGGAAATGGGGGCGTTGATAAGGGCGGAATTAAATGCGCATATAGAAAATCAAAATAACCCACATAAGGTGACTGCACAGCAGATTGGTCTGGAAAATGTCAAGAATGTTGATACAACAGATGCTGCAAATATTACAACAGGTAAAATTGCATATGATAGGTTGCCGGTTGGAATGGTGGCAAATACTGTGGCGGCAGGTGATGATAGTAGGTTTTTTGGTGTGCCTAGAAGTAAACCAAATACAGATGCACCAGACGGTATGGTTTGGATGTGGTTTGAATGATATATGAAATTGTTTGAAAGATTTTTATCACTATTATTTTTATTTTTGCCAATGGTGGCGATTGCGTGTGATGATGGTTTTTATCAGGCAGATAGTGGCGTGTGTGTTGAATGCCCAATTGGGTATTCTGGGTCTGATGGTGGACGTGATAGTGTAAATGATTGTTATATAGATTGTGTTAATCAAACCTTTGAGTCGGGATTCGCCCAGGTTAAGACATCGCGTTTGAGATGGGATGGGGATGCGTATCCTGTGTGTGAATATGATATTAATTGTAATCCAGGGTATTATTATACGGGTGAAATGAATTATATTGTGTCTGATAAGAACTTGGTTTGGGTGAATCCAAAGACCTATCTGCGTGGATTTGGTGAACAATATATAGACACCGGTATAAATGGAAATAATGATAATTTAAAATTCGAGGTTAAGTATGAATGGGTAAATATGCCAGGGACGAATAATTATCTTGGGGTTTTTGGCAATTATTCTGGTAATGAAAGTGCAAATACAACACGTTTGATTCAATATGGTACAACACGAACACATGCTAATTTAAATACTATGGCCAGTGCCAGTGACGATATCGCTGAAAATAGGGTGGCGGGTCAGGTGTTTATTGATTATTTGGATAATACATTATTTAAATCAAATGGTAAAGAAGTTGCACTGGATGCAACCAAGGGTGTAGAAAATAACAAAAATATTTTATTGTTTACATATTTGAAGGATCGTCCATCGGATATAAAGATTTATTATTTTAAGGTCTGGGATGGTGATGTGCTGGTGCGACATATGTTGCCGGTGAACAAGGGGATGATTATAGGTGATACTTATATTTCTGAACCAGGGATGTGGGATATTGTAAATAGACAATTTTACGGCAATTTAGGAAAAGATTCTTTTTATTATGGTGGTGCGGTTGTAACAGAATGTGATATTTGTATTGGTGCAGTGTATTCGCCGGGCGGAAAATCAACTAAGTGTGAACCTTGTCCGGATGGGTATGTGTTAGATGAAGGACAAGGAAAGACGTCCAAGGCAGAGTGTACTAGATTTTGTATGGCGGGTACATATGTTGCAAATAGCGGTGGTGAATGTCAGGATGTTGGTGTTGGTTATTGGGCACCGTCTTCGGTTGTAAATTATGGTGATGTTGGTATTAGAAATATGTGTCCGGATGGCTTGACAAGTGCGGGATATGGGGCGGCAGCAAATGAAGAGACAGATTGTGGCAAGGCATTGCATATTGGTAATACACGAATTGTTTTTGGTAAACAAAAAAAGACACCCCATGCATTGGCGGCATGGATTGATGATGGGGTGTATTATGGGGCGATGTCTGCGAATATTAATGCGATAAATACTATCAAGGTTCATGCGGATGATGGGTTGGTTTATTCGTTGCATGACGATAATAGTATTGAAAATATTGGTATCGTAGATGGTAAATTGTTGTGGGTGGATGAAAATACGTATTTGGCATCGGATGGTTATCAGTATATAGATACAGGTGTGCCAGGTAATAATGCGAATCTTAGTTTTAAAATTAAATATGCATGGACGGTTTTGCCACGTGGGTATGAGGCGATATTTGCAAATTATGAATCAGAAACAGCAAATATTACACGTTTGTTGCAGTCTGGACCAGGGACGACCTTTTTATATGTTGATACACGTACCAATTCGCCAATGGCACGATTAGATATGCAAAGAAAGGTAAATACGCCGTATATAGAAACATTAGATTTTACAAACTATATGATTGGGGACAAGATTCTTCCTTTGAAATCGCCAACAAAAGGGACAGAAAATAATAAAAGTATTTTGTTGTTAAAAGGGGCAGCGTCAGAGCATCCAAAATTAAAAATCTATTATTTCAAGGTATATGACAAAGGTAAGTTGGTACGTAATTTTGTACCTGTACAACAGGGGGCAAAAATTGGTGATTTTGTTGTGCCAGATAATGGTATGTGGGATATAGTAGAACAAAAGTTTTATCCAAATGCAGGTACGGGGCGTTTTACATATGGGTACGGTGGATAGTTTTTTGTTTAGAAGTTATATCGTATGCCAATAGAAAACTCTGACATTGTGTTTATGATTTCTGTGTTTAATGGTACGTATTTATATTTCAGTAACAGTGATATGCTGTCGTGTGGTATCGAATAAAGAATGCCAATGCCAATACGGGTTGTAATACTGGTGTCTGTGTCGGTTGTGTCCTGGGTCATAAATGGGTTTTGGTATTCATATTTGTTGTATATTTTATAATTTGCAATACCAAAAGATGTAAAGAAATCTAATCCCTTGGTGATGTTATAATATGCAAATATATCGATACCATATGCCAGATAATACAGTTCGTGAATCAATGTTTCATAGTTATAGATATAGTTGACATCATTGCTGGATGAATGGGTAAAGAATACTTCTGTGCCGATGTTTTTTGATATTCGGACCCCTGCATTAATTGTGGCGGATAGATAGTCTTGGTCTTGTTTTGTGTGTGAAGTATAATTTAATATGTTTAGACCGGCATTAAATCCAATGTATGGGGCGAAATCTGTGTATGGGATATTTATGTTTGCGGTTGCATGCAGATATGTTGGTAAACATAATATTAATAATACATATAGTGCTTTTATCATGTGCTATCTGTGTCTTGTTGTATATATTCTAAATGTTTTTGTGGTGGTATGCAATAGGGTGGGAAAAGTGTCCTGGGGTGATAATAAAAAAAGCCCCTGTGGACGGTTTTGTAAAATCTGTCCGCCTTTGCCGATAAGTGTGAATAGTCGACGTAATTACAAACAATGCTACGGCGGGACACTGAATTTTCTAAACAAAAATACCGCATTTGCGGTATTTTTAGAAAATTCGTGGTTGCGGGGAGTGGATTTCGTTTGGCTGCGCCTGCACTGCACTGGCGCAAATCCCCCTTTGTTAAAATGTCGGGGGACCGGCATACTGCCGTCTGCCTTTTGCTGGTTGTGAACCACTTTCTTCGTGGTTCAAATCCAACACAACACACGTTTAATAAAAAATACACCGCATGGGTGTATTTCTTATTAAATCTGGTTGCGGGGAGTGGATTTGAACCACTGACCTTCAGGTTATGAGCCTGACGAGCTACCGGGCTGCTCTACCCCGCGATAAAGCCTAGGTATTATATACTATTTTTTTAAATAGTCAAATAAAAAATCTTTATTATATGCTTTTGCTGTGTTTTTTTAGTCTTTCTTGAAATATTGGTTTTTTATTGCTAAGATTGCCGAAGTATTGATAAAAAAGGCTAATCGTGATTCATAATAAGACGTTTAGAAAGGTGTGGAAAAAGTTCTGGAATCCTATTCTTGGTTTGGGGATTTTTCAATGGATTGTGGCGGTGTTTTTTGCAATCCCAATTTGGTTTACTTATTTTACATCAAGAAAGAAGATTTATAATATAGACGTATTTTATAAATATCGTAAAAAACCAGCGATTTTTGTGTTTTGGCATGGGCGTTCTATGATGTTAAGTCCAATCATTTGTTTAGGGGGGATGCGTGCATATGCGGTGGCCAGTCGTCATAAAGATGGGCGTATGATGGCAAAATTGCAACATTTGTTTGGGTTGCGTGCAATTTATGGTTCGACACATAAAGGCGGGGTTTCGGTTCTGCGTGAGGGGTTACGTGTTCTATCACGTGGTGATCATGGGATTTGTATGTCGCCAGATGGTCCGGGTGGTCCGTCTTTGCGTGTGCAAGAAGGGGCGTTATATTTTGCAAAAATGAGTGGGGCGCCAATTATTCCTGTGTGTTATACTGCGTCACGTGCGTGGATTCAGGATAGGTGGGATAAGTATTTGGTGGCGTTGCCTTTTTCCAAAATTGTTTGCAATATTGGTAATCCGGTTTTTGTTCCCCGTAAGGCCACAGATGCAGAGTTTGAAAAAATTCGTGCAGATTTAGAAAGTTTTATGGTTGCACAAATGCGTGAATTGGATGAAGTGTTTGGATTGCCGGAAGCGGAACAGGATTTGTGTTCGGGTGAATATAAACAGAAAAAAAGAGAAGCACAGGCTTTGAAAAAGCAACATAAGAAAAAAGGAAAAAATAAATGAAAACGCCATGGTGGTTTTTAAGTAAAAATCCTGTATCTTTGTTGTTTGTGCCTGTGTCATGGCTTTATTATGGAATTGGGCGTGTTGTTTATTTCTTGCGTGGTTTGCGTCCGCTGAAATCTGGACGTAAGGTTATTTGTGTTGGAAACATCTTGGCCGGTGGTGTTGGTAAAACACCGGTTGTGCGTGCAATTGCAAATCGTTATGGTGCACCTGTTGTTATGCGTGGGTATAAAAAAAGTGATATGACCGGCAATGTTGGGGACGAGGCAACAATGCTTGCCCGTTCGGGATTGGCGGTACATGTTGGGGATAGAAGGTCTAATATTATTTTGTTGGATAAACAAAAAGATAAGACGCCAATCGTTATGGATGATGGTTTGCAAAATCCATCTTTTGTAAAAGATATTTCTATTATTGTTTTTGACGAAGGGTTGGGGTATGGCAATGGTTTAATGTTGCCAGCCGGGCCATTACGTGTGCCAAAACGCATGGCGAGAAAAGCAGATGCGATTATTGTTATTCGTAATTCAAAACCAAAAAAGAAATTTGAATTGCCGGTTGGGGTACCTGTATTTTATGCAAAAAATCAAACTGTTTCACCATATGGTGATGATGAAAAGTTGGTGGCGTTTGCAGGAATTGGTTATCCGGCTAAGTTCTTTGGGGCGTTGAAAAACGTTGTGGCACGTCGTGCATTTGCGGATCATTATCAATATACCAGTGAAGATTTAGAAAAGTTATTTGCATTGGCGGTTAAGAAAAAGGCACGTTTGATTACAACTGAAAAAGACTGGGTTCGTTTGCCATTGGCAGTGCGTGACCAGATTAAATATGCGCGTTTAGATACAGTTATTGACGATGCGTTTTGGGATTGGTTAAAGGAGAAATTGAAATGAGTACGGTAAAAAAACAAGTTAAGATTTCTGGTGTTGGGATTCATTCAGGGGCAGCGGTTAATGTTGTGGTAAAACCAAGTAATGTGTCGGGTATCTTCTTTCGTCGTGTAGATATGGACGGGACAGATTTGATACCAGCGACATATGATAATGTTGGTGATACCAAGATGCGTAATACAACAGTTGGTCGTTTAGATGGGGCGCATGTAAAAACAGTTGAACATTTGATGGCAGGATTGTTTATGTCTGGGGTCGATAGTGCGATTGTAGAAATTGATGGGCCAGAAACACCAATTTTGGATGGTAGTGCACAAGAGTTTATTAAGGCATTTGATGCGGTTGGTGTGACAGGTGGAAAGATGCGTCGTATCATTGTAAAGCGTGATGTTGTTGTTCGTGCGAACGAGGCTTTGCGTTCTTTGCCGTTATTGGTTCGTTTGAAAATAAAATTATTCAATTTGTTGTCCGGACGCAGGGCGGATGGCTATGTGCGTCTTAGTCCAAATGCAGGTGTTTCTTTGGATATTGTTGCAACATTAGTTTATAAGGAAAAAATAATTGGAAAGCAGTCGTATTCTTATTCGTATGATGAAACACTGGAAGCAAAGTGTGACTTTGTGGAAAATGTTGCACGTGCACGTACGTTTGGTAAGTATTCTGAATGGGAATATTTAAAGAAAAATGGTATGGGGCGTGGTGCCAGTGAAGAAAATGTTATTGCATTAAACGATGCAGGTGATGGTACATTAAATGAAACCTTGTGGGCGGATGAATTTGTGCGTCATAAGATTGTTGATGCGGTTGGTGATATGTTTACAACTGGTGGTATGGTGTGTGGCAGGTTAGAATCATACAAAGGCAGTCATGCGTTGAATAATTTGGTGCTGAAAAAATTATTTAGTAATCCAGATAACTATGATATAATTGAGATGTAAGAAGTTCAGGGGGATTTTATGAAAAAGTTTTTTGCGTTGTTTGCTGTCTTGATGTCGGTTGTGGCGTGTGGTGGTATGATAAAAAATGAAAACGGCAGTCAGTATTTGGTTCAGTTGGATGCAGAACCAATTGGTTGTACTTTCTTGTATAAGTTGGAAAGCGAAGTGTCTGTTTATGATGCGGATGATGCACGCAGATATTTGGAAAATCGTATCGCAGATCAGGCACGTCCGGGTAATGCTTATTGGATTACCAGTCAGCGTACAAAACCAAACGAATGGGTAATCTTTGGGCCGGAACGTGCGTTTGTCTTGGTTGCAAATGTATATGATTGTCCGCATCCAAATTCGGTTAGGACAGCACGTGATGGTGGGCCAGCAACAGTGTCAGAGCCATCGAGTATATCTTGTACATATGGTACATGTTATTAAATTAAAAAAATCCGGCGACGCCGGATTTTTTGTGTCGTATTAAAACTTGGAAAGTATTTGCCATTGATTAGGTTTTTGTGTTATAATTTATTTTGTAATATTTAGAGAGAGAACTTTTTGTCCGGTCAAACGTTAACAGTTAATCGTAAAAAGTATGCGGTCGGGTTGTTTTGGCAACCCGTCGGTGCTGGTTTTATTGCACGAAATTATGCACGTAATTTGGCGCGTAATATAGATAAAAAATTAAATCTGTTTGTAGAATATCGTTCTATGGTTGGTTTGGGCGGGTATAAGTTAGGACAGCGTGCAGGACAGGTTAGTGCAGCGGCAGAAGTAATGGAAAGTTTTTCCGAATATACTTCTTTTTTGGCGATGTTTCATGTTGGGGCGCGTTATTATTTGGTTGCAGCACGTAATGGCATTATTTTACAGGATAAGATTTTCGATTCTGAACAGGCGGCACGAAAGGAATATTCTAAGTTAGCGGCGATTCCTGATTGGGGGGCTTTTTTTGCACCAGGTGCATGGGGTGTTCCACGTGCGGCAGAAAGAAATTTGGCGGATGTGTTGCGTGGGCGTTCACATGCGGTGTTGCGTAGTATTAGTTGGGTTGGTGTTGGTGCGACATCAATGTTGTTGGTTGCGTTGTTTTTGCTGTGTGTGGGAATGATTTTTAGTGATTCTTTGGTTAAGGTATTTTCGTCCAGACCAAATGTTGCACAATTGAATCCAGAATTGGTTGCAGAATATAAGCGTCAAATAGAAGAAAGTAATAAAAAATTAGACCAGGAATTTGATATACAAAAACCATTGCCACCTGAACCGATTGTTATGCCGTATGAGTTTTTGCCGAATGTTGAAGCACGTGCAGAACAGTGTTACCAAGCGATTGGTTTTATGATGCAGCAAATCCCAGGATGGAATCAAGTGGATGTTGTGTGTGGTGAAGAGTATGTTGTTGCAAACTTTAAGCGTAGTTTTGGTAGTTTTGCAGATTTTTATAGTGTTGCAACAGAATTGATGCCGGGGGTATTGGTACAGGAAATAGGTGAAGATGCAATTCGTGTTCGTGCAAAGTTGCCAGCGTTAGAGGTTGGACCAAGTCAGGATGAGCGTGATCCAGATACGATTGTGCGTGATATAACAAGTGTGTTTCAGGGTGTTGATATGCCTGTTGAGACGGCGGTTGTTGTGGATACTTTGACAAATGGTGTTGATACAGAAACGGTTAATGTGGTTGAGGTTGGTGCGGAATCAAAATTGGTGCCAATGCAGTTTATGAAAATATTTGAAGAGTTTGACGGTGTGTACATGATGCAGGTGTCGTGGGATGTGCGGTCACGTTCTTGGAACTATGAGGTGGTTGTCTATGCAAAATAAAAAAATTAGATTATTCTGTGTTGTGTTGTTGGGCCTGATGTGTTGGTCGGGTGTTGTGCGTGCAGAGGAAGATGCGGATATGGAACAGCTGTCTGCAGATGCGATTGCAGACTATGATGTGTCTGGTTCTTTGTTTCAGCAGATTACTGATTTGGAACAAGAAAAAATCTTGATGCAGTTGGAAAAGGAACGTGCCCAATTAGATTTGGAATTAGATAGATTGGCGGCAGAAAAAATTAAACTGCATATGGAAATTGATACATTGTCAGGTCGTGCAGAACAGCAACAACAAGAAATTGAAACGCAAAAAGCAAAGTTAGAGGCCGAGGCAGCACGTATAGAACGTGAAAAGGAATCTTGGTTGGCGGATATGGAAGAAGAAAAAACAGCCAGAACAAGTGCAAAGGTTCAGATGGCAGAAGAAGTTGCAGATGTTGATATCGCCAGAAAGTATCGTTTGGTTAATGTTATTGGGGCAGGGGCCCAGTTACAGGCAACAATTGAAGATTTAAGCAGTGGCCAAAGCAAACGTATTGGTGTTGGTAAGACATTGGATGGTTTACGTGTTAAATCAATTTCTTTGGATGATGGTGTGGTGTTTGTTGATGATAATGGGAATACACAAACACTGAATGTTAGCAACGGAAAGTAATTAGATATGAGTCAAGAAAATCAAATCTTTGATAATATTGAGTTTAGTAATAAGCCATCTGTGCCAACAGGGTTAGAGGCAGGTGATTCCAAGGATATTATTGATTATTTGTTTTCAAATGGAAATCGTTTGTTGACGGCAACAGGTGCGTTGCTAGAGTTAACACGTGATACGCAAAATTTGATTGCTTATTTTTCTGGTGGTGAAATTATTATTTCACGCACACATCAATTTGATGGTCGGGTATTGGCGTTTTTGGATTTATTAAAAAGACGTGGACGTACAGTTTGTCAGCCGTATTATTCCGATTTGGCATTGATTTCAAATATATATAAAACGTATGAAAATTATCTGGGTGGTGTGTCACGTGGACGATCTGATTTTGATAACCAGATGCAAAAGGATTTTGTTGATATTATCGCCAAGGCAGCATCACAGAAAGTGTCAGATGTACACATTGAGGTTGCGGATCAGACAACGGTTTTCTTTAGAATTGATGGCAGTATGCAGCCAGTATTAGAATATAATTCGCAATGGGGTGAATCTTTCTTGCGTGCGGCGTTTGCGTCATCCGATATTTCTAATGCGAACTATGCGGTGAATGAATATCAGGCGGCACAAAAAGATGGTCGTACACCATTACGTGGAACAAAAGATTTGTATTTGCCATCTGGGGTATTGGGTGTTCGTATGCAATTTAATCCAATTGCATTTGGTACACGATATGCCGTTATGCGATTGTTGTATGATAATCCGTCCGAGGGTATAAAAACAGAACAAGAGTTTGGGCCATACGAACAGCGTTTATTGGCACGTATGCGTTCGTTCCCAACAGGATTAGTGATTGTAGCAGGACCAACCAGTTCAGGTAAGTCAACGACATTGGTTCGTAATATGTCATTGATGTTAAAAGAACGTGATTATGAAATTAACTTGATTACGGTTGAAAATCCTGTTGAACAGAAAATATATGGGGCCCGTCAAATGCCGGTTGTGAATGCAACGGATGAAGAGCAACGTGAAAAAAAGTATGTGGAAGCATTGGCGGCTGCATTGCGAAGTGACCCTGATACATTGATGGTTGGTGAAATTCGTACGTTGGCGGCGGCGGAACTGACTGTGCGTGGTGCATTGTCTGGACATAATGTTTGGACGACATTGCATGCGAATTCTGCAATGGCGGCATTGACCAGATTGTTGGATTTGGGGGTTGAATCTTTTAAGTTAAAAGAAGAAACATTGATGCGTGGATTGGTATCAATGCGACTGTTTAAGAAATTGTGTCCATATTGTCGTGAACCGTTGGCAAATCATCCAGAACGTGGTGCATATCGTCGTGTTATGGAGGCGTATGGTGATGTTGGTTTAAGGCAGGTGTATCAGCGTGGTCAGGGGTGTACACATTGTGGTGGAACAGGTACTATTGGACGTGTAAAGGCTGGTGAGATTATTATAACAAATAGTGAGTTTTTGCGTTTGGCGTTGTCTGGTAATACTGATGGGGCGGTGCGTTACTGGTTAGAAGATATGGATGGTCGTACATTGAAAGAGGCGGCGGCATCTTTGATGTTACAGGGTGTTATTGGTATTGACGAATTAGAAAGATGGGTTGGGCAGATAAATCAGCCGGGGGCATATTGATATGAATAAGTTGGAATTATTATATGCCAAATTAGTTTTTAGATTAAATCATGAAAAGCGTATGTCAATTTGTCGTAAATTGGCGTCTTTGTTACGTAATGATTTTACGTTGATTGATGCACTTGAACGCTTGGAAATGATTGAGTCCAAGAATGGAACAAAACCGCATGAACCATATGCGATTGTTATGCGTCAATGGCAGAAGAATTTGGAACGTGGTATGACTTTTTCAGAGGCGACACGTGGTTGGGTTCCAGCAAATGAAACATTGTTGGTGACCAGTGGGAATATATCTAATTTAGTGGTTGCGTTGGAAAATGTTGGGCGTGTTGTTGATGGTATGCAGCGAATTCGCCGTGCGATGACAACTGCGATTGCGTATCCTTTGTTTCTGTTGGCGTTGACATTTGGTATTATTATTATGGTTGGTATATATTTGGTACCACCATTGGCAGAGGTTGCAGGTAATACCGTTGTGTGGCGTGGGATGGCACGCAGTTTGATAGTGTTATCTAATTTTTCAATTCAGTATTGGTATGTTTTTGTATTGGTATTTGCATCGCTGGTTGCGATTGTGTGGTTGACAATGGCAAATTGGACAGGGCGTTTGCGTACTGTGTTTGATAGATTCCCACCATGGAGTACGTATAAGATTCAAGTAGCGGTTGGTTGGTTAATGAGTTTGGCCGCAATGGTTGGTTCAGGTGTTACGATTCCGGATGCGATACGTATGTTGGCGGATAATGCCAATCGGTATTTGCGTAGTATTTTGGAACGGGTATTAAAATTTGTTGCCAATGGTGATAACCTGGGGGTTGCGTTGATGCATGCGGATCGTGATTTTCCGGATGCAGAAATTATTGGTGACTTGACCATTTATGCGGATATGAATGGTTTTGATGATAATTTGAAACAAATTGCGAATGATTATTTAGATGAGTCTGTTCGTAAAATGGAGAAGATATCAAATATATTAAACAGTGTTGGTATTTTATTGGTTTCTGCGATTATTGCATGGGTTGTTTTGGGGACGTTCCAAATGCAGGATCAAATTACCAGTGCGATATCTTAAAAGATGATATAAAAACCCCACCAGACTATGGTGGGGTATTGTTTTGTTTGTTTATTTATACCATAAATGGCAAATTTTCAAGTGTGCCTTCGGCAACACGTACGTTTACGTCAATCATCATAAAGATTGAATCTGGGGTGCATAATTCATGTGCGTGAAATATGCCAGAATCAAGCAAGTGACTGGTGTTAACAGAAAGTTTGGTTATCAAATGGTCGTCATCAAGTAATGTATAGATTGGACCAGCGTCACGTGGTGTGTTTGAGCCAATTTCGTGTTCGTTTTGCGGACAACGCAATCCATCCAGAATTGTTTTTACACGATTGTCTATATCACTGCGTGGGACACCGATGATTTCTGGGTGTAACATTTGAATATCTAGTTCGGCCAACAGTTTTAAATTCGGTGTAATAATTGGATTCCAATCAATGCCCCCGACATGACGTGTGGTGATAGGGCTTTTGGTTGGGTTGGGTACCATGTATTGTGTTAGGTTGTTCCATGGACTGTGTTCAACCAGTTTTTTTAATTGTGGGTGAAATTGCATGCGGATATCCGCAATATGTTGGGCGCGTTTTTTTGGGTTAATTAAAATATCGCCAAAGTATAATAATTTGAATTTCATGTTATTTACCTTTTGCTTTTAATGTTTCCAGTAACCATTCTTCGGCCAATGGGTGTAATTGCAGGCGTTTCATGGTGTCCAGGCTGACATGTTTTGTGCGGTCACGAATAATCTTGTCGCGGTATGTGTTGCCTATTTTTAATTTGCCACCAATTTTATATTCGTGCAACATTATTTCGTGAATGTCTTCGGCACGTTTGCCAAGTTTTTCAGCCAGTTGAATGGCGTTCAAAAAGTCGCTTTTTTTAATATTTGTGTTCGGGCTTCCAATCATCGTATTTATCCCCTTTTTCCTTGATAATTATAGCAGAAATTGCTATGTTTTACACTGAAAAAAGAAAGGAATCTTGCAATGGCAGTAAATAATGAATATACAGGGGATTCGATTAAGGTCCTGAAGGGGTTAGAAGCGGTTAAAAAGCGTCCAGGTATGTACATTGGTGACGTGGGTGAGGGTGGTAATGGTTTACACCACATGATTTATGAGGTTGTAAATAACTCTATTGACGAAGCGATGGCAGGTTATGCGGATACAGTCTATGTTTCTTTGAATGCAGATGGCAGTGCGACAATTCGTGATAATGGTCGTGGTATGCCGTTTGATATTAATCATGATACGGGTCGCAGTGCTTTGGAACTGATTATGTGTGAATTGCATGCCGGTGGTAAGTTTGATAACGAAGGCAGTGGTGCATATAAGGTTTCCGGTGGTTTACATGGTGTGGGTGTATCTGTTGTAAACGCATTGTCAACATGGTTAGAGGTAAAGGTTTGGCGTGGTGATAAAGAAGCCTTTATGTCTTTTGCAGATGGTGTGCCAACGTGTGATTTGAAAATAACCGAAAATAAATCTGGTATTGAACATGGGACAGAGGTTGTGTTTAAGCCATCGCCAGATACATTTACGGGGACGGATTTTAGTTTTGATACCATGGAAACATGGTTGCGTGAACAATCGTATTTGAACGCAAATGTTAAAATTATCTTAGAGGATTTGCGTGGTGGTGAAAAGAAAGAACGTGAGTTTCATTCTGTGGATGGGTTGAAAGGTTTTGCAACATATTTGGATAAATCTAAAGAATTGCTGAACAAAGAACCTATTCAAATGATAAAGCAGTTGGATGATACTTATATTGAAATTGTTTTGCAGTGGACAACAGCATATACAGAAACTTCATTGTGTTTTACAAACAATATTCCAAACCGTGATGGTGGTACGCATTTGGCAGGATTTCGTGCAGGTTTGACACGTGCGATTAATAAATATATTGCGGAAAAGGGTACAAAGAAAGATATTAATTTGTCGGGTGAAGATTTTCGTGAAGGTTTAACCAGTATTGTTAGTGTAAAAATACCTGATCCAAAGTTTGGTTCGCAGACCAAAGACAAATTGGTGTCCAGTGAAGTGCGTCCGATTGTTGAAAGCACTGTGTCTGAATTATTGTATGAGTTCTTGGATGAAAATCCACAAATTGCCAAGACAATTGTTGACAAGATTATAGAGGCGGCCACCGCACGTGAAGCGGCACGTAAAGCACGTGAATTATCACGAAAAAAGACGGGGCCAGAACTGGGTGGGTTGCCTGGTAAATTGGCAGGGTGTTCGGAACGTGATCCGGCAAAGTGCGAATTGTTTATTGTTGAGGGGGATTCGGCGGGCGGTACAGCCAAGCAGGGACGTGACCGTAAAACACAGGCAATTTTGCCATTGCGTGGTAAGATTTTGAATGTTGAACGTGTGCGTTTTGATAAAATGTTAGGGTCGGATACAATCGGTGCCCTGATTACAACAATGGGTGCGGGTATTGGTAAAGATGATTTTGATATTGAAAAGATGAGATATCATAAAGTTATTATCATGACCGACGCGGACGTTGATGGTCAGCATATTCAAACATTGTTGATGACATTCTTTTATCGTCATATGCCACAGGCGATTGAACGTGGATATATTTATGTTGCGAAGCCACCACTATATGGTGTAACACGTGGTAAGCAGCAGATTTATTTGCAAAATCAACGTGAAATGGATGACTATTTGATGGAACAGTTAGCGACAGATGGTATGATTGTAACATCAAATGGTGTTCAGGTGTCTGGGGCGGATTTGAAACGCTTGTTGGGCTTGGTTTTAGATATGCGTAATACACTGCAACCTTTGAATCATATCGTTCCATTACGTTTTGTAGAGGCGTTGGCATTAAATGGTGCGTTTGAAAATGAAAGCACAGAAATATTTGAAAGTGTGCAACGTATGTTAGATGCCCAGGAATTAGAGTTTGAGCGTGGTTGGAAAGTGTCTGCTAATGAACATGGTATTGAAGTTACACGTGTGTTACGCAGTGTTCGTGAAACATATGTTTTGCCACGCGAAAAAATCAATGGTCCAGAAATTCGCAGTTGGCACAGATTGGATGGGCGTGCGGAATTGATGGAAACATTCAGTAAGCCAACGGTTCTGCGTGTAAAGTCCAAGAATCAAAAAATCTGGGGCGCATTAAAGTTGTTGGAAACTGCGTTTGAATATGCAAAGACAGGATTAAAGATTCAGCGATACAAGGGTTTGGGTGAAATGAACGCAGAGCAGTTGTGGGAAACAACAATGGACCCAAATCATCGTTCTTTGTTCCAGGTTAAAATTGATGACGCAGCCAAGGCGGACGAAGTTGTTTCTATGTTGATGGGTGATGTGGTTGAACCGCGACGTGACTTTATCGTAGAAAATGCGCTGGATGCCAATCTGGACGTTTAATTTGATATGGTGCAGTGCATACTGCACCAGTTGTTTTTATAAAAGGATGTGTTATGGCACAGGGATTTATTAAGCGTAGTCCAACAAGAAAAGAGAAAATTCAAGCGGAAATAAATAGGCTGGAAGAAGAGTTGGAGGGTTTTGGGTCGTCTGTTAGTGATTCACAGGTTTGGCATAAAAAGTCCAGAATAGAATCGCTGAAAAAGCAGTTGCAAGATTTGGAAATGAAGCCTGGAAAACTAAACTCTGCCACAGAAAAGGTTGAAGATATGAAGGCGTCTGGTGGAAAAGCAAAATCGGCAGAGCCAGAGTTGAATGAAGAACTGTTGGCACAGTCGTTACAGTTGCAGGGCAGGTAAAATGTTTTCACGTGATTGGTTTTTTGATTTAGATTCAAAATTGCGGGAATCTGGTTTGGATAGTGATGCACAATCTTTTGATGAGATATTAGAAAATATGAAATCACGAAAAATATACAATGCGGATGAATTTGCAGAACATGCAATGTATGTAATCTTAGCAGGTGGGTTTTCACAAAAAACGGCAAAAAAAGTTTATGAAAAAATAATAGAAATAGTTCGTGTGTCTGGTGCGGACTTTGATAATTTAATTCATGTTTTTAATAACAAAAACAAGATAAGTGCAATTTGTAAAATATGGGAAAATCGGGCGGCGTTGCGTGATGGTTATTATGTTTTATCATTATTGGATGATAAATTAAAATATTTGCAAAAATTACCCCATATTGGAAAGATTACCGCTAATCATTTGGCACGAAATCTGGGGGAAGATGTCGTAAAATATGATATATGGATTCAGCGTTTGGGATGTATGTTTGCAGGACGTATAGATCTGGAATCTAGGATAAATAATGCTGATTTATGTGATGATATAAAGTCTGCGTGTGATGATATGTTTCGGCACTTGGTTAAACAAACAGGATTGCCACGTGGATATATAGATGTTGTGCTGTGGAAGGGGTGTCAGCAGAAATTAATTTCTATGAATAATTAGTTGTTTGGGGTGTTGTTATGAATGTTAAAATGGAACAGTCTTGGTTAGATGCACTGGGGGCTGAGTTTGAAAAAGATTATTTTATTAAATTGACCGACTTTGTGCGCGGTGAATATTTATCTGGCAAAGCGGTTTATCCAGAACCCAAGAATATTTTTAATGCATTGAATTTGTGTCCTTTGAATCAGGTCAAGGTTGTAATTATTGGGCAGGATCCGTATCATGAACCAGGGCAGGCCCATGGATTATGTTTTTCGGTTTTGCCACCAACACCAATCCCACCGTCATTGGTAAATATTTATAAAGAAATAGAGGCGGATTTAGGTCGTCGTTCTGTTACAAATGGTGATTTGACACATTGGGCAAGGCAGGGTGTGTTATTATTAAATTCAACATTGACTGTACAGGCACATATGGCGGCATCACATGCCGGACATGGTTGGGAAGAGTTTACAGATGCGGTTATTCGTGTTTTGGCAGAACGAAAAAATATTGTTTATATGTTGTGGGGTGGGTATGCCCAGAAAAAGGCCAAGATTGTCGATGATAAGAATAATTTAGTATTGAAATGTGCACATCCGTCACCTTTGTCGGTTTATCGTGGATTTGCAGGGTGCAGGCATTTTAGTCGTGCAAATGAATATCTGGTCGGGTGTGGAAAAACGCCGATTGAATGGTGATTTAGAAATTATATGCCAGACCAGCACCAAAAAATGCGTATGAATTATTTTCAGGGGCGGTATTACCATTGGAATAATGTTGCATAAATATTTCCAGATTTGTGCATTCGCTTAGTTTATATCCGCCCCCCAGTTTGAAACCAAATAATAATTTTGAACCAATGCGTTCATTTTGCTGGGCCTGAAACCCAACAGAAAACCCTGAATATATAAACCAATTTTTACCATGGGCTAGGATAATATCTTCGCCGAGCATGGCGATTGGTATTGTGTACTTATCCCAATTCCAGCCGCGTGATGAGCCAAAACCGATGGTTTGAATAATGTTCAAGGATTTGCGTGCGGATATGCCAAAGAAGGTTGTTGGTTGGGAATATTGAATATTTATCATTGAAAATGGCACCCATTTTATTGGTGCGGGGATTAAGAATCCATCATCAACACCCATGCCAATATTTATTGCGAATTGGTTTTGGTATCCGTTGAAAAAAGCATTAGTCTCTGCGTTGGCAAATGTTGTTGTTGCTGATATCAATAAAGCACATATAATTTTATTCATAGCATATATTTTGTTGTGGTTATATGAATTATTGGAAAATTAAGAAAATAGTAAACAAGAACAAAATCATTTGGTTGTTTTGCTTGCATTTTGAAATTATAGTGTTATAATGCGTGTCGCTTGGCAGCGTAGCTCAGTGGTAGAGCAGAGGAATCATAATCCTTTGGTCGGGGGTCCGAATCCCTCCGCTGCTACCAAAATTCAAACCGCCCGTGTGGCGGTTTTAATTTTGGTATAGTTGTGGCGAAAGTAGTACATAGGGTCAAAGCGAATGTTGGGATTAGACAATTTTACTGCCACTAGCAAATTTAAAACCGCCCGAATGGGCGGTGGGTATTATCGTGTGTTTTGCTTTTCTTTGTTAAATGCAGACAGGATTTCAGTGGCATTATGATGCATATGTTGTTGGATGGTACGAAGTGATGCATTTTCTCCAATTTGAATCCAGCCACGGGGGTATTTTTCAAACTGTTTGGTTTTTGGATTGTATGAAATAAACGTGCTGTAAAATATTGCTGTTAAATCATACGGTTCGTCATCTTCAGCAATCTGGGACGAATGATTAGGTTGGTGGGTGTATGTTCCCCAAGTGTATACTGTGGGCATGCTGGCGATAAATGCCAATTCACGACCATTGAAATCTGGGTGTGATTCTAATAAGTGTTTTATGTTGGATAGTGCTTCTACTCTGCTATCTTTTTGGTGGTCTGGATTGTGGTAAAAATGGCGTAAGCACAAATGTCCCCAACGCACATTTAACATTTGTTGAACCATTTGTGGTGTTAGATCTGTGATTTCATAAGATTTGGTTGTTGTTTCAACTGGTATTGCAGTTTTATTTACAGTAGGCGTTGTTGTCTGTGGATTGTTTTGAACATTTTTCAACTGCCAATTTTTTATAGATTCCAATATGTTCAAAATCTGTTCTGCCCTTTGTGGGGATGGTTTGTTGTCGGGGGGTAGATAGTTCCAATGAATTTTTTGACGCCAAAGTTCTATTTGTTTTATAACATCATACATCTGGGGTGTGTTTTTAATGTGTGTTGATATCATCAATGGATACAAACTGCGAAATTTGTCGTGGTGTCTTTTGGGACTGTGTTTTATGTTTGATATGGTCAGTTGTCTAAATAAATCATCAGGGCATTTTGAACGAAATTCTTGGTAGGTATCTTGGTTCATATAAATATTTATATACTGATTGTTCTGTTTTGACATGTTTGACCTTTTTAATCTTTTATATAAGTTTTATAGCATAAAAATACGGGTTTGCAAGCGGTGTGGCGGTTGTTTTGTTGTTTATTTGTATTATGACCTGGGTCCCGCGGTCAAGCCACGGGATGACATAGAAAATAAAAATACCGCCCGGGTGGGCGGTGGGGTATTTGTTTGCTTGTTATTTTTGTTTTTCTTTTAATCTGTATATCATATTAAATAATTGTGCAGTATTATTTGTTGTTTGAATTTGGCCAGATATGCGTTTTTCTGCCATGTCAACAAGTTTGAAAAACTTTGGTGACTGTATGCGTGTGAAAAAGCGTCTGGCGTCACTTTTGGTTTTGTCCAGGGCTGTGCCAACTTCTTGCTTGGTTTTATATTCCAACAATGTTCTGGTGCCACTTGGGGTTGCGGTGCCACGATGTATGATTATTTTGCCATGGTTTTTCTTGATTTGTTTTTTACAAAATCTTTCCGGGGCTGGGGCTTTGGCATGGGCGTAAATCGTTAGGCAATATGGATATTCGGCCAGGCCGTATTTGGTAAATGTGTATCCAATATCACCGTCAATGCCAAATGTTGAAATTATGGTGTCTTGGTCTGTGATAAATGCGGCTGCAATATCATAGTTTTCTTGTTTCATTGTGTTCTCCCTTTTATGGTTACTTGTTGATACAAATATAATACACTTTTTGTATTTGTCAATCTTTCTTGTTGATTTTTTTGGTTTGTGTGTTATTATTGTGGTGAAATTTAGACAAGGGGCGTGCTTATGAAAAAAAATTGGGTTGGAATTAGTGTAATTGGTTGTGCGGCGGCATCTTTGTTGATGTTGGGTGCTGCATGGAAAAAACAGCACGAGATGGCACAATTGGAACTGAAAGAAAGGGATTCAAAGCACTGGATTGAAAATGATTATGATCGTCGTGACAGGATTAAGGAATTAGATAAACAGTCCAAGGTGTTGGCGTTGGGTAGTGCAGGTTTAATCTCGTGGCCGTTTTTTGTTATGTTTTATCTTGATGTTACCAATGCCGGTGCAAGGGCAAGAGTGCGTAGGATGAAAAAAAGAATGTTGCAAAGGCAAAAATAAAATCCCAATTTGGGATTTTTTTGTTTCATTGATATATATCATATGGGGGGAAATACTTGTTGACTTTTTTTGTGCCAATTCAATATAATAATCAAGAGTTTTTTAGTGTTTTTATGGAAAAGGAAAGTAGAAATGCGTAAGTTGTTAATGGTGTGTTTGGCGTTGTTGCCAATGAATGTGTTGGCAAATCCTGCGTGTCCGGTATGTACGATTGCAGTTGGTGCAGGATTAGATATTGCGCGCAGATTGGGGGTGCCAGATAGTATTGTTGGTCTGTGGGCAGGGGCGATGTTGACCTTGCTGGGGTACTGGATGTTAAAGTTTATGGACAAAAAAGGTTGGGATTTCAAATTCCGTAATCCAATTGTAATTGTGTTGTCTGTGGCGATGATAGGTTTTGTATATTTGGGAACTGTCAAATATAATCCTGTTTCGATTTGTGGTGGATTTGTTATGGATCCTGTACTGTTTGGTACGATTTGTGGTGCATTGATATTTATTGGAACGGGTAAATTGTATCAATGGATGAAAGAAAAAAATGGTGGGCATGCACACTTTCCATTTGAAAAGGTTGTGTTACCGATTGTTGCATTGGTAATTGCCAGTTGGGTGATGATGTTGTGTTTCTAAAAAGGTAAAAAGGATAGGGCGATGAAGAAAATAGAATCTGTTCAGGAGTTTGTTGAGAAGTTAGATGCGATGAAGAAGGTAAATCCAAAAGATTTATCCAGTGATCAGGATTTAACAATTGGTATTATGAACCTGATTTCAATTGAAGAACATTTGATGTTTTCTGGTGCAAAGACAGGCAAGACACAGTTTTACGATTTAATCAACGAAGTGCGTGAAATGCGTAAAAACGCGATGTTGAAAATAATTCCTTCGTACGAAGGTGAAGTGTGGTGTATTTCTAAGCATTTGTTGGCGGCATCTATGCGTGTGTTCGAGGTTGGAACAAAAGCATTGGCGTCTGGGGATAAAGAAACCGCATACGATTTGTTTAATCAGTCTTATGAATTGTATTGTATGTTTTGGGGATTGAATATGGGGATGTTGACTGGTGAAAAAGGCGATAAGAAAGAAGCCAAAGCAGAAAAGAAATCTGTGCCGGCCAAGTCGGAAAAAGCACCAGTTGCCGAAAAGGTAGAATCAAAAGGCGGAATCAGCAAATTAAAGAGTTGGGTTAAGAATGCAGTGAACTGCTGTATAGAGTAAAATAAATTATAATTATTTATCTACCAGCGAACCCGCAACCTCATGTAACTTCTGTACACTACGGTTGCGGGTTCATCTTGTATCTAAACAATTCTAATTTATTTTGTGCCGGTATCTTTTAATTTTGTTGTGTTGGGATAATATTTACTTGATTTTTATTTTAGATATTATATAATCGATTGGCTCTAGATTTGTTGCGGGCATAGTACAAAGGCTAGTATGCAAGCCTTCCAAGCTTGAAATGAGGGTTCGATTCCCTCTGCCCGCACCAAGGATTGGGCGTGCGCCGGAGTTGGAGAGCCGGGGCAGACTGTAAATCTGTTGGCTTAAGCCTGAGCTGGTTCGAATCCAGCCACTCCCACCAGAAAAGAACCGACCGTTTGGTCGGTTTTTTTTATGCTTTGTGTTATGGGTTTGTTTTTATGAATGTTTTCTGGTAAAATTACTTGTGTTATAATCTTGGGGGTGAGGATGAAAATATCTGCAAAGTTTGTGAAAAATGTGACAGAACAAGTAAAAAAGTATAAGCCTATTGTTAGACATTTACAAAAAAAACAGGTTAATGAAGCCAATACGGTCAAGGTGATAAATGATATTTTGGCAGATGTTTTTGGATATGATAAGTATACTGAAATAACCAGTGAGTATTTGGAACGTGGTAATTTTTGTGACTTGGCTGTTAAGCGATCCGATGACAAGGCTTATATGATGGTAGAGGTTAAAGGTGTGACAGTGTCTTTGAATGAAAGGCATGTCATGCAGGTTTTGAGCTATGCGGTAAATCATGGTGCAAAATGGATGATTTTGACGAACGGGGTGGATTGGCGTGTTTATAATGTGAAGTATACAAAACCGATAGACAAGGAGTTGGTTTTTGAATTTAATTTCTTGGATTTGAATCTTAGAGATCAAAAGCAATTAGAGATGTTGTTTGCTCTTAGTAAAACAGATCAAGGTGATTCCCCGATAGATGAGTTGTATTCGAATAATCGTGTGAAAAACAAATATATAATAGCGGGCTTGATAGATAGTCCAGAAGTGCATAAGTTGATAAGAAAGTTAGTGAGGGTGTATTTTGATAATTCTGTCAAAATTACCGAAGAAGAAATATCTATGTTTATAAGAGCGGATATATTAAGGCATGAGGTTGTGGAGAGTGATGAGTCTAAGGTTTATCAAAAGATTTTAAAGAGAGCAATGAAAAAGGCTGGTTCTAATAAGCTTGTTAGGTCTTAAGTAAAACCGACCGTTTGGTCGGTTTTTTGTTTTTTTAGTCTTCGTATATTTCGTATTCTTCAATATAACTGCGGGATACGGATTCCAGTTTTATTGGGGTATAGTTTTCTGCCTTGATTGTTTCGCTGTCGTCTTCGGGCAGAAATGCAATAATCTTGCTTTTTTGAATTATGGGTTTGTGGGTTATGTTGGCACCGATTGTTTTGCTGCGGTATTTGCTGCGTAGGCGTTCGGGAATGTCTATGTAGTCATCTGGGTCAACACCGGGTGTTTCTAGTTCCATTTCATCTGCTGGGGTTATGTGACGCTGTTCGATATTGTACAGTGGTGTCATAAAGTTTGTTGCAGCAGGCTTTATTTCGGTTAATGTGCCATTGTTTTGTAATTTTACAATTCGTAATGCACGTTCAGATGCACCTGTTGGTTGTAATCTGACCAGGCCGTCTGTGCCGACATAACCGCTGGGGTCTAGTAGGTATGATGCCTGGTTTTTGTTAGAGTAAAGCATTCCAATTGCCATGTTTGTTGCATCATATCCCATTGTGGCCAGACGATTTGGCATATTGCCAGATGTTTGTTCGTATAGTGTTGAAAAATCAGGGGCAGGGGTTGGCATTGTTGCAAACTTTGCCCCAGACATAGTTATGTCGCTTGCAATATCAGATCCGTCCCACATAGTTGTCCCATAAAAGGATGCGTCACGTGCGGTAACATCGTAATAACGTAAGTAGGATGCAAGTGACTTGGTGTCGTCACCGTTGCCCAGGAACAATATTGCGTCATATGGTATGTGGCCGATTGTTTCGGTTTTGGCCAGTTTTTCCAGTTGGGTATTCAGGTTAGATTTTTCAAGTGCGGTTAATGTTTCGTTAATCATTATATCTGATAATACCTGGCGGGCACGTGTGTGTGCGGTTGTGCGTGCGTTGTTCATAGATGCGGCGATGGCAGTATTTTTGATGGATTCTGGATCGCCTTCGGTATAAAAGAATATTCCAGACAACGGTATTTCATAGATTTCAGATGCACTTTTTGCGGTGCCTGCCATCAGGTGGCCCGATTTAGTGTCAGGGGCAATGATAATAAACTTCGTTTTGCCATCGGTTTGGATTTCACGTACGATGGATTCGACACTGTTGGTTGGCATCAGGTTCATTGTCATAACGCCATTGCCCAATGCGGTGGCGTCTGATGTGAATGATAATACTGGCATATCTTCTGGCTTTGCGTCACGCAGGTGTTTTGCGTTGTCGGCGAACAATGGTCCAATTATGATTTCTGGATTTGTGTTCAGGACATTTGATACTGTGTCGGTAAAGTTTTCATTTGTGTCATAGAAAGATACACTAAGTCCACGTGGGGCGTTTTGCAATATTGCAATTTCTGCGGATGTGCGAATTGATTTACCAATTTGGGCGTTTGGGCCAGATAATGGTAATAGCACCGCCATTGTGTGTGTATCGTTTGATGTGTCGTATTCGCCGTACCCATCTGCAGGGCGGCCGTACATTTGTTCGGGGGCGTGTGCCTGCATTTTTGCGTGTTCGTCAAACCAATCGTTTGATGTTTGGGTTATGTCCTGGGTGGCACAGCCGGCCAAGATTAAAAGTGCGATAAAGTAATTAAAAAATATCTTCTTTGACATTGAAAAATCCATTTTATTTTGTATCATTTTACTATAAAAGGATTACGAATGCAAACGGGGCTTTATATTGTTGGTACACCAATTGGAAATCTGGGGGATATGTCGCCACGTGCGGTTGAGGTTTTACGTGGTGTAGATTTGGTTGTGGCCGAAGATACGCGTGTGTTTGGTAAACTGGCATCGTATTTTGATATTAAGACCAAGCGTATTTCTTGTCATGAACATAATGAACGTGATGTTGTGCCTGAATTGATTGAAAAAATCCAATCTGGTATGTCGATAGCATGTGTTAGTGATGCAGGTATGCCAGGGATATCGGATCCAGGATTTCGGTTGGTTCGTGCCGCACGTGAGGCAGGGGTGTCGGTGTTTGTTGTGCCAGGGCCGGTTGCATGTGTGTCTGCGTTGGTGCTGTCTGGGTTTCCAACGGATAGATTTACGTTCTGTGGTTTTTTTGATGAAAAAAAATTGCGTGATGATAACAAGATTTCACATACGATTATTTATTACGAAAGTCCAAATCGTATTATGGCAACAATTTCGGCAATGGCACGTGTTATGCCAGAAAGGCAGATTGCAATTGTGCGTGAAATTACAAAAATTCATGAAGAGGCAATTATTGGATATCCTGCGGAGTTGATAGGTATTAATCCGCCACGTGGTGAAATTGTCATTGTTGTTGCACCACGTCCAGAACATAAAATGACAGACAGTGAAATCAGTGAAATTGTTAATGATATTGCAGTGTCTTCTATGAAGTCTGCGGCGGCAGAGTTAGCGGTTCGTGCCGGTATATCAAAAAAGGAAGCCTATAAGCGTTTATTAGAAAAAGGGGATTTGGATGATTAAGTTTGTTGGCAGTTTTGAGACAGTAAAGTCTTTGCCAAATACGCATTTTGCAGAGTATGCATTCATAGGGCGTAGTAATGTTGGTAAGTCTTCTTTGATAAATGCGGTTGTTGGGGTGCCGATTGCACGTACATCTAATACGCCGGGACGTACACAAAGTTTGAATTTATTTAATCTGGATGACAGGGTGATGGTTGTTGATTTGCCGGGGTATGGGTATGCACGTGTGTCCAAGGTTGATGCGATGCGCTGGTTAAATAGATTAGAAGAATATTTGTTAAATCGCCGTCAATTACAACGGTTGTTTATATTGATTGATTCACGTATTGGTGTAAAAGATGCTGATTTAGATTTGATGGATTTTTGTGATGCCAATGCAATACGCTATCAAATTGTTTATACCAAAAAAGATAAAAAAGTACGCGAGGTAAATCAAAAAGAAATCTTGCATACAGATCATGGTGCGATGATACCGGATGTGTTATATACATCTGCAGAAAAGAAGACAGGGTTAGAGCCGATTAAGGAAATACTGGGTGTTAAATAATAAAAATATTTTTTCTGTGACAAATCCTGCACGAATGGCAGATGCCTTGTGGCGTGTTATGTGTGACAGTGGTGTTGATGTTGCGGATATGTTGATTTTCTTGCCCAGTCGTCGTGCAGTTAGAACGGTTGAAAAAATGATTGCGGAACGCAGCGGTGGTGTTGCGATATTGCCGACATTGGTTGCGTTGGGGTCGGGGATTGAAGATGCAGATGAAAATGATAATCCATCAGTTGGAATTATATCAAATACAGAACGTGTTGTTGTGTTGGCACGTTTGTTGGCTGAGGATGCGCAAATCGGTAATATAACAACGGCTTTGTCGGTTGCACGTGATTTGGTGCGTATGCAGGATTATCTGGAAAATGAAGGTATAGATGCAGGCAGTATAAATTGGGTTGATTTGGTTGATGAAAAGTATGCCGGTCATTTTCAAGACAAAGCTAAAATATTAAATATTTTGTCTTCTGTGATGACAGAGTATGCAGGTGGTCGCATAACGTCAACAATGGCGCGTAATCGTGATATTCGTGCGTGGATTGATGTGTTAGATAAATATGGATTGGTAATTGTTTGTTCATCGACTGCCAGTGTGCCGGCAACTGCGGATTTGATGGTTGCGGTTGCGAATTCTGCAAATGGGCGAATTATTTTGCCGGGTAAAATATCAGGGCGAGAGTGTGATTTTGAGTTAGATACAAATCCATACAATGCAGAATATAAGTTTTTGACCAGGTTAGGTTTGGGGGCGGATGATGTTGTGCCGATTGATGTTGGGCCATCTGTTATTGATTTTATGAATTATGCATTTGGTAATGAGTGCAAGGTTGTAGATGTAAATAGAGATTTATCAAATTGTAATTTGATAGAAGTTGGACGTGAAGCAGTAGAGGCAGATGTTGTTGCGGAAATTGCATCACGTACGATGTTGGATGGTAAATCGGTTTTGGTTATAACACCTGACGCGGCCGGAAATCAGCGTATTGCAAATTCTTTGAATGCACGTGGTGTGGTTGCGGATTTTTCAGGTGGGGTGTCAGGGACGATGTCGGCCCCAGGGCGTGCAATATTGAATCTGTTAGATGGGTGGATAGAAGATAATTCTTTGCAGTTTGATAAACTGTATGCGGAAAATAATTTTGATTTGTTTGATACGATTGCGACAATTATTGATATGTATCAGGCAGAATTGTGTCCCCAGTTTGATGTTTTAGATTCTGCGTGGGTACAGATTTGGATAGCGTTACGTGACATGTCAAATGCGTTGCGTGTGGCGGGTGTGCGTTTGGGGTTGCGTGATGCACGTGCCATGGTTGCGGATGCGTTGGGTGGTGTGTCGATCCGTGGGCAAATGAATGATGATGCGGATGTTGTTGTGTTGGGGACAATAGAATCACGTATGCAGACAGCAGATGTTGTTATTTTAACGGGGTTAAATGATGGTATGTTTCCAGCACGTGGTTATGAAAATGCATGGTTGCCACGTCATTTGGCACAACAGATTGGATTGCCGTCACCTGATCGTAAAGTATCTTTGCAGGCACTGGATTTCATGAATTTGTCATGTGGAAAATGTGTGTATTGGGTGCGTTCGGTTGCGTCTGGTGGGGTGCAGTCAACAGAATCACGCTTTATATCACGTGTGATTGCACGTAATGGAAAATATAATATTGCAACAGATATTCGTGATGCGGTTTTGGCACGTGATGATGTGCCGTTGAGAACGCTGGATTATTCTGTGCCAACACCGCCTGCGGATTGGAGTGATGTTTTTGTTACAGAACTGGAAGTGTTGATTCATAACCCGTATGCGTTTTATGTGCGACATATTTTACGTCTGCGTGTATTGGATGATTATTGGGTTGGGCCGGATGCCCGTCAATTTGGAAATCTGGTACACAAGGTTATAGAGGATGCGGATGATTGGAATCCAGATGTATTGGTTGCAAAAATGGATAAAATGGCATTGGACTTGCTGGGGCGTGATAATATTATCTTTCATTTTTGGCACAAGCGGTTTTTAGAAATTGCACCTGTGGTGTCACGTGTGTTTGGTGGGTTGGTTGATGTTGAAACACATGCTGAGAAAGAGGGGTGTGTTAAAATAGCAGGCCGTAATGTTCGTGGTCGTGCGGATCGTGTTTGGGATGGTGTTGTATTGGATATTAAAACAGGGCAGGCACCAACTGCTTCAAAACTGTTGGATGGTAATATGCCACAATTACCATTAGAGGCGTATATGTTGCGTCAGGGTGGTTTTCCAATTCATACAACGGCTATATCACGTGCACCGATTATTCAGTTTTTGCAATTACGTAATAATGATGTTCGTTTGATTGAATATGATGCTGATACGGTTTCTCAAATGATAGATGTAACAGTTGATAAGGTTACAGGATTGATAAATATGTATTCTGCTGGTGGGGCAGGGTATGAGTATCATGAAACAAAAGATTATAAGTATAAACAGTATGATGATTTGGCGCGTATAAATGATTAGAAAAAAATCCCCAAAAGGGGATTTAATCTGGTGCCCTAAGCAAGAATCGGACTTGCGACTCGTCCTTACCAAGGACGTGTTTTACCACTAGACTATTAGGGCGATAAAGTACGTCTATTATACGGACATGGTGATAAAAATCAAGAATAAAAAATCCCCCGAACGGAGGATTTTTGTTTTTTTATTATTTTGCCTGTTTTTGTTCGTACAATGTTGCAAAGTCAACAGGTTGCATTGCAAATGTTGGGAAGCCAGATTCACTGGTCAGGCGTGTGACCAGGCTGCGTACTGCAGGGAACAGTAATGTTGGTACATCAATTAACAATGTACGTTTTTTGGCTTCTTCGTCTTTTTCTTCTTCCATTTGAACCAGACCAGAATATGTTGATTCAATCAAGAAGATTGATTTGTCGCCTGCTTCTAATTTAGAGTGTACCTTGGTAATCAGGTCAACCATGAACAGATTATTTTCTGCACCTTTGATTTGAATGTCAATATTGATTTCTAATTTTGCCTGACCGTTGTCAGATTTGAAAAATAATTCAGGTACATTTGGACTTTCAAAAGAAATATCTTTTAAAAACTGAGAGATAATATTAAATTTTGCCATTGTTTTTTCTCCTTGCTTTGATCCTGGCGAATGTAAGGTCTGGACTTAGGTCCTGCTTTTATGCTAATATAGCATTATAAAAAGTTTTTACAAGTGGGGAGTTGGATAAAAATGCGATTTTATAAGAAATTAAATGTTTTCCATGGGGTGTTGGGGGTACTGTGTGCTTTGATTATGGCGGGATGTGATGTTTCAACCCCAACTGTCAAAGGTGATAATTCGGTTATTCCAGATAATCTAAAACGTGTTTCATATAATGATTTGCCAGGGTGGCGTGACGATGATGTGCGTTATGCGTTGCAGGCGTTTCGTAATTCTTGCAAGGCCAAGATTCAGTACGTTGGTCGTGTAATCCCAGATAAAGAATTGTTTGCAGAAAAATGTCGTATGTTGCCATCGGCATCTGCGGATGTGGCAACGGTGCGTGCGTGGTTTGAATCTAATTTTCAACCATATCAAATCTTTAATGAAAATGGTGGGGATAAGGGTACGTATACAGGATACTATTCACCAATTATTCCAGCGTGTCGTACCAAGACAGCAACATGTAATGAACCTTTGATGGGGGTGCCAACAGATGGGCGTAATTACAAGGGGGTTTCTAAGAAGGATATTGTTGAAAAGAAAATTGGACGTGTGCTGTATTGGGCAAATATTGTTGATGTGCAAAATATACAAATCCAAGGTTCCGGTAATCTGCGTCTGGAAGATGGAACGGATGTTAAGTTAAACTTTGCGGCGGTTAATGATATGCCATTTAAGTCCATAGGTGAGGAATTGCGTAATCGTGGGATTAGGCCTGCCGGTGGTTTTTCGTCAGAGGCGGTTTGGCAACACCTGAAGGCGAACCCAACATTGGCACGTGATGTGATTTATAAAAATCCACGATATGTTTATTTCTATGAATCGACACCGCCAGATGTTATTGGTAAACTAGGGACACCATTATCAAAGATACGAAGTGTTGCAATGGATGATGATTTGTATACACTGGGGTTGCCAGTGTATGTGAATACTAAATTGTCTGATGGGCGTGCGTTTAGACGTTTAATGATTGCCCAAGATACAGGCAGTGCAATACGTGGATTTATTCGTGCTGATATTTTCTTTGGAAAAGGGGATGAGGCATACAAGTTTGCACAGGGGCAACATGCACAGGGACAAATGTTTATTTTGATGCCAAAAGAATACGTATATGTCAAACCACGATAAAAAGTTAAACGAAAGAACCAAACGTCCACAAACTATTGCAGGGGCGTTGGGGGGATTGATACGGTCTTTTGGGGTTCGGGCATCTGATGCAGATTTGGTTGCACGTTGGGATGAAATAATGGGGCCAGATATTGCGATGGTTGCACGTGTTGTAGCAATCAAGAAAAATCGTGATGATACATTTAATGTTGTTTTACGTCCAAGTGTGCCGGCGTATGCGTTGCAGTTGTCATATCGTTCAAACGAGATTATTGCAAAAATTAATAAATATTTTGGTTATGATGCGGTCAGCAAGATAAGTTTTAGAAAATGAGGGGTGTGTAGGTATGGGGCGTATTATTAGAGCAATAATAGTGGTTGTAATATTGTTGTTATTGGATTTTGTATTGGTTTGCTTTGGTGCGAATTTTGTGATAAATCCATTACCTATTGTTTTGATATTTTTGTGTGTGGATTGTTTATTTTCTGTATTGTCCAGATGTACAGATGTTATTGTGGTTAAAAGTAAAGGACTGCTGGTGAAAAGGTTTAATCAATATGCAGTTGTTAAATCTAGTGATGGTTGTGTGTTTGCAAATCGTAAAGATTGGCCAATAAAGTTTGGAACAAAAGATGTTGATTTAAAGGTTGGTTGTAAATATAGAATTGTTTCTTATAGGGAATTTGGACATAAGGAAAGAAATATTCTGGTTGCGTATGAAATAAAGTTTAGTGGACGTAAGAAATTGAGAAAGAAATTAAAATGACAAAGCGTGTTTTGGGGATTGACCCAGGTTTATTGCATACAGGGTGGGCGGTTGTTGATACGGCCGGTCAAACACGCAAGTATATTGCCAGTGGTGTTATTTTGCCAAATCCAAAAATAGAAATGAGCCAGCGTTTGGTGACTATATTTCAAGAATTGACCAAAATATGCGAAATCTTTGAGCCGGATGAATGCAGTATTGAGATAATTTTTGTAAATAAAAATCCAAAAACAACTTTATTGTTGGGACAGGCACGTAGTGCTGCCATTGTTGCGGTTGCAAACAGAGATATACCTGTGTTTGAGTATGAACCAAATGTAATTAAAAAGGCTTTGACAGGGGCAGGGCATGCGGATAAGTTGGCCGTTGATAAAATGGTGCAAATTTTATTACCAAATGCACATCCAAAAACACCAGACGAAGCAGACGCAATTGCGATTGCGTTGGGGCATACAAATATGATGCGATTTAGGTAAAAAAATAAGAAGTATTTTATTGAAAAATCAAAAATTATAAATTATTATGTGGGCTGTGTTGGTATGAATGTGATGATGTGACTGACAACCACGGAATATGAATATCACAATAAAAGTTACAAGTCAGGGTGGCACCGCGCGGTTTGATATTAGCCTGCGCCCCTGAGGTTTAACAAAAGAAATAGGTGCCGAAAATCCGTTTTTTCGTCGCCTTGCAATAAAAAAAGGGACCAAAATGTTATCTTTGAAATCAAAGTACAGAACCCATACATGTGGTGAATTGAACGCATCAAATGTGGGTGAATCTGTTGTATTATCCGGTTGGGTGCATCGTAAGCGTGACCATGGGTCATTGATGTTTGTTGATCTGCGTGATAATTATGGTATTACACAGGTTGTGTTTGATGGTGGTAATGAAGCGTTGGAAAAGGTGCGTCCAGAATCTGTAATTAAGGTTATGGGGACGGTTGTTGCACGTGATGGTGCGGCTGTTAATGATAAGATTCCAACAGGTGCAATTGAAATTCAGGCACAGTCTTTTGAAGTCTTGACTAATTCTGATGTTTTGCCATTCCAGGTTTTTGGTGATGATGATTCTGTTGCCGAAGATTTGCGTTTGAAATATAGATATATTGATTTAAGACGTGAGAGTCTGCATAAAAACATTTTATTCCGTAATCGTGTAATGAAGTTCTTGCGTGATAAAATGTGGGATATGGGATTTTCAGAGTTTCAGACACCGATTTTGACTGCGTCCAGTCCAGAAGGTGCACGTGACTTTATTGTGCCAAGTCGTAATCATCATGGTATGTTTTATGCATTGCCACAGGCACCACAGCAGTTCAAGCAGTTTATCCAGATTTCGGGATTTGATCGTTATTTCCAAATTGCACCATGTTTTCGTGACGAAGATTTGCGTGCGGACAGATTGTTAGAGTTTTATCAGTTGGATTTGGAAATGTCGTTTGTGGATTTGCCAGATATTCAGGCGGTTGGTAATACTTTGATGCCAGAAATGATACGCACATTTGTTCCTGGGGCAAAGGTTTGTGAAGATATTCCACATATTCCATTTGATGAAGCAATGTTGAAATATGGTTCAGATAAACCAGATTTACGTAATCCAATTATCATTCATGATGTAACGGAAATATTCCGTGGGTCTGATTTTGGAATCTTTGCAAATGCGGTTGAAAATGGCAGTGTTGTACGTGCAATTCCTGCACCAAATTCTGCGGATAAACCACGTTCTTGGTTTGATAAATTGGGTGAGTTTGCGGTAAAGGAATTAGGACTGGGTGGATTGGGATATATAGTGTTTGCCGATGAAGCAAAGGGGCCTGTTGCAAAAAAATTAGACGAAGCACGTATTGCAAAATTGCGTGAAATTGCAGGGGATAATTCTTCGTTATTCTTTGTTTGTGATGAAAAAAATGCAGCATCCAAGGCGGCAGGTAAACTGCGTAATAAGTTGGGCGATGATTTAGGCTTGATCGATCCAAAAGAGTTTAGATTCTGTTGGATCGAAGAGTTCCCATTCTTTGAAGAAGATGAGGAATCACCAACGGGTATTGCGTTTACGCATAATCCTTTCTCGTTCCCGATGGCAACTTTGGAAGAGTTAAATTCAAAAAATCCACTGGATATCAAGGCTGCACAGTTTGATATGGTATTAAATGGTGCAGAAATTTGCAGTGGTGGTTTGCGTAACTTTAATCCAGAAGTTATGTTGAAGTGCTTTGACATTACAGGGTACAGTGAAGATATCGTTAAAGAAAAGTTTGGTGGTATGTACACTGCGTTCCAGTATGGTGCACCGCCACACGGTGGCTGTGCGTTCGGTTTGGACCGATTGGTGCAAATTATGTTGGATGAACCAAACCTGCGTCAGGTTGTGATTTTCCCAACAAATCAACGTGGCCAGGATTTGATGATGGGTGCACCAACAACTGTAACAGAAAAGCAGTTACGCGAAGTGCATATTCAGGTTCGTAAAAAGAACTGATAAATAAATCCCCCGTTTGGGGGATTTTTTATTGATGGGGCAGGTGGGGATTTATACCTGTTGGGTTTTGGTGGTGTCTATGTATAATTTTATAGAACAAGGATTTTATATATGGATACAAACTTTGATACATTGGTAAAAATGTTAAACCTGAATAATTATCAGGTAAACAAATTGAAAAATTGTTTGGATAGATATGATTTATCAGGTTTACAAAAGCGGGGTGGGGTTTTATTTGTGCCGTATGTTGAACATGGTGTGTGGCAACGTTTGGTGCGACATTTGTTTGGTCCACGTGCAGATTTGATTGGTGCAGATAGAATGTTGCTGCGAAATCAAAGAAATGTTAGATTTTGCAAAAATGGATATCACAGTGTGCGTGTTGGTCGTTATACATATTATGCAAATGCATTGGGACAGGTTGTGTCCCAACAAGAGTTTTTAGATAATATGTTATGTTCTTATTAATGCTTCTAGAACTTATCGTGTGTTTTGACAAATGCACGCATAAATCCTGTGTCAATCTGTCGCATAACGTCTGATAGTGAATATTTTCGTGTGCCGTCTGGCAGGATGCTTAGCGAAACTTCGGCTGGGGTTGGTGCGGTGCCGCGTAATGTTAAATCAAACTCTGCGGTCATGTATCCATCTTGAATGGCCAGCCCACCAATTGCATTTGTGTGACGCATGGATAGTTCCAGTGGTTGGGTTGTGATAAAATTGCCATTATTATAATCACCGATAAGCCGTAATTGTTTAATCTGTGTTTCGCCGGTACTGAGTGCATTGGCCAATGCGTATTCGGCATTTAGTGTTGTGATATTTTCAGCGGATGCATAGAAGTTGTCAAAAGACATACCGATTAGATAACCGCCTTGGAATGTGACGTCAAGGTGTCCGGCCATATTATATCGTATATCATGTGCGATTTGGCCATGTGTGTTTAGTTCTATTTGGCCAGTGATTGTTGTGTCGCGTATATTTAATGGTATGCCGGTATTTAACATGTTTCCGTTGATAGCAAACTGATTTAATTGGATGAATATATCATAGTTATTGTTGTCACGTTCAATTGTTGCCAATAGGTTGCCACGTGATGTATCGCTGATGGATATGGTTTGTGTGTTTGGTTTTAGGGTATAAATAAAGTTTTGATATGAATTATTATTGTATATCAGTTTGTGTGCGGATAGTGCAATATTTACAGGCAGGTTAAATAAGGTAAACAGGGGTTCGTTTGTTCTGAACTCTAGTTCTGCAAAGTTTTGGATGAACTGTTTATCTTTTATTGTGTCCAGGTGCAGTGTGTCTGTGTGCAGGGTCAGTGTGTTGCCAGATAGACTGCCTGTGAAGTTATTTCCGGCGATTTCAAGTGTTAGGTTTGATATTTTATCACGATTGAAAAATCCAGAAATTGTGTAGTGTGAATCTGTGGCAAATCGCAGGTCTATGTTTGGTAACCAGGATTTAAAGTTTTTCCCAGTCAAATAAAAATAATTATCATATGTTGAAAGATGCCATTCTTTGTTGTGTGGTTCAAAGACGTACATGCTGTTTTTAACAGAGAAGTTTCCAACTTCGTCATTCATGTATTTGGGTAAGAATGGAATGTTGATGTTTAACCATTTTAATGTTTTGTTGTGTGCAAAATTGTATGTGACAGAATCGCCATCTGGACTGATTTTGTATGAGCCACCCAGGTTTGAGAAGTTGAAATTGATTATACCATGTTTGCCCAGTAGTTTTAATTTATCTATCAGTGCGGTTTTGTTTTCAGGGACGGGGGTGTTTGATGATACGGATAAATTAAATCCCTTTGGTGTTACAGATAGGTGACCGGACATGTCGCCATACGTAAACTGTTTACAGTCCCATGTTGAAGGCGTGCCAGAAAATAAACACATTAGATTTGTGTTATCTATTGGCATTGTAATCATTAGATTGTGTGCACCGTTATCTGTTATTGTACCGCCTGTGATTGCAATGTCGTCTGCAATCAGGTTTGTTATTTGCAGTGTGTTATCTGTGCCAATTGCGTTTATTTTGATATGTTTAAAGTGATGTGAACCCAATGTTAAATCGCCATAAAAATCCAGGTTCATTGTTGTGTTGTTCATGATTTTATTTGGGTTTAACAAGAATGAAAAATCAAAGTCAATGTTGTTTGAAACCATTTGGATTGTGCGGTCACCGTTTGATGAGACGGATACATTGCCAGAAAAGTTATCTGCAACAATATTGGTAAACTTGTAATTACTGTAATTAGTCAGTTCAAAATCCATTGTGGCACGAACTGTCTTGGTGATTTTTGGTTCGTTGAATCCAAACCAGCTGTTTATATCATTTGTTTCAATAGATATATGGCCACGCAAAGTGCCATCTGAATACATTTGACCTGTGATTTCAAGGTTGTTGTTTTTGTTGCGTATTTCAAAGGTGTCGCCAACAAATTGTATGTCGTATTTATGTTCTTTGCTGCGAACGGTGCCATGAAATTCACCGTTGGCAAATTCGGCACGTACGATATGAAACTTGCGTCCCAAGAATGTAATGTTGCTGTTATAAATCTCAATCTTATGGTTAAAGTCAACAGGTGCCAATTTATCAATAGATATGTCGGCGTCATATATTACAACAGAACTGTGTAATTGGGCGTTTTGGATGTTAAAGAAGTCGCTGAACGGGATTGATAACATTACCGCACCAATACGTGCAGTTGGTACAGATACGTCATGGGCAACAATTGTGGCACCGCCAATTAAACTGAAATGCAAGTCACCACCGATTTTTGCGGGAACATTCATTTGTTCGTTGATTGACTTTTCAATCATTGGACGGAACTTGTTTAGTGTTATCATAGGGGGAATTAAAACCATGGCCAATGCCAATGCCCCAATAATAGAGGTTAGTATACACAATAGTCTGCGTTTATGTTTGTGTATGCGTTTGGATTTTTTTGCCATCTCTCGTGTCCCCTTGTTTTTTCATTATAATGGATTATATTTAAGATTGTTAATAAAAAAATGAAGCGTGCAGAATTTTATCTTGATAGTAATTATCAGCCGATGGGCGATCAGCCAACGGCAATTGCTGAATTGGTCCAAGGTGTAAACGATGGACGCAGATCACAGGTTTTGTTAGGCGTTACTGGGTCGGGAAAAACATTTACAATGGCGAATGTTATCGCAAAATTGGGACGGCCAGCATTGATAATGGCACCAAATAAGATTTTGGCGGCACAGTTGTATACAGAAATGAAGTCTTTCTTTCCCAGAAATCATGTTGAATACTTCGTATCTTACTATGATTATTATCAGCCAGAGGCGTATATGCCAACAACGGATACCTATATTGATAAAGATGCGTCTATAAATGAGCAGTTGGATCGTATGCGTCACAGTGCAACACGTGCAATGTTAGAAGAACGTGATGTTGTTGTGGTGTCGTCTGTGTCGTCTATTTATGGTATGGGGTCGCCTGAACAATATGCAGGGATGCGTCTTGTTTTGAGTGCAGGGGATGCGTTGTCCATGCGTGATGTTATGCGTGCGTTGGTTGATATTCAGTATAAAAGAAATGATGTTTCTTTTGCACGTGGTGAATTTCGTGTGCGTGGTGATACATTGGATTTATTTCCGTCTCATTCACAAGACAGGGGATGGAAATTATCTTTCTGGGGGGATGAAATAGAAGAGATATGGGAGTTTGATACACTGACGGGGGCAAAGTTGCAAAAGTTGGACAGGGTTGCGGTTTATCCAAATACACACTATGCGACACCTATGCCCAGTGTGTTGCAGGCGATAAATCAAATACGTGTAGATTTAAAGGATAGGTTGGAATACTTTCATGAAAATATGAAGTATATAGAAGAGCAGCGTTTGCGTGAAAGGGTGAACTTTGATATTGAAATGATGGAGAGTACTGGTACGTGTCGTGGGGTTGAAAATTATTCAAGGTATTTATCAGGACGTGCCCCAGGCCAACCACCACCAACATTGTTTGAGTATTTGCCACGTGATGCGGTTCTGTTTATTGATGAAAGTCATGTGACTGTGCCACAGATTGGTGCAATGAGTCGTGGTGACCGTGCCCGTAAAGAAACCTTGTCGCAATATGGTTTTAGGTTGCCGGCCTGTGTTGATAATCGCCCATTAACATTTGAAGAATGGGATGCGTTACGTCCACAGACAATCTTTGTTTCTGCGACCCCAGCAGAATGGGAATTGACACAATCGGGTGGGGTTGTGTCTGAACAGGTTATTCGTCCAACGGGTTTGTTAGATCCAATATGTGAGGTTCGTCCAATAGAGCATCAGGTTGATGATTTGTTGGGGCAGATTAAGCAGACCAAGGGTCGTGTTTTGGTGACAACTTTGACCAAGAAAATGGCGGAACAGCTGACGGATTATTTGAATGAAAATGGGGTTCGTGCCAAATATTTGCACAGTGATATTGAAACATTGGAACGTATTGAATTGTTGCGTGAATTACGTATGGGAAAATATGATGTTTTGGTTGGGATTAATTTGTTGCGTGAGGGGTTGGATGTACCAGAATGTGAATTGGTTGCAATTATGGATGCAGACAAAGAAGGTTTTTTGCGTTCAACACGTTCTTTGATTCAAACGATTGGGCGTGCGGCACGTAATGAAAATGGTCGTGTGATTTTATATGCGGATAAAATAACAGAGTCAATGGAAAGTGCGCTGGGTGAAACGGTGCGTAGGCGTGAAAAGCAGATGGCATATAATGTGGCAAATGGTATTGTGCCGCGGACTGTAACCAAGGCGATTTTTGCAGAGGTTGGTGATAAGCAAGAAAAAACTGACAAGTCACGTAAATTTGTGTATGATAAATCTGGTGGGGTTATGGATGCCGATTCAATTCGTCGTGAAATCAAATCTTTGACGCGTCAAATGCATCAGGCAGCAGAAGATTTGGAGTTTGAACGGGCGGCAGAAATTCGTGATACAATTCATAAACTGGAAGATGATTTATTGTTGGTGGAGTAGGTAATGCAAGAATATATTTCAAATAATATAGATGAAACACGTGCCTGGGCAAAAGATTTTGCACAGATTTTGACGGCACCTTGCGTTGTGGCGTTGCATGGTGATTTAGGGATGGGAAAGTCTGAAATTGCACGTACGGTTATTCAAACCTTGTGTGGGGCGGATACGGTTGTACCAAGCCCAACATTTACAATTGTGCAAAATTATGATGGTATTTCACATTTTGATTTGTATCGTATCGAAGATGCCAGTGAATTGGTTGAAGTGGGATTAAGTCATGCGATGGCAAATGACATTACATTGATTGAATGGCCAGAAATTGCAAAGGGAATGTTGCCGGCAGACACAATCCATGTTTTTATAACTGCGTATAATGATGGTCGTAAAATACAAGTGACTTAGTGCTTTTTTTATGATATAATTATTCGCAAGAGAATGAGAAAATTGTTTCGTTATCTTTTTGCGGCCTTGTTGTTTGTGCCAGATGCTTTTGCAGCAGATGGTGCTTTTTCACGTGTTGTGCCGGGGGTAAATACTGCAACTTCAACAAAGGCGGAACCTAAGGAAACGGTTGCCCGTACAACGGTCGGTCGTGGTACAGTTGCACGTGATGCGGAGAAAAAAGAAGAAATAAAAACATCCAGTGCGGTTCGTGGGACGGTTTCACGTGTCTTTTCGGGGGTGCCAGAACAGGGAAAAGTTGTTGCAACGGTTGGGCGTTCTGGGGTTGCGTCACGTGCGGTTTCTGTGTCCAAGGATACATCTGCACGCAGTAATTTAGAGGCGGCGGTTAATACAGTTGGGCGGAATACTCGTGTTTCGTCGGCCAGTATTAATAGTAATCCAGCGGTAAGACGTGCAGGGTTGGTTCTGCGGCCCAGCACCGCAGAGGTTGGCGGGCGTGCAACCTTGGGCGATAGTGGGGTGCAGACAGGGTCCAATATAGATGAAGCGGTTCGTAGTTTGAGGTCGCGTGCAGCAAAAGATGTTACGGCAGAAGATATTGCAGGTGCAACGCAAAAATTAGAACAAACTGCGGCTTTGAATAAGTCTTGTCAGCAACAGTATAACGAATGCATGGATCAGTTTTGTGCGGTTATTGATGCAAATCAGGGGCGTTGTTCTTGTTCGGCAAATTTGTCTAAATATACCAAGGTTGAAGATGCGGTTAAGGATGCGAATACCCAGTTGAATGAGGTTGCACAACGTATTCGCTATGTTGGTTTGTCTGCAGATGAAATTCGTGCGATTATGAGTGAGACCGAAGCAGAAGAGGCTTTGTCAGGTTCTGTTGATACGTCAGAGACACGTAATATGTTAGATGAAATCGAAGACTTGATTCGTGATCCGTCTGCGGGTTCTTCATATGCGGGTGGTGATTCATACGGTTTGGATTTAGATTTGGATTTTTCATCAGAAAGTGCGGACATTTTCAGTTTGGATTTCTTGAATACAGATAGTGGTGGCAGTTTCTCTAATTTGCGGGGGGCTGATTTATATAATGCTGCAAAGCGTAGATGTAAGACTGTGCTGAATCAGTGCAAGGGGGCAGGTGCGACATTAAATCAAATTACAGGTAATTATGATTTGGCAATTGATAAGGATTGTATTGCATATGAACAGGGGTTGACCAAGATGAATGATACATTGGTGTCAAATGTTCGTAGTGCAAATCGTATGTTGCAAAAGGCACGATTGGCGGTTTTGCAAAATAAAAATCAATATGATGCTAAAGGGTGTATAGCAGCGTTGGAAACATGTATGAAAGATGACATGGTGTGTGGTGATGATTATTTCAAATGTGTTGATCCAACAAAAAAATATATTGATGAAAATGGTGAAGTGGTGCTGGGACAGAAAATCTCTAATATTACAGAGTTTATGGAAGGCTATAATAATGCAAAGATAAATAAGGATTTTTTGGATCATGCATATGATACGCAGGTGGTAAATGATAATGAGTGTAGTCTGTCAAATGAAGCGGATGTTTTTGGTGGTAACGATGGGTCGTGTGTTGCAAAATATTTGTTGACCAAGATTGGAACAAAACAGAAAGTGACAGATGAAGGTTTGTGTCGTGCGGTTTTAGATAAGTGTCAATATTATACCTATGATAATAATGGTAATTATAATAGATGGAATGATGTTGTTTTGAATTATGTTCAGCGTGCAATGGTTTCGATTCGTGCAGCACAGCGTCAGGTTATATCTGATTATGCATCCAGTTGTATGCTAGATGTTGCAACATGTTATAATCAGCAGGTAACACAGGTAAATGCATGGGCATCAAATGCCAGTGTAAATGGTATTTATAATGTTATGCGTGGTGCATGCAGAAATGTTGCATTGACATGTGCGTATGCGGTTTTTGATAATAGTGATGTACAATTGTGTTATACAAATCAGGCAGGTCAGAAGAGTTGTTCTGTTGTAAAAGATGGAAATGTGACCGAAGATCAGTATATCGAAGGTATTTCAGAGATGTTTTATCAGTCGCTGCTGTGTCCAGATAATTCAACGTATTCGCCCGGTGGTATTGCGTCTGCAAATCAGGGCGGGGCAAATTATGTGGTTGGTAATGGTTCGCAATGGGTGAATGAGCAATGTCAATGTAATTTAGGTTATCAGGCCTGGGGGGCGTCTTGTGTGGTTGTGTGTCCTACAAATGCAACACGTAATTCTTATGGTACATGTGTTTGCAACGAAGGTTTTACTATGAAAAATAATGTGTGTGAATATGCTGCATCAAACCAAGGGGCAGGTGAGTAATTCATAAAATAAAAATGGGTTAGGTTGTTTTGCTAAGATTTTATAGCAAATGTAAAAAAAACACCGCATAACGGTGTTTTTTTATTCGTGTGTTTGTTTTTTTAGCAGGCTGTGAACTGCTAATGGAAAATCTGGGGCGTTTGCCAGATACGAACCTGATACCAGTAGGTCGGCCCCAGCGTGCCAACATAGTTGGGCGGTTTTATCATTAATTCCGCCATCAACGGAAATTGTGAACTTTAAATCATATTTTTTTCGTGTTGCCGCCAGTACTGAAATTTTATGCAGGGAATCTGGATTGAATTGTTGACCGGCAGCACCAGGTGCAACCGACATAACCATAACTTCGTCAATTTCACGTAAAATTGGTTTTAATAGTGAAACGGATGAATTTGGGTGCAGGGCGATACCAACACGACGGCCAGCATTGTGAACTGTTTTTATTGCGTTACGCAGACCGGATGTGTTTGTTGATAATATGATTGTATCAGCACCGGCGGCGATTGCATCTGTTGCCCATGCGACGGGACTTTCTGTCATTAAGTGTACATGCAGGTGTGCGTCTGTATTTGCGCGAATTGTTTTTAGTTCGTTAATACTGCCTGCGATACGATCTACATAAAATCCATCCATTATATCAACATGAATCATGGATATTCCGCCAGACTTGAACAGGGTGTATGTTTCTGGACGGCGCATGTCAAAGCATAGTGTGCTGGGCATTATTGGGATAAACGTTTTTTTCTGTTTTGGTTTGCGATGAAATAGTCGGCCAATCCAGTTTGTTCGATGTGACCATTTGTCCCGTCTGGCGATATATTTTTTACAATGGGCAGATTCGCCACGCCAGATATATTCGGATAATGCACGAACGGTTGCGTCGCCAGGCATTAGATCTGTTACAACCGCAAACGCATTCTCGATAAAGTCACGTAAACCTTCTATTTCAGCACCGCCACCCGTCATAATGATTTTTGTTGGTTTATATTTTTTAAAGGCAGGCAGGCATTGGTCTTTGATTTTGCTGATTATATCAATCAATATGGGTAATATAATATCATTGACGTCACCACGTGAAAAGTCATAGGCAAGGTCAGCCGGTGCAAATCTATCCATTTCTTTTGGGATTAGGGATGCGACTGCGTGTTTGATTCGTGTGGCAGATTCTGTGTCTATGTTAAAATGTTGACATATTGCGTTTGTTATACTTGTGCCACCAATATTAATTTTTGTGTGCCATACTGGGCCACGATCTGTCCAGATAGATGCACTGGTGTATTCAGCACCAAAGTCTATGAACATTGTAGGTTGCTTTTCGGTACGGAATATAGCGTTGTGTAAAAATTGTGGATCATAGAATGTGTTTGGTTGAATATGTGCATTGCGCAGGTGTTCATATATTTTGTCGATACCACTGTGGGAATAAGATATTGTGCCAAAAACAGAGGTTAATTGACGGTCTGTGTGACCGATTGGGCAGAACATGTTGCGTGCCTGGGGGGAATCATATCGCAGGGGGATGATGTGCAAGGCAAAATAGGCTTGGGGGATGGATATTTTGCTGACCTGATTGCGAATGTCGGCATTTGTGATTTTGTGTTCGTTTGTCCAGCTGTCTGTGTGTGGAGACATCTCGTAATGAGAAGGACCAAAGTTGCCTGTTATATATGCAGAGTCAAAATGTGTGCCGATTTGTTTTTCTAGTTCATCGATTACGGACTTGATTGCAAAAACAGTATCTGCACATTCGGTGCAAAAAAAGGCAGAACGGTCAATGTGGGCGTTGCGTATACGGTGTGCAATACCACGAACACCATAGGTGCCGATGTCCAGACACAAAAAAGATGAATCAAGTAAGTTCATTGTTTGTTATTTTATCAAAATCCTGGCGGGGTCACGCATATCAATGATATGAATGCTGCGACCAAGGATTTTGTGGTTGTTGTTCAGTGTAATCAGTGTGCCAATGGCGGATATGGGGTCGTGTTCTGGTAGCATTATGGTTATGCCATTGGTTGTATATATGTTCCAACGTCTGTTTTCAATCCATTCAATATAATCAAGATAGGCGATTAGATTATGTGCAGCGTTTGTTATGTCGGTAATATCCTTGGGAACAGGGCCACGAAATACAACATGGGCATCGTCACGAACGTCGGTTGGGCGTTGAACGATTGTACCATCTGCGGAAAGAGGATAAAAGAATTCGCCGTCTGTCCACAAGGCAACAGCGGTATGCATTGATACACGTACGACCAGATTGCCATTGGGCATGCGGCGAACAGCAGATTTTTTTACGCCGGGTATATTAGAAATTCGTGTGTTTATGCTGTCTAGGTTAGTAGAGTATGTGCGTGTGCCAGGGGCAATGGATGCGGCACTGGCCAATGCAGATAGGTCTTTGTCATTTTTGTCTGCTGAAATTGATATACCACGAATTCGTGCCAGTGGGCCATGACCTGTACATACCATTATTGTGCGGGTTGCAAAATATACCGCCAGTAAAATAGCAATAACAAAACATATCCAAAACCAGATGCTGCGTTTCATGCCAGACATTATATCATAAAAAAAGTTAATATCAAAAAATTACATGAAGTTTTTACATTGCACGTAACAAATATCCACGACGAAACATGCATTTGCGATATGATCCAATGGATTTAGATGTGGTGTTACGTGGAACGGACATCAGGCTGCGTTGGCCAACGTCACGATATTCATTGGATTGAAATGTTACCCACAGACCATCCCAGTCAGGCATTTGGCCAGATTGGTTGGGTGATAATAATTTTGCAATACGTGAACGTGGTTCGTGTGCAGGGCGTGTTATTCCCAGGCATGATTTGTGATCGCGTACAAATTGTTCAGTCGTGACTGCTTCGTTTTCCCAGTTTAGAATTGTTGCGTTATCAATACTGCCACGGTTGACAGATGCGCATGATGCCAATATTGCTAATGATAAAATGGGTAAAAATTTTATTCTCATGTTTTCTATTATAATTTATTTGCCTTTTATGGGCAATAGTTTTTATAATGTAAAAAAAAAGAGAGAAGGGACAAAGTCATGGCCATAAATGTACAACAGTTTATCAAGTTGGCAAATTATTACAACCAGACCGCAATGTTAATGTCTGCGATTTGTGTGCAAAAGGGTGGAATTGCCATGGAAAACTATGTTGGTCGCTTCTATGTGGCGGATGTGTTAGAATATGTTGTAGAATATGGTCGAAGATTGAAAAGTCAGGACAAGAACTTGGCGGAAAATATCTCTCAGTTAATAGATAGGTTTTCTGCACAATTTGAACATATGCGTGATATGGTCACGCCAACACAAAAGCCGTTGCATGAAATGACCTTGGCTGAATTTGAAAGGGTTATGAATATTTAATGTGTTGAGACATATATAAAAGGAAGTAAGGAATGAGATATATAAAGTTTATTGTTGGTGCTTGTTCAGTGTTTGCTTTGCTGGGGTGTGCGTTGCAATCACGAAAAGATGTTCCTATGTTTGATAATGTGACGGTTGTTGATGAGTTGGTTATTGATGCGAACTCTGTGCCGATTTTTCCAAAAAAGGCCGCTTTGACCACAGATACTGCACGCAGGTTTTCAATAGAACTGCCAAAAAGATGTGATGTAAATTGGGATAATCAAAGTGTTGTGTCGGTTGTGCCGTCCGAAAAGATAGAGATGATCCGTCTGGGGGCAGGGGATGATTTGCCACAATTACAGGTTTCGGATTATGAGTTTAAGAATCAGACAGTAAAACGTGCGTTGGATAAATTGTTGGATGGTACAGATGTTGCGGTTGTTGAAGATGAAGGGTTGTATGAAAAAATAACAGGTACGATTTCATCTGGCAGTTTGGCGGATGCTGTAGAATTAATGACCAAAATGGGGCGTGTGTATTATTCTTATGATGATGATACAGGTGAATTGCATTTAACGCATCGTGCAAAATGGCTGATTAAAATGCCACAAGATGAAACGATAATTATGGCATTGCTGGATGCAATGCATGGTGCAGATATGCGAAATTTGTTGGTTGATTGGGCAGATAAAACAGTTGTTTTTGAAGGTAATTATCAAACAGAGCGTGAAGTTGCACGTATGATTGCTGATGTGTCGGCAAAAAAGTATATGTTGGCGTGGGATATTGATGTGTATCGTGTGTATCCACGTACGGATAATCCAATTGTTTGGATGAACCTGTTGCCGGCGTTCGGTGAAAAAAATGTTAGAATGTCTATCCCAGGTGTTGTGGGGCGTGCGTTGGTTGTAGGGCCAGAAATCAATACCAAAACCCTGCAGGAGTTTTTGGGACAACAGGCAAATGTTGTTTTGGTGTCTCAGGGTACCTTTGCGATTCCAAATGGGTGGCAGTCTAGATTTGATATTGGACAATGCGGTCGTGAAGAAAGATTAGAAACAGACTTGATTATTGGTGCAACTGGTAGATATGGTGATTATGGTGGTCGAAACAAGGTTGACGCGAAAATTGTTTTGCGTACCAGTCAGGGGGAATTATCATCTTTTGAGATTCCATCAACAGTTGGTGATAATTATGTGATTATTGGTATTCCAACACATTCGTTTGTGACCACGCCTGAAACATTGGTTTCACCATATGCGGAATTGGTTGTGTTTATGTCGCCACGTGTTATTGCAATTGCGGATAATGCAGGGGTTGGGCAGACGAATGATTTGATTGGTGATGCGTTGCGTGACTTTTTGCAGGATTAGGGGTGTTGGTAAATGTTTTCAAGACTGGAACGAAAGATTGCTTTTAGATATTTGGGGGCCAAAAAACGTGGTTTTGGTTCTGTTATTTCATGGGTGTCGTTGATTGGTATTATGTTAGGGGTGGCGACACTGATTGTTGTAATGTCTGTTATGGGTGGGTTCCACGATACTTTGTTGGGACGTATTGTTGGAATGAATGGACATGTGGTTGTATATCATCAGGATGGTGCAATTGCTGATTATGATTTCTTGATTGATAAAATGAAGCAAAACAAGGCGGTCGCACAGAATGTGACAGGTATTGTTCCAATTGCCGAAGGGCAGGTGATGGCAACGGCGAATGGTAATAATACAGGTGCGATGGTTCGTGGAATTCGTATGACAGATTTGGCGGCCAAAACCCAAACAGGAACACGTGTTTATGGAAAAAACTTGTCTGCAATTACTGATGGGGAATTGGTTGCGGGGGCATCGCTTACCCGTACTTTAAAGGTAACAATGGGGGATAATATTTCTTTGGTTTCTGCAAATAATGCAACACCTACGCCATTTGGTTCTATGCCAAGAATTATGTCATATCCGGTTATGAGTTCGTTTTTTATGGGGATGTATGAATATGATTCAGGTTATATTTTTATGCCATTAGAGACGGCACAAAAGTATTTGAATATTGGTAGTGCTGTGACGCATATTGATTTGTTCTTGCGAAATCCAGAAGATACGTCGCTGGTAATGGAATCTTTGGCAAATCTGTTGCCAGATGGTTTTGTTGTGCGTGATTGGCGTGATTTGAATCGTGGATTTGTTGGTGCGTTGCAAGTGGAATCGAATGTTATGTTTTTAATTCTGTTGCTGATTGTTATTGTGGCGGCCTTTAATATTGTGTCCAGTTTGGTTATGTTGGTAAAAGATAAAAATAAGGATATTGCGGTGTTGCGTACATTTGGTGTTTCCCGCAGGTCTATGATGAAAATCTTTGTTTTGTCAGGTACGTCAATTGGTGTGATTGGTGCAGCATTTGGTACAGTTTTGGGTGTTTTGGTTGCTGTTTATATAGAACCAATTCGTCAATTCTTTCAATGGTTGACGGGGCGTGATTTGTTCCCTGCGGAATTGTATTATTTGTCCGAATTGCCATCAAAATTGATATGGACAGATGTTATGGGGATTGCATTGATTGCGGTGTTGTTGGCTTTTTTGGCGACATTGTATCCAGCATGGAAGGCGGCAAATACAGATCCAGTAGAAGTTTTACGCAACGAATAAAGGTGTATTGTAAATGGCGAATATTTTGAATTCTTTGTCCAAAGTTCAACGTGAAGATGTTGTTATGTCGGTGCGTGATATAAAAAAGACTTTTGTTGAGGGGGGGCAACCATTGCACATTCTGCGTGGTGGTGGATTTGATTTGCATCGTGGGGAAATTATTGCCTTGGTTGGGCAGTCGGGATCTGGAAAATCAACATTATTGCAATGTGTAGGGTTGTTAGATAAACCCAGTGCTGGCAGTATTTTGATAAATGGCATGTCCGTACAGAAAATGGATGAAGATATGCGTACCCAAATTCGCAGAAAGAAAATAGGGTTTGTATATCAGCGTCATAATTTGTTGGCTGATTTTACTGCGTTGGAAAATGTTATGTTGCCAATGTTGGCAAATGGTGTGGATGAAAATGTTGCCAGAATGCGTGCAATGATGTTATTAAAGTCTGCAAACGTTGCACATCGTGCATCCCACTTGCCAGGGCAAATGAGTGGTGGTGAACAACAAAGAACGGCATTGGCACGTGCGTTGGCGAATAATCCAGATATTTTGTTGGCGGATGAGCCTACGGGTAATTTGGATCCAATGCATGCAGGTTCGGTTTTTGATTTGCTGTTGGATTTAGCACGAAAAAATAAAATGGCAATGCTGTTTGTGACGCATGATATGAATCTGGCAGATAAGGCGGATAGAAAGATTACTATTAACAATGGTATTGTTGAGTGATATAATACATATAATAAATAAAAGGGGAGAAGAATGGCAAAAGATAATAAAAAACAAGTTTCTGTATCTGGGGTGCAACGCATATTGTCGGTTGTTGCGTTGATTGGATTGGTTGCATGTGGCGTTATGATTGGTGTGGCGATTTCTAAAAAACAACACAATACAGTGCCACAGGACGCGGGTATGCATATGACTGAATGGGATTGCAGGGATATTATTAACAGAATGACGGCAAGTAATACCAGTGCAGAAGAGTTGATGGAACTGAATAAGATTTATAATGATAATTGTGCAGGTCGTGTTTTTGATAAACCTGTGGTAAAAGAAGAGGTTAAAGATGTGACTGTGCAGGAAGGTGGACAACTAAAAGAAACCTGTTTGGTTGTTGAAGAGGCACTTTTGGAACATTTGCCATTTGCAGAAAACCGCCCAGAAACCCGTATTGATAGAGCCAAGATTTATGCGAACTTATCTGAACGTGGTTGTCCAGAAAACTCTGCAAAATATGTTGAAATGGCAAAGCAAGAATTGGCGGTTGCACGTGCATTAGAAGATGATAAGTTTGATGAGTATGAAACAGTTGAAGTTGTTGAAACCTATAAAAGGTTAAATATGCAGGCGGCAGCAGAAGAGATTTTTGAAACAGCAAAAAAATTAACAGATCCTGCGATTGACTTTATAATTCAGGTTGAAAAAATTATCAATGAACAATAGGTTGGAGAGATGAAACTGCTTTTGATTTTGATGCTTGCTGTTGCAACAATGGGGGCGTTTGCAGACGAGGATACCAACCAAAAGGTTGCAGATCGTGTTAGTTGTGCAGATATTCAAACCCAGATTACGGAATTGGGGGAAATAGAAGATGCAGATGAGGAAATACTTGCAGAATTGGCAAATCTAAAGGCTGATTATCGTCGCAGTTGCACAAAAAGTGCACGTGGTAGACGTGTGTCTGCAAGCAGTCGCAAGATAGATGTTGTGGAAGAAGAGACAGTTGCAGAAGATAAGGAACCGGAAGTAGAGGAAGTAGAAGAGGCTGTTGAATCTGTAGAAGAGGCGGCGGTTGAAACCGTTGATCCGGTGGCAGAGGCGGAAAAAGAGTTGGCGAATCTGGATGCAGGTTTGTGTGCAGATGGTTCAAAGCCAAATAAGTTTGGATGCTGTGGTGATGAGGTCTTTAAGGATTTAGGGGATACGGTTTTTGCATGTTGTCCAAAGTCGGGTGGTGATTGTTTTCCACCAATGAAATAGTGGGGGTCTATAAAATAATGCCGGAACTTTTGTTTCCGGCATGTTTAATATATGGTCTAGATATTTTCTATTTTCCTAAACATAACTGGCCAAATGTTTTATCCAGTACTTCATTTGCGGTAATTGTGCCCAGGATTTTTCCAATGGCATCGCCTGCGCGTCTGGTATGTTCGGCAAAGATGTCATAGTTTTCGCCACAGGTTAGTGCATTGTTTAGTTCGTTGCGGGCGGTTTCTAATAATTCTTTGCTGCGTGCGTTTATGGTCAGGGCGTTTTCTGTTCCGTCCATTATTTCATGGATTTTTGAACGCAATGTGTTCAGTAAACTGGTCATGCCAGAACCGGTTTTGGCGGATACATACAGACCGAATTCGTAATCATAATCGGTTGTTGTGTCTGATTTGTTTACGATATTTATATTTGGGTTTGGCCCAATGCGTGCATCATCTGTACGCCATTTTGGTATGTTTTCGGGCGTATAGACGTGGATTACAATGTCTGCATTTTCGATTTCTGTGCGTGTGCGTTCAATACCGATGGATTCAATTTCGTCATCTGTTTCACGAATGCCAGCAGTATCAGATAGGTTGATCATAAAACCGTCTATGTCCAGGGTTACAGATACGACGTCACGTGTTGTGCCGGCGATATCAGATACGATTGCACGATTGGAACCCGCCAGATAATTAAAGATGGATGATTTACCCACATTTGTTTCACCAACCAGTGCAACATTTATGCCCCCACGAATTGCACGTGATGTTTTATATTGGCGTAGGGCAGAATCTATTTCTTGATATAATTTTTTTGTGCGTGTACGAATTGTTTCGCCAATATTTGCTGGCAGGTCATCTGCATCATAATCTAATATTGCCGCCGCATAGGCAGATATATCCACCATTTGTTCACGCCATGTATTATAGATGTTGCTGTCGTGTCCCAACATAGATTTTAATGCGTGTTTGCGTTGCTGTTCGGTCTGTGCATCAAGTAATGCCGCCAATCCGTCAATGTCGGCCAGGTCCATTTTGTTGTTATAAAAAGCACGTCTGGAAAACTCGCCAGGGGTTGCCATGCGCATATCAAATGTTTTCAAAAACTCAAATACTGCATTAACAACCGCAGGTGCACCATGTGTGTGTAATTCGATAACATCTTCGCCTGTAAAAGAATAGGGGGCAGGAAAGTAGATTGCCAGACATTGGTCAATCAAATCGCCATTGTTATCAGTCAGGTTTGTAAAGTATGCGTAACGATTTTGAAAGTTTTCTTTTTTAATAAAATTAGTAAATGTTTTGGACAGGTTGTGTCCAGATATGCGAATGACCGCAACGCCAGATTTACCATGTCCAGATGATAATGCAAAAATTGTTTCGTTGTTCATGTTATTTATTTCCAGTAATTTCCTTTAATGCCATTGGGACCAGTTTTGATACATCGGCTGATGGGTTTTGGTTTACCAATTTTTGTGCCATTTCTATGATGTCCAGTCGGCGATAGCCCAAGGATTCCAATGCCATTAGCAAATCAGGCAGGGCAGAGCCGGCACCCCCTGTAGTTGTGTCAGGGGTAAATAACGTTGCCGATACACCACCAATTTTGTTCTTTAATTCAACAATGATTTTTTCAGCCATTTTTTTACCAACCCCAGGTGCGGTGGCGATTGTTTTGGCATCACCTGTTGCGATTGCAGACATCAGGGTGTCTGTGCTGATTGTACCAAGTATAGCCAGGGCAACCTTGGGACCAACACCCGACACGCCTGTTAACATATTAAATAGGTTTTGACCGTTCAGGGTTGTAAAGCCAAATAGGCGGATGGAATCTTCGCGGACAACGGTTTCAATCCACAGTTCAACCGTTGATTTGTGGGTCAGGTATTCGGCAGTATGAACCTTGTATCCGACACCGTTCACCATTAAAATAACATAGCCATCACCAATATAGTTAACTATGCCTTGCAATTTTCCAATCATTTGTTATCCTTTTGGGGTAATTTTAATCTAAATAAATAAAAAGGTCAAATATGAGTGGACACAGTAAATGGCATAACATTCAACACAAAAAGGGTGCAGCAGACGCAGCCCGTAGTGGTTTGTTTACAAAATTAGCACGTGAAATTACAATGGCGGCAAAGTTGGGTGATAAAAATCCAGATAATAACCCACGTCTGCGTTTGGCAATTTTGACAGCACGTAAAAATTCAATGCCAAATGACAATATTAAACGTGCAATTGAAAAAGCATCAGGTGCAAATACAGAAAATTACGAAGCGGTACGCTATGAAGGTTATGGTCCAGGTGCGGTGCCAGTTATCGTAGAGGCTTTGACTGATAATCCACGTCGTACAGTGCCAGAAATTCGTAATATCTTTGGCAAGAATGGTGGTAATATGGGCGAAGAGGGCAGTGTTGTCTTTATGTTTACACGTGCCGGTCAAATTATGTACCCAGCATCAATCGGTAAGACCGAAGATGAAATGATGGAAATTATTATGGAAGCAAATGCGGACAATTTGGAAACGTCCGAGGAAGGCTTTATCATCACAACAAAACCAGAAGATTTTATTACTGCACAGAAGTATTTGGCAGATAAATTGGGTGAACCAGAACAGGCAGAATTGACATGGATTCCAAATATGCCGATGGATTTAGATGATGAAGCATATGCAAAACTAGAAAAATTGGTTGATGCACTGGATGCAAATGATGATGTGCAGAAGGTTTTCACAGCCGCAGCATAAATAAAAACAAAATCTAAAGGCATATCTGCAAGCAAACCCGCAACCTCATGTAACTTCTGTACACTACGGTTGCGGGTTTACTTGCATCTGTGCAGTTATCTTTTGTTTTTACCCCTGATGAAGTTTTTGGGTAGGTAACCTCATGTAACTTCTGTACACTACGTTGTCGCCCCCGCCCGTATTCTGTGCCATTATCTTTTATTTTTTTAATTTGGAAAAAGATAGCTTGATTTTTTATTAAGATAGTAATACCATAGTATTCATGGATTTGTTTAAGATTATCTTTACAACAACAACTACAACCCCGTTGGGGGTGTAATTTCTATTTGCGATAAATCGCGTTTCTATCTTATAATCAAACAGCAAAAAACATAAACTTTAATATAAAACAAAGAAGGTATTTATTATGGCATATGATATCGAATTGATGCGTCATTCGCTGGCACATGTTATGGCAGCGGCAGTTAAAAAATTACACCCAGAGGTTAAATTTGCGGGTGGTCCAGCAATTGAAAACGGTTTCTATTATGACTTTGATACAGAATATCGTTTTTCTGAAGAAGATTTTGCACAAATCGAAAAAGAAATGCGTGATTTGATTAAATCAAATGGGCGCTTTGAACAACGTAATGTATCGCTGGACGAAGCCAAAGAAATCTTTGCAGACCAGCCATATAAAATGGAATGGTTGAATGAATATGATGCGGCAGGCGAAGCCTTATCTATCTATACTTTCCGTGACTTTACGGATTTGTGCCGTGGACCACACGTTGAAAGTTCAAAAGATTTGCCACGTGATGGATTTAAAATCCGCAGCGTTGCAGGTGCATATTGGAAAGGTGATTCAAAAAATAAAATGTTGCAACGTATTTATGTTGATGCGTTCGCAACAAAAGAAGAACTGGATGAGTTCTTGAAAATGCAAGAAGAAGCGGCTGCGCGTGATAATCGTAAATTGGGTAAAGATATGGACTTGTTCCACTTTGAACCAGAGTATGCCCCAGGTGCGGTGTTCTGGCATGACAAAGGGTACAAAATGTATCGTCGTTTGATTGAATATGTTCGTGCCCGTCAGGAAAAAGCAGGTTATCAAGAAATTTCAACGCCTGCAGTTATGGATAGATGTTTGTGGGAAAGATCAGGGCACTGGGCAAAATATGGTGAACATAACTATTCTGGTAAAACCCAAGATGGTAAAGTGTTCTGTATTAAGCCTATGTCATGTCCAGGTGGTATGTTGGTGTTTGGACATGGTCTGCGTTCTTATAAGGATTTACCACTGTATATGGCAGAGTTTGGTAAGGTGCATCGTTATGAAGCAGCGGGTGGTTTGTCAGGCTTGATGCGTGTGCGTGAGTTTACACAAGATGACGCACATATCTTCTGTACTGAAGAACAGTTGGAAGAAGAGGTTGTTAAAATCTTGCGTTTTATTAAGGATATTTATGGTAAGTTTGGCTTTGATAAAATTACCATGAAATTGGCAACCAGAAAAGAATCTGAATTCCGTATCGGGTCAGATGAAATCTGGGACAAGGCCGAAGGTGCATTGAAACATGCTTTGGATGCCAATGGTATTGAATACGAAATTGCCGAAGGGGATGCGGCGTTCTATGGTCCAAAGATTGACAATTATCTGCGTGATTCTATGGGGCGTGTATGGCAGTGCGGTACGGTTCAGTTGGATATGAATTTGCCAGAACGATTCGATTTATCCTATGTTGGTGAAGATGGTGAAAAACATCGTCCAATTATGTTGCATCGTGCAATGTTGGGTTCAATTGAACGTTTTATGGGAATCTTGTTGGAATCAACGGGTGGTAATTTGCCTTTGTGGTTCTCGCCAGAGCCTGTGGTTGTTACCCCAATTTCACAAAAGCATGCAGAATATGCAATGGAGGCTGTGAATGCATTGAGAGACGCAGGTGTAAATGCACGTGCGGATTTGCGTGATGAAAAGGTGAACTATAAAATCCGTGAATTGTCGTTGGCAAAAACGCCAATTATCGCAGTTGTTGGTGAAAAGGAAATGGCGGACAAAAATGTTACATTGCGTAGATTAGGTGTTGAACAGCAGGAATCTATGTCACTGGATGCATTTGTTGAAATGATGCAAGAAAGCGTAAAGATGCCATTGTAATTTATATTGGGTGCGTTTTTCGCACCCAATTGTTAGACCAGGGGGAACGTTATGAAGAAGTTTTTTTTGTTGTTAATGTTTATGTGTGTGCCGGTGGTTTTGGTGGGTTGCGCCAAAAAGTGCGAGGTTGAACCAATTGTTGAACAAAATCATAAACTGATTGTGCCACCAAATTTTGGTAATATGCCAAAGTAGGGTGTATATAATGTAGAAAAAACGACAATTGTCGTTTTTTTCTTGCTTTTTTTATGATATAATATCCATAACGAATAAGGGGGGATTTTATCATGAATGATGATAATAACTTGGATTTACTGGATTTAGATGATAATGGTTCTATGGATACATTGCCAGATGTGACACCGTTTGCCAGTCCACGACCAAAAAAACCATGGTTGTTGTTAGGTGTTGGTTTAGCGGTAATTGTGTTGGCAACATATGTTATTATTCGTGCAATTGGTGATGAAGATTCTTCGTCAATAGAGGTGGATTTAGATGCACCTGTTGCAATTGTTGATGAAGCAGGGGCGCCTGTTGATATGAATGTTATGCCGCCTGTTGAACCAGTTCAGGTGCAACCACAGCCTGTTGCAAAGCCTGTTCAGGCAACAGCTGGGGTGCCAGTACGTGTTGTGGAGGAACGAAAAGAAGTTGTTTTTGAGCCAGAATCTGCACCTGTAAAACCTGTTGCACAACCAAAGGTGGTTGTTGAACAACCTGTGGCAAAACCTGTTAAGACTGTTGCTAAGAAAACGGAAACTAAACCAAAGTCAGCAGCAAAGCCAAAGATTTCAAAACCTGTAGCGGGTGCATGGTATGTTCAGTTTGGTTCGTACAGCAGTCGTGCATTGGCAGAAAGTGCACAACGTCAAATTGCGAATGCACACAAGAGTTTGTTTGATGGACATCAGTTTGTTATCTTGGCGGCACAGTTGAAAGATGGCAAGACGACATATCGTTTGCGTGTTGCGTTCAAGACGGCATCAGATGCAAATGGTTTCTGTCGTAATGCAAAGTCCGATGGCTTGGATTGCTATGTTGCAAAATAAGAATAGGGGGACAGTATGAGATTGGGATGGATGGAAATTGCACTGATTGTTTTGTTGGTTGTTATCCTGTTTGGGCATAATAAGTTCCCAGGCATGATGAAAAACTTGGCCGAAGGTTTGAACGTCTTTAAGAAAGAGGTAAAAAAGCCAGCGAAGGCACAAGAAAAAAAGCCAGTTGCAAAGAAGAAAGCAATTAAAAAGACGAAATAAAAAATCCCCCGTTTGGGGGATTATTATTTTTTGCCGTAATGCTTTTTTAATAAATCGTATGCCGTTGATATGCGGGCAAATTCTGTGGCCGCATTTTTTTTATCTGTTGCGGTGTCAGGGTGGTACTGTTTTGCCAGGGCACGATATTTTACACCGACTTCACGCCATGTGGCGGATATGCCCAGCCCAAAGACCTTTAATGCACTGACCACGTTTGTTGGCAGTTTGCTTTTTGCGGGCATTTTATCAAAGTTGTGACGACCTGTGATAAAATCGTTTATAAACTTTTCGTAATTTTTTGCATCTTCGTTGGCTGTTTTTTTATCTTTTAGTGTTGTGCCAAATGTTTGTTTTTCCCAGTCTTCTTCGATTTCTTCGGGGGTCATGTTGGCATAAAAGTTCCAGTTTTTATTGTATTCTGCCGCATGTTCTTGGCAAAAAAACCAATATTCTCGCAAATCACGATTCTTGGGGGCACGACATGTTCCGGCCTTGGTGCAACCTGGTTTGTCACATTTTTTTATCATATAGTTACCTTTTTTATTTATTTGCCAGGGGATGGTGTTCTTGTAATGTTTCACGTAATTTATTTGGCATAACGTGTGTATAGATTTGGGTTGTTGATATGTCTTCGTGTCCCAACATTGTTTGTATGGCACGCAGGTTTGCACCCCCCGCCAGCAGGTGTGATGCAAAGGAATGACGCAGGACATGTGGACTGACACGATCTGGGTCAATGCCAGAAAGTACAGCACATTTTTTTAGTATTTTAAAAAATCCATCGCGTGTTATATGTCCAGATTTGCCACCTGATGGAAATACGTATTTTGAATCGCATTCGCCGCGAATGTTTAACCATTTGTTTAATGCGTTGATGGCGGTTTCATGCATGGGTACCAATCTTTCTTTGGCACCTTTGCCATGGATTAATAGTTTGTCACCCAGAATACCAGTCATTGGCAGTTCGCATAATTCAGATACACGTAAGCCCGATGCGTATAATAATTCAATCATTGCACGCAGGCGGGTTGAGTTTTTTATGTCGCCGGCACTGGATATTAACAATTCGATTTCATCGATTGATAAAAACTTTGGCAGGGTACGTGTGCGACGTGGTAATTCTAGGTTGGTTGTTGGGTTTTTTGATATAATTTTTTCAAGCATTAAAAATTTGTAAAATCCACGCAGGGCGGATGCCTTGCGTGCAATAGAAGATGGCTTGTCTGGCAGGGTGGATAGATAGTTTTGTATTGCAATATCATCGGCCCCCATCAGTCCGCCTGGGATAGATGTGTCAGCCAGACGCAGATCTGATTCATAACTGATTAATGTTTTTGTGCTGCGTCCTTTTTCTGCTGATAATGCTTCTAAAAATATGTCAATATAGTTCATGGATATACAACAATTTCCATCATGTGTTGTGGTGTTGAAAATGATATTATCATCAATGCAATCAATGTGGCGATAAGTAGCCATATTAAAATCTTGCTGAATCTAGATTTCTTTTTTTTCTTGATAGGCATTTGTGTTGTCCCTTGGGGTTAAATTGTATCAAAACTGGTTATAAATATACCTGCACCTGCAATAATGATAAGTGGTGGTGCAATAATAGATAATACAGGGGGCAGTGTGCCTGTGGCACCCAAGGCATTAAACATATTTATCAGAAAGTATACCGCAAAACATGTTATGATTCCCAGGCTGAACTTGATACCAAAACTGTAATTACGGCGTTGTTTTGTTTGGGAAAATGCGACCCCTAATGTTGCCATTGAAATCATTGTTAGTGGCAAGAACAACAATGTCCATAATTGTACACGATGACCACGAACAGGCACGCCAATTGATTCCATTCTGTGGATAAATTCAGGTAATTGCCAGAATGATATTTGGTCTGGTTGTAGGTATCTGTCCAGTACGGTTTGTGGTGTTAAAATCGTTGTTGCGGACCAATCTTGTGTTTTTGTTGTGCCGTCTGCATTCCAGATGGTTGCCTTGTGTGCGGATAGGCCGGTATCTGATAATGTGATTGTGTCGGCGTGAATGCGACTGGTTAATTTGAAGTTAGGTGTTTGGGTGTATACGGTTGCGGTTTCAAAGATTAGAATGTTGCCAGCCTTGTGCATGTTTTTTGCATTCATTGTAATAAAGCCATTTTCTGATTCTTCACGTAACCAAATGGTATTATCAATCAGTTGCAGGTGATCGGGTGTTATGTTTTGCACACTGATACCGACAGAATAGGGGTTGATAACAGTGGTTGCAAATACACCAATCAAGAATGCACCAACCAAGAATGGGCGGGCAGATTGATATGGTGACAGGCCTGCACTGGAAACAATGATGCTTTCGCTGGATTTTGTAAGGTTATATGATGTTAATAATGTTCCCATAAATACCGCCAACGGCAGGAACATTGGTACATATTCCAAAAGGCGAACCCATGATTCATACAGGGCGTCAAATGCCGTTGGGTTTGATGGCAGGCGTTCAACAAATGTGACCGCAAAAATAATGCCGCACACAACCAGCATAACAAGACCAACGCCGGAAAAAAACCGCCGCATCAAGAAACGAGTTAAGATATTAAGCCTAAACATATTATGTATAGTATACCGCTAAATTTCATAATTGCAAAATTAAAATGAATGCTTATAATTTGCCAGATAATATTAGTATAAGGATTTGTTATGGAAAAAAAGCCAATTTCACGTGCAGGCTTTGATGGTCTGTTAAAAGAATTAAAGGATTTGAAGGAAAATCAAAGACCAGAGATATTGAAGACAGTTCAATGGGCCAGATCGCTGGGCGATTTGTCTGAAAATGCGGATTATAGTGCGGCACGTGAAAAACAGCGTCAAATTGATAATCGTATTCGCTTTATTGAAGGCGTGATTGAAAACGCGCATGTGATTGATATTGATTCTTTGACGGGTAATCGCGTTGTTTTTGGTGCACGTGTTGTCGCAGAAGATGAAGATGGTAATAAAATGCAGTGCAGAATCTTGTCTGATATTGAATCTGATGGGCGTACGGTTATTTCATGTACGTCACCGGTTGGACGTGCGATGATAGGGCGTTGTGTTGGTGATACATGTATCGTAAAATTGCCGGGTGGTGAAAAGGAATATGAAATCTTGGAAGTGACGTTCAAGGAATAGAGCGAGGGAGAGTGGTTGTGGCTGTTCGTGTTCTGCCAGAGTTTTTAATTAATCAAATTGCAGCCGGCGAGGTGGTGGAACGACCCGCCAGTGTTGTGAAAGAATTGGTGGAGAACTCTTTGGATGCGGGGGCGGATCAAATTGTTATAGATGTTGTTGATGGTGGCCGTACATTGATATCTATTATAGATAACGGTGGTGGGATGGGACGTGATGACTTGGCACGTGCGATTACCCGACATGCAACATCAAAATTGCCAGATGATGATTTGTTGAATATTAACTTTATGGGCTTTCGTGGTGAAGCCTTGCCGTCGATTGCGTCTGTGTCTGATATGCTGATAGATACGTGTAATGGTGTGGATGACAATGGCTGGCAAATTGATTGTAATACACATGAAATACGTCCGTCTGATTGGCAAGTTGGTACCCGTATGCGGGTGCAAAACCTGTTTTCCAAAACGCCGGCACGTTTGAAGTTTTTGCGTGGTGACAGGGCAGAAATGATGTCTGTGTTGGATGTGGTAAAACGATTGGCCATGGCACGACCAGATGTTGGATTTGTTTTGAATGACAAATGGCGTTTCGTTAAAGATGAAGATATGCAGGCGCGTATTGCATCTGTTATGGGGGCGGATGTTGTTGGTCGTATGCTAGAAGTGGATGCAGTGTCGGGGTCTACTGCGGGGATGCGATTGCATGGATTTATTTCAGAGCCGACATTACGACGTGCATCTAGTGTTGATCAATATTTATTTGTGAATGGCCGTCCTGTAAAAGACAAGGTTTTGGTTGGTGCGTTGCGGGCGGCATATATGGATGTAATGCATGCGCGTGAGTTTCCATTGTGTGCGTTGTATTTAACATTGCCAACAAATGCAGTTGATGTGAATGTGTCGCCTGCCAAGACAGAGGTGCATTTTTTAGAGCCTAATCATGTGCGGTCCTTTATTATTAAGACGTTGCGTGACAGATTGGCGAAGACAATGGTTCAGGAAACTGTTGCGGTGCAGGAAAAAGATGGTGACACAGCACCAGTTGTGCCGATGCCAAGATTTGATTTTGGTATTCGGGCGGAACGTTTTCAGGTGTGTGATGATTTGGGGGCTAGAATGCCGTCCATGTTTGGTGTGACAGAACCAGTTGTGCGTTCGTATGATAATGTGCGGCCGGTGATAAATGATGTGGTGGATGGCTCGGTTGGTGTGGGTGAGATTGATTTGCCTTTGGGGCGTGTTGTGGGGCAGGTTGGAAACAAATACATCATTGCACAAAAAGGCGATGACATGGTTATTGTTGATCAGCATGCTGCACATGAACGTATTACATATGAGAAATTACGTGCAAATAAAATAAAGACACAGCCATTGTTGACCCCGATTGTGGTTCAGTTACGTGAAGAGGATGTGGTGGCGATTGTGTCAATTGTGGATGAATTGAAAAAATCTGGTTTGATGGTTGATAGTTTTGGTGATGATGCGATTGCGATTTTTGAAAAGCCGGCAGATTGGGATTTGAATTGGGTAGATGTCTTGCGTAGTATAGCAGAAGAGGTTCGTGCAAATGGGCATTCGTCACAGTTGAATGAAAGACTGCATTTAAAGTTGGCAAATTATGCATGTCATCATTCTGTTCGTGCAGGGCAAAAGTTAGATGTGTTGCAGATGGACGCCTTGTTGCGAGATATAGAAAGAACAGAGCGGGCCGGTCAATGTAATCATGGGCGACCTGTTTATAAAATAATTCCAATGGCAGAAATTGACACTTGGTTTGAGAGATAAAAAACAGTTTTTGAATAATTTTATGCGTTGCTATATGTGCTGTTGAATGGGTATGTGATTGGCTTTATTTTTTCTTTACTTTTCTGGGTTTTTCTACTATTGTGCAGGTATTAAAGCAAGGAGAAAACATATGGAACAAGCCGAAGTAGTTGTTGATAATGCATTGCAAACTGCACCGGTTGCCCAACAAAATGGGTTCTGGGGCATGGTGTTGTATTGTGTTGTTGTGTTTGGAATTATTTACCTGTTTATGGTGCGTCCAAATAAAAAAAGAATGGCAGAATATCAAAAAATGCTGGATTCATTACAGGTTGGAAATCGTGTGATGGCGGCTGGTATTTACGGCACAATTAAAAAAATCAATGAAAAAACGATAGAGTTAGAAGTTGCCAAAGGCGTTGTTATAGAAGTAAACAAAAATGCCGTAGCATCTGTTGAGTAAAAGGTAAGGGGTTTGGGTTATGTTTAAGAAATTGGCGATTATTTTTACAGCGGTTTTTTGTGTGTTGTTGGCGGTGCCAACAATGTCGCCAAAACTGGCGCCTTATTTTCCATCTTGGATTAGTCCAGTGTCTTTGGGGTTGGACTTGAAGGGTGGGGCGCAATTGTTGTTAGAGGTTGATACTGCAACAATGTTCCAGGAAAAAACACAACAGTTGTACGAGGAAACACGTTCGTCCTTGATTGATAGAAGCAAGGGGGTTATTCGTTTTTCTAATTTGCGTAGTCATGATGGTGTTGTGTCTTTGGTTGTTCGTAACGAGGATGAAGTTAATGATGCCAAAGGACGCTTAAAGAGTGCGTTTGCAGGAACGGTTGATATTACCAGTGATGGTAAGATGATAAAGTTGTCCTATACGGATAAACAAAAAGAAGAAATGATTAAAGACGCTTTGGCACGCAGTATTGAAATTGTGCGTCGTCGTATTGATGCGCTGGGGACCAAAGAACCATCAATTCAAAGTCAGGGTGGTAAGTATATCTTGGTTCAATTGCCAGGTGTAGATAATCCAGAAAGAATCAAGGAACTTATCGGTCAGACAGCAAAGATGAGTTTTCATTTGGTAAATGAATCTGTTACAATGGAACAGTTGCAGAATGGTCGTGCACCATCAGGGACAGAATTGTTGCCATATATGGATATGCCGGGGCAGGTTTTGCCAGTTTATTCACGTGTAGAGGTGTCAGGTGATTCTTTGAAGGATTCACAGGCAGATTTTGACCAGAATAATATGCCGGTTGTATCAACTGTGTTTGATGCATCTGGGGCCCGTCGTTTTGCAAAACTGACCACAGAACACGTAAATGAAAGATTTGCAATTGTTCTGGATGGCAAGGTTTTGTCTGCGCCAGTTATTCGTGAACCAATTCCAGGTGGGCGTGGACAGATATCTGGTGGTTTCTCGTTACAGGGGGCAAAAGATTTGGCGGTACTGTTGCGTTCGGGGGCTTTGCCTGCACCATTACAGGTGATTGAAGAACGTACTGTTGGTGCAGGATTGGGGGCCGATACGATTGCCGGTGGTAAAATTGGGGCGATTGCAGGTGTATTGTTCATCTTTATATTCTTGTTTACGGTATATCGTGGATTTGGTGTTATTGCGGGTATATCCTTGATGGTGAATTTGGGGATGATTGTTGGTTTGACTGCTTTGTTCGGTGCAACATTAACATTGCCAGGTATTGCAGGTATCGTGTTGACATTGGGTATGGCGGTTGACGCAAATGTATTGCCGTTTGAACGAATTCGTGATGAGGTGCGTTCCGGTGTTCAGCCATTGCGTGCAGTTAGTACGGGGTTTGATCGTGCGACCAAGGCGGTTTTGGACGGTAACTTGACTACTTTGATTTGTGGTTTGGTGTTGTTCCAGTTTGGTGCCGGTCCAATTCGTGGATTTGCGGTTACATTGTCGATTGGTATCTTGACCACATTGTTTACATGTGTCTGTCTGACCAAGGTTTTGGTGGATTGGTACATGAATGGCAAGAATAAGAAAATTGGCTTTGCTGGTGGTAAGAAATAAAGAAGTGCAAAGGGGAAGTATTATGAAATTGCAGGTTATGAAGTTTCGCAAATTGTCGTATATTGTATCGGGTGCATTGATTTTGTTGTCAGTGTTGTCGTTACTGGTACGTGGGTTGAATTATGGTATTGACTTTTCGGGTGGTATTGCAATGGAGGTCAAACCAATAGTTCAAGATTATGGTATTGAACAGATGCGTGAAGCGTTGGCTGATTTTAAGCCAGAATTGCAGACCGTTGATGGTGATGCGATTTTGATTCGCTTTGGTTTGCCAAAAGGGGCAACAGATGCCCAGCAAAATGAACGTGTTGGTCAAATAAAAAATATTTTGGGTGATAACGTTCAGTATGAACAGGTGCAAATTGTTGGACCTAAAATTGGGGGCGAATTGGTTCGTGGTGGTATTTTGGCCATATTGTTCGCATTTATTATGATGGCAATCTATGTTTGGATTCGATACAAGGGGGGGTATGCAGTTGGTGCGTTTTGTTCGCTGTTCTTGGACTTTGTATTGATGTTTGGTTTCTTCTCAATTACAGGGTTGGAATTCAATCAAACAGCAATTGCGGTTATCTTGACCGGTATTGGTTATTCAATTAATGACAAGATTGTTAACTATGACCGAATTGATGAGAATGTAAAAAAATATCACAAGATGCCAATGGGTGATCTGATTGATTTGTCGGTAAATGAAATGTTGCGTCGAACCATGTTGACCAGTGTTTCAACATTATTGGCAATGATTGGTTTGTCTATATTCGGTGGGCAATTGTTGCGTGAGTTTGCGTATGCGATGGGCTTCTCGGTTATTATGGGTACGTTCACAAGTATCTATATTTCTAATATTATGTTGTATCACTTTAATTTGCGTGATAGTGACGAAAAATAAATAGGGTGACCGTTTCTGGGGGGATTGGAAATATGAGAATCAAAAATCTTTTGACATTGTTAACAATTGTCCTGGGGACGGTATCGCCATGCTTGGCCAGTGATTTGTTCTTTGAAGATGAACCGGTGCAAGATGGGTTGCCGGTATTTGAAGTGTCCAAGACCTTTGCGGAAATCTATAGTAAATTAGATGCGGTTAATTGGGCAGGTAAAAGCCTGAATGTTGCGATTGAAAGTCTAGAAAAATTAAACCCAAAGGCACATATTGCTGCAACTGATGAACGTGTTGTTCTGGTTTGGGGGGATGATATTGTTGGTAATTTCCCAAGGCCTGCGGCACGTGATTGGGATGGTTTTGCTGAAATAACAACTGCTTTGATTTTGAAAATGAGGGCCCAAGATCCAGGTCTGCATGAATTAAGCGAAAGTGAGATGTATCAAGTTGTGGTAGATAGTTTGATGCGTGGTATTGATGAAAATGGTCGCTATATTTTTTCCAAGGATGCAGAAATTGCAGAAGATGGACGTTTGTTGACCAGTGTCGGTATCGAAGGCGTACGTGATATTCGTGGGGAATGGCGTGTGACGGGGGTGTATAAAGGATCGCCTGCAGATACAGCAGGGATTAGTGCAGGGGATTTGATTGCACAGATAAATGGGCGTGATGTGGCCGATATGTCTGATGCGGAATTAGCATCGGTTATGTCGGGCTTTAATTCTGGGACATCCAAGATTCATTTGTTGACGCCGTATGGGGATAAAGATGTTGTCTTGCGACGTGCAACAATTGTGTTAGCAGATGCAGATGTGGTTCATCGAACAGACCCAAGGACAGGTGGTGTGTTAGAGTTTGTCGTTCATAAAATATCAGATGGGGCGGTGGCGATTGTTAACGAGGCTTTGGCCCGATATCCAGATGTAACAGGTGTTATTTTAGATTTGCGTTCAACAACAGGTGATGATGAAAGGGCTGTGGCAAAAATGGCAGGGTTGTTCTTGGGGGATGTGCCAGTTATGCGTATTGCACAGACTGCACAGGAAGAGGTTGAAGTTGTTCCAGGTGGCAAAGCAGTTACGGATGTACCAGTTGTTGTTTTAATGTCAAATATGACACGTGGTACCGCCGAAGCGTTGGTTGGTGCATTTTATGAGAATGGGCGTGGTGTTTTAGTTGGAACGCCAACGGCCGGCAGTGCACGTATTGCATCAAGAATTGATTTGGATAATGGTGGTGCGTTAGAGTTGTTGAATAAATCAATTAAAACAGGCAAGGGACAGATTATTGATGGGCGTGGGATTTTCCCCATTGTGTGTTTGTCTAATATTCGTACAACACAACAACGTAATGCATTCTTTTTAAATGTTGTAAATAATGATTTTCATGCACGTGATTTTAATCGCGAAAAAAATGTGAATGTTGATGATATTAGGCGTGGTTGTCCGACAATTACTAGTGGGGCAGATGAGGATGCGGTTGCAGCGGCAGTATCTGCAAAGATTTTGACGGATAAAAAGGTTTATAATCGCTTGATAGCGGAATAATTGTTATGGGGGTATGTTATGTTTTTGACAGAAGACAATCATATGAAATGGGGGCATGTGTTATGGGGTGCTTTGATAACTGTGATGTTGATTTTTGCAGGAATATTTGTTTTTGATGTGCCGTTGTTTTTGTTGTTGCGTAAATTGAATTGTGGTGCCTGGGGGGTATTAGATGTTGTTTTTGCAGGCAAGGTTTGGATTATTGTGTCGGGCATTGCGGTTTTGGTGTTTTGTGCGAACAAGTGTGCAAAAACAGATTGCAGATTTTTGAGCATAAAAAAGAATCCGTTTGTTTTTATCTGTGATTTATTTGACAATATTCGAACCAATAATGCGTTTTTGATTTTTTGCAGTGTGTTGGGGGCGGGGATTGTTGTAAAGATATTAAAGACCTGTATTGGACGTGCAAGACCAATCTTTTTTGAGGCATTAGATATGACAGGATTTTATCCGCTATCATTGGATTGGGCGTTTAATTCTATGCCATCGGGACATACTGCAATCAGTTTTGCAGGATTGGTTATGATTGGTATGTTGGCACCAAAATACAAGCCGTTAACATGGACGTTGGCGATTGTTATCGGGGTGTCACGTGTTGCGATTGGTGCACATTGGCCATCGGATGTCTTGTTTGGGGCCTTTGTCGGTATGGTAATGGCAGATGTTGTAAAGAGTTTGTTGTTACGCAAAAAAATATGAAAAAACATTGGTTGTTGCGACTAAACTGTTTACAGGCGTGTAAAAAATTGATATAATTAAGGGGAATGAACATGCAACATGCATGGTGTATGTTCATAGAAAGGTTGGGTTTCTGGGCGATTCCAGGGCACAAGGAGAGTTTTTATGAGAAGTAGAAAAATCGCAAATTCCATTAAGAATGCCATAGGCACAGTCTTTTTGTTGGCTGGTGCGTTTTTTGTTTGTTCGACTTTGTTGTCTATTCGTTCTGTGATGGCGGATCCTGTGGCGCCGATTGATGCGGTCTTTGGTACGGAAAACGTGAACGGACGTACAGGGGCAAATCCACGATCTGGTCGTGCCAGTCCACGTAATCGGGCAAATGCATCATCACGAGCAACCGTTGCACGTGGTACTGTTCAGTCAAATGTGAAAGATGCACAGAAGTCACGCAGCACAGTTCAGTCGCGTGCAGTTGCAGCACGTGCAAATGCTAGACGTGTGAACTCGACAAGTGCAACCCCAACACGTAATGTTGTGTCACGTGCAAATGCGGTGACAGCACGTGCAAATAATGCGAAAAATCGTGCGGTTCGTGCACGTACGGCAACAACGGATGCGGTTAATAATGCACGTGTGTCTTTGCAGGGCAGTGCAATTCGTGGGTCGAAAACAAATAATTCCACTAAATATTCTTATTTGACCAGTAAGTTGTATACAGGTAATTATTCAAATATTATTGATTCTACGACAGGTTTGATTTCTACAGATGCATTTAACAACTGTTTGGAATCATACTATACCTGTATGGATGAAATCTGTACTGCAAGAAATGCAGCACAACGTAGATGTGCGTGTGCGGGGCGTGTTCGTGCATTTGCAGAGGCGGAAACAGCGTTAGAGACAGCAAATGAAGAATTGATTAAGGTGTCAGGTGAATTGGCGTTGTTGATTGCCAACAAGGGTAAGGACGTGTCACAAGCGTTCCAGTTGACAGAAGCAGAACAGGTTATGAATTGTGTCTCATGGAAGGATGTTACCAGTCAATATGGAACCAGTTCGGAAGAGGCTATTGAATGGTGTAATAACCATGGATTCTATGGCACAAATGGTGCAAGCCTGACAACATGTTCACAGCCATCGTATTGTTCGGCCAGTGGAAATGATTTTGGGTTTAACGTAGATAATTTGGATGGTAATGGCAGTGATATTTTGGCGTCACTAAAGTCATGGGCGGATGCCAAGGAACAAACCATAACAATTTTGGACAAGGATGAAGATGGTTTGTTGGGTGCGTTTGCAAACTTGTCAGGTGTGGTCAGTGATCTGGGTGGATTTGGTGGTGCATTAGATTCTTCTGATGATTTAAAGGACTCCTTGGCAGAAACATGGGGGTATGAATTGTTTGAATATGCACATAACAATGTTTGTGCACGTGTATTAGATTCTTGCTTTAATGGTATTTATGAGGCATGTGGAACCCCACCATCAGGTACAAAATGTGGTAATGGTGCATCACAATGTCCATATAACTATAACAGTAAGATTACAGTAAATAATTCTGGTGCGTATGAGTTGAACTTTGTGCAGCCTAGCAGTGGTTATACAACATCCAATTCCGCAACATGTTTTGGTTATGCAACAGCATCTGGTGATCCTTATGTGAACCTGCGTGCACCGGTTGCAGATGCCAGACGCAGCATTATGCAAAAGTATGCATTGGATGCAAATGCGGATTGTGATGCGTATGGTGAACAGTTGCGTGCAACAGCACAGAATATTGGATATCAAAAGGTCGCAGCCCAGCAGGCATTGCAACAAAAACGTTTAGAGTTTGCACGTGAAGAAGAAGAAACAATACTGTCTTCTGCACAGACTGCGATGTCAAACTTTAATGAATGTTTAAGCGAGATATATGAATGTTATGTAGAGACCGAGGCCAGTGAAAGAAATTGGACAACGTCACGTATCAAGACATATTGTGCGCAGATTGCCAACATACCGCATTGTTATGAAGACATGATTTGTATGCCATCAGGGGCCCAGTTTAGTGCAATTATTGATAAAGAAGATAAGGAAGATTGTGCGAATACACAGGATTATACAACGAACACATGTCGTAATGTCGTAACATTGAATGAAATCTTGAATGGTGCTTTTGTTGGTGACATGAAGGATTATACGCCAGCATGGGGGGCAGATAAGAAGGAAAGTTCTGCCAAGGTTCGTGAATATTGTTTGCGTAATGCGATGGGGATCCCATTGGATGGTAGTGTGACAGGTGATACATGGAACATTAGAGATTGGAAAAAAGATGTTGCAGCAGAATAATAAAAGTCCCCGCAAAGCGGGGATTTTTGTTGTGAAAAAAGACCGGCAATGCCGGTTTTATGATTTGCAGTTTCGTGATATAAATGATTCAAATATATTGATAATGCTTCTGGGTTTTTGTGTTTTGGGCTTTGGGTTTTGTTTTCTGCGGCGTTCGGATTCTTTGGGGCTGTATGATGCCTGACGCAGTTTTTCACGTCGTACATGTTGTATGACGTGTTGTATGGTTATCCAACTTTTTGCGGTATTGTCTGGGATGTTTATTCTAAATGCACGTTCCAGTTCCATGGCAAGGGTTACCTTGTCAACGTCGTGCATGTCAAGGTCGCTTAATTTATGTGATGGATGTAATGCGCATTCGATATTTTGGGGCATTATTTCACGAATGATTGATTTTACTGTGTTTGTAATAGTAATCATTATGTATGTTTCCTTGGGGTTTATTTTTCAAATTGAGATTTGTTTGGAAATCTGTCAGCCATAAACTTTGCGTTCTGTTCCAATATTGTTTTATCGTTGTTACCTGAATCGTTTATGCAAAATATTGGTGCCCCCAGTAAAGCTTTGCGTGCAGCATGGGTGTTAGAGCATACGACAGGTGATTTGCGAATCCATGGCATAAATATGATGTTATAGATTGCGTTAATAATCTTGTGGCGTGAATGTTTTCTGGCACGTGAATGGATGAACTTTGCGTTACCAGTGATTAAATCGTACAGATTAAATATCCATCTTTGGACTTCGTTATTTGTGCGAAACTTATTTCTTATTTGTTCATCTATTTGCTTGGCAATTACAGGGTGATTGCGACATTCAATCCATGTTGATTTTAGATATGGGTCAATTCCATGTGATGGGCGGTATTTATAAACATGTTTGTCATAAATCTGTTCAATAAACTCTGCAGATAATATTAATGTTTGATTGTATTCATCGACACGTGACTTCCATGTGGCAATATTTTTGCAACGTTTTGAATGGTTGCTGTATAATATTTTTGCACGTCCATATCGGTCATAAAAGAAACTGGGTTTTAATGGGCGATTGAAAAATAAATCGTCATTCATTAACAGAAAGTGTTCCGATAATCCAGGGATATTTGGAATACACATTTCAATTGCTGTGGCGTTAAAGGTTGGCAGGGCATCATGCGGTATGATTTGTTCATGTGGAACAATTGTAATCTTTGGATGGTCTGTGTTTAACCATTTGGGGATTTGCCCAAACCCTGTGATGATATAAATATGGTTGACCCATGGGGCAAACATATCAACACTGCGCAGGGAATATAATAATTCGCCATTGTCACGCCAGCGTGCCTCAATCGCGGCATCGTTATAAACGGGTTTTTCCCCTTTGATAATTTCCAGCCATTTATCTTTTTGGGCGCGCCATGCTTTGTCGCCACCGTCAACCCAAAGATATACTAAATCTATTTTCATGTCTTTCATATTTTAAATACCGGATTTTGCAAATCGTGTTGGGATTTTAACAATACGCTTTATTCCCAACATACCAGGTTTGTCCCATGCATATATTGGGCGGAAAATGCGTTGCATAATGCGTGCAATTTTTAGCCATCTTTCGCCATGCGCTTTGCGTTTGGTGACATCGTTAATTGTTCCATTTCCACGACGACGCAGATGATTTACCCAATCTGGGCCACGATTTGCGGCCTTGGCAACCAACATGTCCATATCAACCGCACCAAAGTGTAGTAGGTACAGATTTGGATCAATGTGGAAATTGTGACCGTTTACACTGTGAAAGCCGCTGCCCCATGGGGCGGGGCGGTTTAATACAACTGGTTTAGTATAACGTGTGGATAGTAATGCGTATTGACGTTGGGTTAAAAATGGTTTGGATGTATCCAGAGTCTTTTCAATTTTTAGGTGTTGACCGACATCCAATCCAAGGCCAGAAACGGTGGTCTTGATTTTTAATTGTGATAAATAATTTGCCAGATTTGTGTTCAGGGCAGGGTCAACTATTAAAAATTCGTCACAGTCACAACCAATTACAATATCGTATTCATCAAATAATTTTTTTGCCAAATCAGACATTAATCCAATGCGATATTTGTCGCCGGCACTGCGTGACATATCGGTATGTGGTAATTTGGTTATGTGTGCTTCGCCTGCGTTTTCAGGGGTTTCTTGGTCGGTGCCATCTAGATATATATACAGGTTTTCTGTGCCAACTTGATTGCCATAGTATTGTATCCAACGTGATAGAAAGAATTCATCGTTGCGTGCCATTGTTATTACTGCGATACGTTTTTTCATGACTAGATCCCCTTGATAAAGAACTTATAAAGTGCATAGCGAACATGTCTGGATAGTATCCGGATTGGATTTTTTGTTAGTACATGTTTTACATGCTTTTCACCATATTGATCGTATGCGGACGTTAAAATCTTGGTATGCAGGTCGGGCGATAATTCATTCAATACATATAATATTTGTCGTCCCAATGCACCAAAATGTCGGTCAAAAGCGACCTTTTTCATAAATGGCATGCGTGCCTTGTAAAGGTGTTTGACCTTGTTATATACGCCACGATTGTGAACAGAATACATGCATTTCCATTTGAGATTGTGTGCGGATATCATTTTAGAAAAACCGATTTCATACAATCTGGTAATTGCGCCTTTGTCCTTTAATTTTGTGATTGTACGCATAAAATCATCATACCATGGTGTCAAAAATACAGATGGGTGCATGCCGATAAACCATGATTGAATGTGGGCTTTGTGTTCGTGTGGTTTTTGAACCAGGCCAAATGCGTCAACGTTGTATGATTCCAGTTCTGTTAAATAAGGCCCCAAATCAAAGAATGGTCCATAGACAGAATCGTTGACCATATATACAAAATCATAGTCGGCCAATTTTAAGTTTTCTGTTGCCCAAATATATGCACGTTTGTATGAACCAAAATCGTATTCGCCATGTCGGGTTGCGTTTGTGTATACGCAGTGTTTTTGGATTTTTTTTAATTCAACCTTTGGGCAGTTGGAATCCATAACCAGTACGATGTCGCCATGTTTTGATAGTGATTCAATATAATGTACCAATGCGTCATCTATAACACCTTTGGCATTATAGCCTGCAAATAAAAATAATCTTTTTGGTTTCATGTTATATAATGTACATGTTTTGTTGGTGTTTTGCAACCATTGTGTTGTATCAAAAATAACACGCCACAAAATAGTGGCGTGTCGGTTTTATTCTTCTGCGTGTTTTTTTAATTTTTTACGTGTATTGCTGTCCAGTTCTTTTTTTCGCAGACGGATTGTGTCAGGTGTGACTTCGACCAATTCGTCATCCATAATATAGGACAGTGCTTCTTCTAGGGAAATACGACGTGGTGGGGCTAAGAATAATTTTTCGTCTGCGGTAACAGAACGCATGTTTGTTAATTCCTTGCCTTTGATTGGGTTTACCTCTAAATCGTTTTCCTTGCTGTGTTCACCGATAATCATGCCTGAATAAACTTCGGTTTGTGGATCGATGAACAATGTGCCACGTGGTTGCAGGTTAAACAGTGCGTATGTTGCAGCAGAACCTTTTTCCATAGATACTAAAACCCCTGGGCGATATTGTTGGATAGCACCACGATATTGGTCGTATTTATCAAATACACGGTTCATGATACCTGTGCCACGTGTGTCTGTGCGAAACTCTGACAGGTAACCGATTAATCCACGTGATGGTGCAGAAAATACGATACGTGTTTTGCCGGCACCAGATGCTTTCATTTCTGTAATTGTTGCTTTGCGTTTGGTCATTTTTTCAATAACAACACCAGAAAACTCGTCATCTACGTCAATAACAACATCTTCGATTGGTTCCAGTTTTTCACCATTTTCATTTGTCTGCATAACAACACGTGGGCGTGAAACTGATAATTCGAATCCTTCACGACGCATTGTCTCAATCAAAATGCCCAATTGTAATTCGCCACGACCAGATACTTCAAACGCTTCGTTATTTTCGCTTTGTTCAACACGCAGTGCGATGTTTGTTTCTGCTTCTTTGAATAGTCTTTCGCCGATCATGCGGGATGTTAATTTTTTGCCACTTTTACCGGCCAATGGTGATGTGTTAACAAAGAATGTCATGGTCAGGGTTGGTGGGTCAATTGGCATCGCGGGGATTGGTTCTGTGACAGATGGGTCACACAATGTGTCGGCCACAGTTGCCTTGGAAAAGCCAGCCACAACAACAATGTCGCCGGCAGATGCGGTTTCGCGTGAGACCTTTTCAACGCCACGATGTTCGATGATTTTTGTAATTTTTGCGTTTTCAATAAACTCGCCGTTGCGATTTATTGCCTTGACCGATTGGCCAACACGAACTGTACCAGATTCAATTTTACCAGTCAGGATTCGGCCAACGTAGGGATCGGCCTCTAATGTTGTGGCCAACATTGTAAATGGGGCATCCAGTTGACAGCGTGTACCATTGCAATCAGGGGCAGGGACATGATCGACAATCAATTGAAATAAAGGTGTTAAATCTTTTCTTTCGTCATCAAGGTTGCGTATTGCCCAACCGTCACGACCAACGGAATATAAGTATGGGAAATCCAACTGGGAATCTGTTGCACCCAACTTGTCAAACAGGTCGAATGTTTCAGTTAAAACTTCGTCAGGGCGTGCATCACTGCGGTCAATTTTATTTATACAAACGATTGGTCGCAGCCCCAGTTTTAGTGCCTTGGACAATACAAACTTGGTTTGTGGCAGGGGACCTTCGGAACTATCAACCAGCAGTACAACACCATCAACCATAGATAGAATTCGTTCAACTTCGCCACCAAAGTCAGCGTGTCCAGGTGTATCAACAATATTGATTTTGTATTCGCCCCATTGAATGGATGTTGGTTTGGCGGAAATGGTAATACCGCGTTCACGTTCGATATCACCGCTGTCCATAACACGTTCATCAATACGTTCGTTTTCGCGGAATGTTCCGGCCTGTTTTAGCATATTGTCAACCAAGGTTGTTTTACCGTGGTCAACGTGTGCAATAATTGCAATATTGCGAATTTTCATGTCTTGCCCCGTTTTGGTTTAGTTTAATCGGATATAGGGTATACTTAAAAATAGGACTTTTCAACTTTTTTATGCATTAGCATTGACATTTCGTTTGTTTTGTCTATATTTATAAGTGTGAGTTAGGTATTATGGAACCAAAGGAGGTTAAACATGACAAGAGATTATAAAGAACAAGAAGTTGTACAGGCAATTCAAGAAGCGTTGGCCAGTTTGAAAGTATTGGCACGTGCGGATGTAAAGAAGTATTGGCGTTCATTGTCACGTGAAGAGCAGTTTGCAGCGGGGCGTGGTTTGGCGTTTATCGATGGTGTTGCCAAGGATCCTGCAAAGTATTTTGCACGTGCCAAGACAGAGCAGGCATGGAAGCAGCGTGCCAATGGATTTGCACAGGCCAAGGGGCTGGAAAGGGTTGCAGATGCATTTTATATTGTGCAATCACCAAAAGATTTGGCGATGTCTGGTATGGCAGATGCGTTAAAGACCTATGATTTGCGTCAAGATGCATATCATTTGTTTGATGCAATTCAAAACTGGGAATACAATCGTACATCACCAGATGCGTCATTGCGTTATATTGCACCACGTGATGCGGATGCAATTGTTGCGACTGCAAAACGCTTTGCTGCACAGGCCAAGATTGTGCAATCGCATCCGGTCTTGAAACCATTTAGACAGGTTGTGTACGGTTTTCGTCAACAGATTCAAAGATAAAAGGAGTGAGAAATGATAGATTATGACGCAACATTGCAAAAGTTTTTTCAGGAAATCTTGTTGTTCTTGAACAAGAGAATGGAACGTGCCAAGGACAAGCATGATGTGATGTGTATTATGAATACAGCAGATATTGTGCGTGCAGTTGCCAAGAATCCTGGTAAATATGCAGATTATAATATGCGTGTTGCTGATAAATTGGTTGAGGATGCGCGTGCATTCATGCCAAATTCAAGTGATAATTCGGCCTTTATGATTTATCAGCGTGTATTGAACTCTATGGGCAAGTTAAATAGTCCATATGAATGGGAAAGAACGGAAGCACAAAAAGTCTTGTTGGATATGCTGAAGCAAATTAAGTATAAGAATGATCCTAGTGTGTTCAAGGATTTCTATTTTCCATTTGTGTCTGCGACAAGATTTGCAATTCAGCAAGTGCAAAAACAGAAATAAAAAAATCCCCGTTTGGGGATTTTTTTAATGTTTGCCACCAATTTTTGTGCGGCCGCCCATTAATGGTTGCAGGCATTTTGGGATGTTTACAGAACCGTCTGGGTTTTGGTGGTTTTCAATCACAGGTACGATTGCACGTGGCAATGCAATGCCGGTGTTGTTTAATGTGGCACAGAATTGCATGTTGCCGTCTTTGTCACGATAACGTGTATTTGTACGGCGGGCTTGGAATTGGCCGATTGATGAACATGATCCCAGTTCACGATATGTGCCTTCGCTGGGGAACCAGGCTTCGACATCGTGCATTTTAACCTTGTTAAATCCCATGTCGCCAGTACATGCCGCAATAACCCGATATGGTAGTTCTAAATCTGCCATTACTTCGCACAGATTGTTTAATAGGTGTTCGTGCATTTCGTCTGATTGTTCTGGTGTGCAATAGATATATTGTTCAACCTTGTTAAATTGGTGTATACGCACGATTCCGCGGGTGTCACGTCCGGCGGCACCTGCTTCTTTGCGAAAGCATGGGGAATATCCGGCGTATTTGATTGGTAGGTCTTTTTCGCTTAGGACTTCGTCACTGTGCAGACTGTTTAATATAATTTCAGCCGTTCCAGCCAAACACCGATCTGTATCTGTTAGCATAAATACGTCGTTTGACATAACAGATTGGTCGGTCCCCATAAAGTGGCCAGCATTAAAGATTGTTTGGGGTTTTGTGATAGATGGGCAATTTACAAAAGTAAATCCTTTGGATATCAATTTTTGTAAAACGTATGTTTGGATTGCCAATTCTAATTCGGCGGCTTCGCCGAACAGGGCGTATGTTCGTGATCCGCAAACGGATGCGATTTTTTCAGGTTTCCACCAGCCGTTCATTTCCAACAGTTCCCATTGTGGACGTGGTGTAAAATCAAAATTACGTGGTGTGCCAATACGACGAACTTCTACGTTTTCGGTGTCGTCACGACCAATTGGTGCATCGGCGGATGGTATTTGTGGTACACGATGCAACAGGTCGGCAAGTTCTGCTTCGCGTGTGGCAAGTTCGGTCATGTCGTTTGCAATTTCTTCGGCGATTCGTTTAGATGCGGCAATTAGTGGTGCACGATCTGTTGCAGTTGGTATTTCGCGTGTAATTTTATTTTTTTCTGCAGTTTTTGACTGGGTAATTGTTTTTAATTCACGTACACGTGCATCTAATTCTAATATTTTATCAGTGTTATCATCAAAGCCTTTGACCTGACATGCGTTTTTTACAATGTCCGGATTTTCACGAATAAATTTAATATCCAGCATAATTGCCCCCGTATTTATTAATGTTTTCATATAATATATTACCAGAAAGGTTAAATCGCAATAAAAATAAATAGATTTTGCCGATGTTGCCTGGGGTGTGGTGGGGGATATTTTTTTGCTTTTATATAATCTCTTTTTGTGTTAAAATTGACTTGTTAGAGAGAGTATGAAGTTATTTGCACGATTTTTATTGATGGTATTGTGCACAATGCCGGGCGTTGTGTCTGCTAATGTTGCAACAACAGCAGGCAGTAATTTGACGGCATGGAATGGTACCTCTGGGGCAACCAATAATAATAATTGGAATCAGATGATGAACAGCCGTACCCAGGCAACTGGTGGGGCAGGTGGTGCACCAACTGCGGATTTTGGAAATTGTAATTCTGTGATTTTACGTTGTGCACAACCAAAGTGTGCGGGGTGTACAACAATTGATGTTGCGTGGCCCATTGTTCAGGGGTGTGTGAACAGTAATTCATCTTGTAAAAAACATGGTGATGATTTGATTCAGTTTATTGCGGCACAGATTGTGTCTAATACATCCGCCAAGGTTCAGCAACAGCAAATGGCATCACAACAGGCAGCGGCAGAGGCGGCCGCGGCACAGACAAACGCACAGATGATGCAGATGCAACAGCAGATGCAGATGATGCAGCAACAGATGCAAGAGCAGTCGGCCCAACAAATGCAACAGATGCAGGCGGCCTTGGATGAGCAAAGACGTGTGACAGAATCTGCAATGAATGAGGCAAATAGTGCAATCCAACAGCAGGCGGCGGCACGTGCCGCAGCAGAGGCAGAAGCGTCAAAGAATGAATATGGGCTAACTAATGCCGAGATGGAGGCGATTGATCGTGGGGTTGGGGCTGATATATTGGCACGTAAACAGATTTCTAATCAGATTTTAACCAAGATAGAGCAGGCAGAGCTGGCATTAAAGTCTTTGAATGCGACAATGCAAAATGTGTTTACATATGCGGGGTGTGATACACGTGGAAATAATTGTACAGGGCCAAAGCGTGTCAAGATTTTTAAGCAAAAGGCACAGCAGTTCTTTGAACCATATGATGAAATTGTTGATAATGCGTACGAGGCGTTAGAAATGGCATTGGCGGTTGGTGTCGATGTGTCGGATGTAATTATGATGTTAAGTGGTGCATGTAATCAATGGGGTAAGTTTATGTGCGTCAGCACTGAGTCAGAGGCTATGCGTAGTACGGGTTTAGACAGTGGGCACGAGGTTGGGTATTATAATGAATTAAATTGTAAGAATGGTCGTTCTTTGAAGGGGGCGGCAATTCGTAATGGCGGTGCAGTCAAGGGTGGTATGGAGTGTTCAATTGGTATGGCAATTCCACCACAGGATGATACACGTTGTACTTTGACCAGTTTGATAGAAGGCGGTACAGCCGATATTCAGCGCGAATGGATGGATGCAGCGTATGAAGGTGACAGAATGGTTCGTGTTGGGTGTGCAACATCTGCATTAGAGACGATTTCTATATTTGGTCGCCGTTCCAGTCGCAGTGGTAATGCGTTAGATTTGGAAACGTTGGAACGCATTATTTTACAAGATGCACCAGATCATGTTGGTTCAAATAAGTATACAAGTGGTTCAGTAGATGCAACGGTGGATCGTGTAAAGTATTGTGCGTTGACATCACGTGGTTATCAAACATTGTTGACCGCAGTGCAGAGCAATAAGTTGCCAGCCAAGATTTGTGTGCCACATGATTCTTTGGCGGTAAACTATAGAACACATGGTGCGGTCACTTCTATTGGTAGTGGCACTGGGTTGTTGGAAACCGGAATTGTTACGGGTGCTGCAGATCAAGGTACATGTGACTATATTGCTAGCCTACATACGGCATGTGGAATTCGTTGGGACACTAATTCAGGGCGTTGTGTGGTTGATACTAATAAGTGTGTTTATAAATATGGTGTCTTTGAGGCGGTTGAAGATGACAGGGTTGAATGGCAGAACAAATTGGTAAAATGTCAGAATACTGGTGGTAAATGGTCGTATTCATCGCGTGGTAGAACAGGTTTAGAGGGGACGTGTAATTGTCCAAATGTTAATCAAAAGAAAAACTTTGGTTTGCAGACATCGGGTCCAAAGCAGGATGAGTGTGTATATTGTGCTGAAGAGGCGGGTAAGACGGTTTGGTTGACGAGTTCGGGTGACTGTAAGACCTGTGACAAGCAAAGCGACAAGGATGCAACTGGGTTGGATAATAATAATAATTGTAAGTATTGATGGATAAAAAATGTGGAACATAAAATGTTCTTTGTTGATGTGGTTATGCCGACTGATGTGTCTGGCGGTGCTGTGTATGCCAAATGCTTCATATGCGGCAAATGGTTGCGAAGATGATTCAAATGATGCGATTGTTGCTGAATTAGCATTGTGTTCAACGCATGCTTATAATATTGGCGACACCACAAACCCAGATGGTTCAGATCGTGAATTGATGCAAGATGTTATTGCGATGAAAACGACCCTGATTACGCAACAGTTGTATCAGCAATATGCACAGATGGAATCTATGTTACGCAGATTAAAGACTCAGTTGGAAAAGGCGGTTTTGACAACGGGTATGCAGGCGGCAGGTGCCAAAGCAACAACAGAGGATAGCTCAAGTGCCAGTGGTGGTTCAGCAAGTTATAGTAGCACCAATCGCAATATCAAGGTAGAAGGTGCCAGAGATTGTAATCAAGAGATGACAAATGCCAAGGTGCTGGAATGTTTGCAATCGAATTTGTCGATTATATATGAAATTTCGGGTAATGGGTCTAATGCATCGCCAGAGGCACGTAAACAATTGGCAAATGATTTTAATGTGTTGAAAGCAACTGTTACAGGGGAAGGGTTAGAGTTTAGTGGTGGTGTAGATTTCAGGGTTTGTGGTGAAAGTGATGGTAGAAATATGGGGAATCGAAAAAAGTTTGAAGCTTGTTTAGATTCTTTCAGGTCTAGTTTACGTAAGAAGTTTAATAAATTGCAGGATGATGAACGTAAGTTGCAACTTAATCCATGGCAGATGTTGTCAGGGCAACAAAACTAATATTTATAAAATCACCCGTTTTACGGGTGTTTTTTGATTTGCACCCTAGGATTATATATGTTAACCTGCATGCCGAAGATATAACAAGGAAAGGTTTACTGATTATGTATGATGTAATTATTTTGGGTTCTGGCCCTGCAGGTTTGACGGCGGCTTTGTATACAGCACGTGCAAATAAAAAGACCATTGTTTTGGGTGGTGACCGCTTGGGTGGTCAAATGGCGGGTATTGCAACATTGGAAAACTATCCGGGATGGGCCGGTTCTGGGATGGATTTGGCAATCTTTATGCAAAAACAATGTGAGACATATGGGGCAACGGTTGAATTTGTTTCTGCCAAGAATGTTTCGGCCGATGCAAATGGTGGATATGTTGTGACATGTGATAATGGGGTGGAATATCAAGGACGTGTTGTTATTGTTGCAACAGGGGCCAGTCCACGTAAATTAGAAATAGATGGGGCGCGTGAGTTTATGGGACGTGGCGTTTCATACTGTGCAACATGTGATGGGTTCTTTTATAGTGGCAAGACAGTCATTGTTTTAGGTGGTGGTAATAGTGCATTAAATGATGCCTTGTATTTGGCGGATTTAGCAAAGACAGTCAAGATTGTATACAGAAAGTCTGCCTTTACCCGGGCCGAGGCGGTGTTGCGTGAACGTGTTGAAAATACCCCTAATATAGAATGCTTGTTTAATACAGATTTGGCCAAGATAGAAGCAAAGCCAGATTCAAATGAAGGTGAATTGATTGTGACCACAACAGATGGTGAGCAGTTGGTTGTGGATGGCATTTTTGTCGCCATTGGGCACGAGGCTAATACAGACTATTTGTCCGAAGATATAAAGCGTGATGCCATGGGACGCTTAGCACCAGATGCGATGCCATCAGGTATCTTTGTTGCAGGTGATGTTTATTCAGGGTTGAAGATGCAGATTGCAACGGCGGTTGGAACAGGGTGTAGTGCAGCCATGGATGCCGTTGCATACCTAAATAAAATCTAATGGCATATCTACGGATTGTGGTGGCATCTTATGTAGCGTTTGTACACTGCGATGCCCCCACAAATCTCGTATCTATACCATTATCTTTTATTTTTAATTATGCCTCTGGCATATCTACAAGCGAACCCGTAACCTCATGTAACTTCTGTACACTATGGTTACGGGTTTATCTTGTATTTATACCATTATCTTTTATTTATTGTGTTGTATTATTTTTGTTTCATAATTTTCTTGGTTAGATTTTGTTTTTTTACTTTTTTGTGATAAAATGCAAGCATTATGGCAGGAAATAATTCAAGGTTTTTACCAGGAAGCATTACAAACGCACTAAAAAGTTTAATGGTGCGGATGTTTGGTGCGCTGGTTATGTTGTTAGGTGTTTGGGCGACTTTGGCTTTGGTTTTCTATAATCCTTATTTGGATGGAATGGCGGTCGCCAGTAATTTTGGTAATCAGTCCATTATGGGCCATGTTGTTGGTTTAATTAAATATTTGATTGGTACGGTGCCAGGGTGTTTCGTTTTATTGTGTGTTGCACGTTGGGGTGCATCACGTTTTATTGGTTTGAATACAGGTGATGCACCAGAATATAATTTCTTGCGTGGTTTTATTACAGTGTGTTTGGGGACAGCTGGATTTGGACTGATGTCCCAGTCGTCTGTTTTAGGTGGATTGTTTGGTGCAATTGTTGCACATGATTTGCATGTGTTGATTGGTGGGATTTCTGTTATCGTTGGGATCTTCTGTCTGGTTGGTTTCTTTTGGATGGCGGGTGTATTGTTGCATGTTAAACTGGCACATGTGCGTGGTGCGTTACGTATGTTTGTGCGATGGGTACGCTGGATTGCAGGTGCGTTCCATTTGACACGTGCTGGGTATGCCGCAGATGATTCTTATGTTGATGATGTAGAAGAGGGTGGTGATCTTGGGGATGATGCAAATGATGTTCCAGATTCAACCATAGAGCAAGCACCACAAAAAGAAAAACGTGGTTTGTTGTCACGTCGTGTGGCCAAACGTGCGGTTGCAACAGCGCCTGTGGCGGTGCCAAAGCAAGTTCGTGCAGGTGGGGAATATCAATTGCCAGATCCAAAGATATTGGAAAGATCCAATTTCAGTAAATGTACAGTAACGCCTGAATTAAAACAAAATGCCAGAAATATGGAAGTGCATTTTGCTGAGTATGGTGTATATGGCAAGGTTGTTGGGATTAAGCCGGGGCCAATTGTTACCTTGTATGAATTTGAACCAGATACTGGTATGCGAATTGCTGATATTACCAAGACGGTTAAAGATATGACACGTGCAATGGCGACTGAAAATATTCGTATTGCACATATCCCCAGTACCAGTTATATCGGTGTTGAAATGGTTAATGTAACACGTCAGACGGTACGTTATCGTGGTTTGATGGAAGATGATGCATTTGTTTATACCAAGTATAAGATTCCATTGGCATTGGGGGTAAATATCGGTGGAAATCCAATGTATTTTGATTTGGCAAAAATGCCACACATGTTGATTGCGGGGCGTACAGGTTCTGGTAAATCTGTATTTGTTCAGTCTATTATTACATCGATTGTGTATCACTTTACACCAGATAAGTGCAAGTTGATGATTATTGATCCAAAGGGTGTTGATTTTGGGTTCTGGGATGATATCCCACACCTGATTACGCCGATTGTAAAATTGGATCCGGCTGCGGCGGTAAATGCACTGAAATGGGCGGTGCGTGAAATGGAAGAACGCTATAAACAACTGCAGGTATTGAATGCACGAAATATTGAAAGTTATAATGAAATTGCGGCTGAAAAACGTGCCAAGGGTGAAAGATTAACCAAACAGGTTGCGGTTGGTACGGATGAAGAAACAGGTGAATTATTATTTGAAACCCAAGAAATAGATTTGTCTGATATTCCATATATAGTAATTGTTATTGACGAGGTGGCAGATCTGATGAGTTTGGCACGCAAAGATGTAGAAGCCTGTGTTCAACGTATTGCACAAAAGGCACGTGCGGCAGGTATCCATTTGGTTATGGCAACACAAAGACCAGATGCGACAACAATTACAGGTGTGATTAAGGCGAATTTCCCAACACGTGTATCTTTCCAGGCACGCAGTCGTATTGATAGTGTGACCTGTTTGGGTGAAGGTGGTGCAGAACAGTTGTTGGCGTGTGGTGATATGCTATTTAGTGAAGCAGGGCGTGTGCCAGTGCGTATCCATGGTGCATTTATTGACGATTCTGAATTGACCAAGATTGGTAATTTCCTGCGTTCACAGGGGGCACCAGAATATGTTGATGGTGTGACCGATGCCGAAGGTGAAGCAGCAGGTGAAGTGGCGGGTATTCCAGGTGCGATACCGGGTGCTGGTGGTGGTGATAAGAATGGTGATTTGTATGAACGTGCCAAGGAAATTGTTTTGCGTGATAAAAAGCCAACAATTTCATATATTCAGCGACGTTTAGAGATTGGTTATAACAAGGCGGCCGGATTGATAGAACGTATGGAAGAAGACGGTATTATTTCTGCGCCAGATGCCAATAACAAGCGTCATATCCTGTAAAATCTATGGGTTGGATTTATCAAGGGTTCATGGTTGTTTTTCCTTTTATATACGGCAGAATTATGCTATAATTCATCTAAAAGGAGTCGTAATATTATGAAAAAATCTTTATCATTTATCGTTGGTGCATTAGTGGCATTTGGCGCAACTGCGGTTAATGCGGATACAAACTGGGGCAGTCGTTCTGGATCAGTGGTTAGTTTGTATGGTATGCCAGCAACACGTACACGTGAAAATGTTAACTATGAAAAATATCAAACACGTACTTTGAAGCGTACATATGAAACCAAAGATGCAGGTGATTTATATTATACAAAGCCTGCGAATCGTACCGCATTGTATAAACAGTATGAAGGTGCAGACTCTTCTATGGCATTGGCGTCAAAAAGGACTGTACGTACATCACGCAGTGAAAAGGTTGTTAACAAGTTAAAGCGTAAGTATTATTTGGCACATCCTTTTTATCAGCCATTGGAAGGTATGTTTGGTTCTATAACTGATTTGTCATTTGATAATGTTGGTTATGATTTGATTTTGCCTTCTGTGCCATCAGGTTTGTTTGACGAATATGGTGATGAATTAAGTTTTAATGGTTTAACTGGAAAATGGGGGGCATCTGCCTTTACTGTTAAGGAAGATTTTAGTTATGGTATTACCGATCAAATCGCTTTGATGGGGATGTTGCAGTATGATTCATCTGAATATGAATTTGAATGGGATGATGGGTCGCCAAGTGACAAAATGGATGAAAGCGGTGTAAATGTTTTTGGTCTGGGGGGACAGTGGCGGTTTGCTGATACAAATGAATGGATTGCAACAGTGTCTGCGTATTTCCAACATCAAAAAGATATCGCAAACAACTATGTCTTAGATTTAAGGGCAGGTTACAAGGTTGCACGTTCAACAATCTATGGTGTGCTGCGTGGTTGGTATGTTGATATTGATGGTGATATTTATGGACATGGTGTATCTGGTAAGGATGCAAATGGATATGATTCATCTTTGATATTGGTTCAGGGTGATACCGATAGCGTTTCTTATGTAGAAGGTGGCTTAGGTGTATTTAGTGTATTAAATGAAGATTGGACATTAAATATAGAAGCCTTGTTGGGAAATTATGATTGGCATAATCAAGGATCTATTAAAGGGGCAATTGGTTGGCAACCAAATGACAACTTTGCAATCAATTTGTATCTAAGAACTGTTTTCTTTGATAGTGCCGATGGAAAAGAGTTGGATACATATTATTGGCGTGATCAATTATATGTCGGTGGTATGTTAGATACACCTGCAACTGAATTGCAATATATTGGTACAACAAAAGTGGATAATTATGCGGAAACATCTGTTGGTTTGCAGGTAATATTCCAGTTTTAATTATTTGTAATTGTTTTATTTGCCCCCGGATGTACTGGGGGCAAAAAATCTTGAAATATAAATGTGGGGGGGATTTATGAGAAAGATTTTATATGGTTTGATGGTAATGGGGACAGTATTGTATTCGCCATTGGCACATGCGAATGACGTTGCACATGATACGTCTGATCCGTTGTATTTACAATCAATAGAAGAAATATTGTCTCAGTCGTCTGTATCATATTGGGATCATGTCTTGCGTGTTGGTCAGGGTGTATCTTATGGATTAAATAATCGTTTAAGTATTGGTGCGAATGTGCATTATCAACATGACTTTAATGGTGACGAGGATGGTTTTTCTGCCATTGATTTAGGGGCAACATATCGTGTTGGAAATGCAGATGATAATGATGCACATATGATCACGGATGTTTTGTTTGGTTTTAAATTTGGTGGCAGTTCACGTGTTCGTACGCCTGATTATGCAGATTCTACGTATTATTTAGGTGTGCGTATGGGGCGTCAATGGGCCGGTGTTACATTGGCGGCAACATTAAAGTCAACATGGGTTTTTGATGATGAACGGGGTATTGCATTCTTAGATTTGACCCCAGAGGCATATTTTAGAATGGCGCCAGATTGGCGTTTTGGTATTGGTTTTACAGTTCGCAAGGCAACAAGTGATGATCCAGAAAACAATAAGGATTATGACCAAGAATGGTTGCATTTGAAGCTGGTGCGTCAGTATGGACGTACACAGTATATTGGTCATGTGGATTATGAATTTGAATCAGATGATGCAAGGGTTGGTGCAAAGGTAAATATCTTGTTCTAAATCTTTGCAAGAAAATGTTTGGTGATGCCATCTCAATATACAAAATATGTTGTTGAGATGGTATTTTTTAATCTTTCTTATTTATTTTATCACGTAATGAATCCCAATATTCTAAACGTTTTTTTATTTCACGTTCAAAACCACGCTCAATGGGATAATAAAACTTTTGACGCCCCATGGATTCTGGGAAACAGTTTTGTCCAGAAAAACCATTTGCAGTATCTGGGTCATAGATATAGCCCGCATTATATCCCAGGTCCTTCATCATTTTTGTTGGGGCATTCAAAATGTTTTTAGGTGGTGGAATGCTGCCTGTTTGTCGGGCCAAAGCGTATGCAGATTTTTGTGCCTTGTAATTGCCAACACTTTTTGGGGCGGTTCCTAGATATATTACCAGTTGGGTCAGGGCTAAATCCCCCTCTGGACTGCCCAGTCTTTCATATGCCTGCCAGGCGGCGATTGCGATTTGTAATGCGTTCGGGTCGGCAAGTCCAACATCTTCGACAGCAAATCTGGTTAGACGGCGAAATATATAGGCAGGGTCCTGGCCGGATGTCATCATACGGGCCGTCCAATATAATGCGGCATCTGTATCACTGGCACGTAGTGATTTGTGTACGGCAGATATTAAATTATAATGTTCGTCACCGCCTTTGTCAGATAATGGTGGTCGCTTGTGTACGGCAGAAACCAAGGTGTCCGGTGTTAAAAGTTCTGTAAAGTTTGCATTAAATAAATATTCAACTGTGTTTAATAAAAAGCGTGCGTCACCGTCTGCCATTTGTGCCAAATGTATACGTGCATTTTCATCCAGTGGTAATTTTTTGTTTGTATATTCTTCTGCACGTGTTATCAATGTAATCAGGTTTTCGGTTGATAATGGTTGTAATACACCGATATGGCAACGTGATAATAATGCGTTGTTCAAATTAAAACTGGGGTTTTCAGTGGTTGCACCAATAAATACAACAGTACCGTCTTCTAGGTATGGTAATAATGTATCTTGTTGTGTTTTATTAAAACGATGAATTTCGTCGATAAAGAGCAGGGTGCTGCGACCGATGTCACGTACCATACGTGCTGTATCCATTGCCTTTTTTATATCAGCAGTACCAGAAAAAACAGCAGACATTGGAACAAAATCCATGTCGACAGAATTGGCCAATGCACGTGCAATTGTTGTTTTTCCGCATCCAGGTGGCCCCCATAAAATTAGATTAGATAGTTTTTGATTGTCAACCATACGGCGGACCAGGCCGTTTTCCCCCAACAATGTGGTTTGCCCGACAACATCTTCGATGGTATTTGGACGCATTAAATCGGCAAGTGGTCGTGTCATTTTACTTGGCTTTTATTTAGTCTTTATTTGTGATATAATTATTGTATTAGATTATAAAGGAATTGGCAAGTTGGTAAATAAAAATTCTGATTTTACATTGGCAGTGGCAAACCTAGCGGCGGCGGCTATATCTGCAAATCCAGCATTAAGTATGGAAGATGCGGTTGCACGTGCACGTGAGATTTTGCGTGGGACATCGGTTACCCCGCAACAGATTGAAGATTCGGTTATGCCAGATAAAATCCAATGCTTGGAAGATGGTACGTGGCATGTTATGTTACGTAGATATATAAAAAGGCGTTTTAATTTAACGCCACAGCAATATCGTGAAAAGTGGGGACTGCCAGATGATTATCCGTTTGTTGCACCTGCATACGCACGAAAACGGTCAAAGATTGCCAAGAAATCTGGTTTGGGGAGGAAGTAAAATGCCAGCAAAGAAAAATAATACAGATAAGACATTCGCTGAAAAAATTGGTCAGGGGCCTAGAAAGTTGGTCAAGGTCATGCATAAGGGACGTGAAAAGATTTCAGATTGGGAAATTGCGGATACTGCACATTGGCGAGAATTGCGGACAGATGGCAAGTTTGATGCCAAGAAGGTTAGAACGTGGTTGAAGGAAAATAGTTTGACTGGTGTCAAGTGGTCGGGTGTTGTGACACTGTGGATGGCAGAAATGCTGACACGATTGTTAAATGCCTTGTTTTTGGATAACACTGCGTTGCGTGGTTTGGAAAATACTTTTAGAAATCAAGAGATAAAAAAGCCAAAAGATAAATGGTATTCAAAGGTAAATACTGCGGCGAAAAAGTCTGCTAAGAATCATCCTGTTTTAGCATCGTATTTGCTGTATTATTTATTGCTGTTTGGGGTAACGTTTGGTGGAACAACTGCGATTGATGGTTTTGTTGATGAAAAAAAAGACAAAAGAAAAAAAATAGAAAATGTAGAACCTAAAATGGCAGAGGCAAAAACATTTGCAGAATACTTAGATAGAATGCAGGGGGCGATGCCATATTTGGTGGCAGATTTAATCGCAAAAGAAGGGGTGCGAGTTAATGAACAGGGAAAGCATGTGCCGTATCGAGATGGACAGGGTGTTTGGACGATTGGGTTTGGGTCAACAGTTTTGAAAGGTGGTGAAAACAGAGTTACTGCTAAAACACCAGCGATTACAGACAGAGAGGCATATGAATTATCGTGTTGGCATATCATGGAACATGAAACCTTGTTTAGATTGTGGTGCTATGATGTGATGTATAATGATGTAGATATTGACCGTGCTAACGAGTTAATTGCTTTGTCGGCTTCGACATATAATCTGGGGACTGATTTAATAGAAATGCCGTTTGTTAATGGAAAACGGAATCGAAATTATCAAGAACGTTTTGCTGAATTGGACAGGCTACGTCAGCAGTATGGTAATGCAATTACAGCAGATCAGGTTCGTGCGGTGTTTGCAAAGTATCCAGTAGAGCATTTAACTTCGGTTGGTAAGGCGTGGCTGAATGGTGGTAGTAACGCAGATGTTGCTGATTCGCTGGGGAACTTTTTAAAGGGTGGAAATGGGCTGAGATGGCGACGTTGGTTGGAAGCACAGGTTATGAAGGGGAATATTAAACCAGAGGTTTTCTTGAAAGTGCCTGTTGGTGGATTGTATGAGTTTTATAAGATTGTTGGTGAAGAGCGTGAAAACTGGTTCATTGATAAGGATGGCAAACGTGTAGCAAACGATGAAACGTTAAATAAGTTTAATCAATGGTTGGAAAATCCAGTTGATAAGAAAGGCAATCCGCTTGTTGGGGCAAAATGGAAACCTGTGTCCGATTATTTGCCAGATGATATAGCAAGACAATGTTTTGAGGGAAAATGTGAAATTGGTAAACCTGTTATTTCGTTTAATGCGTTGCAGGGGGTCGTTGAAAATCAAGATATAGGACAGCCTGCAATTAAGACCTATGTTATTGGGTATGAGCAGTTGTATGCCGATGCAATTGGTAGTTATAAAGCAGGTGATTACGAGGCAGCCGCCCAGAAATATCAAGATATGATAAAAGAATATCCTGATAATGCTTTGTTACGTAATGATTTGGCGGCCACATACAATAAGTTGGGGATGTATGAAGAGGCGATTGTTCAAGCACGCGAAATTGTCAGACGAATTGGTGATAAATCGCAGTATGGGGCAGCGTTATATAATGCAGGTTTTGCTTATGAACAATTGGGTAACTTGGAAAAGGCGTTGGCGAATTATAAGTTGGCTTTGGCAAATGGAAATCGACGTGTACAGAAAGATGTTACACGCGTGACAGAAAAAATGCAGGGACGTGGTAATAAAAAAGTTGCTTTTAATTCTGGAACCAGACAGATTCGACAGAAAAATGCCAGAAAGGATTTATTGCTGTATGGGCAAGAATATAAGGGAAATATGGCATAAGAGTAAAAATAACAAAAGGCGATACAGGATATGAAAGTTTATGTTGATATACATGACAGACGTTGGGGTAAATATAAGATAGATTTTAAAAAAATCGTAAATGCGGTTGTCGGTGCAAAATATAAAAATGCCGAAGTGTCTATAGTATTAGTTGATGATACCGAAATTCATGAAATCAATAAGACTTATCGTGGTATGGATAAGCCAACAAATGTTTTGTCGTTTGAATTGGGTGATGATGTTTTGTTGGGGGATATTTATATATCGTTGGATACAGTATTGCGTGAGGCACGTGATGCAAACATATCTGTATCAGATCATATCGCACATATGGTTGTACATGGTGTGTTGCATTTGTTGGGATATGACCATATTGATGATGAACAGGCTATTGTTATGGAAATGAAGGAAATAAAAATCTTGAAAAAGATGGGGATAAAAAATCCATATGATGATGTGGTGTGTGATGCCTGTTCTGGGGGACAATGTTGTCCGGGGGGACGTATTATATCCTTGTTGTCTGGGTTTAGGGTTCGTGAAAACTCGTGGTTGCAATATGTGCTATACGCTGTGTTTGGTGGGGTTGCGAGTTTTGGTTTTGCACCGTTCTATCAATGGTGGTGGACATTGTTGGGTGTTGGCGGGGCATATTGGTTGACAGTGCGTAATAAAAATATTGGTGGTTTCTGGCGGTCGTTGTTACGTGTTGCACCATTTGGGGCGGCATATTCTGTGGCAATGTTTTGGTGGGTTTTGCATTCTATATATGTTGTTCCAGAATTAACAGCCCAGTTTGCAGTTTGGACCGTACCAGGTGTACTGGGGTTGGCGATAGCAGGTGCAGTTATTTTTTCTTGGCCATTTGTTGCGATTTCGCAAAAGCGATTAAATCCTTTTGGGCGTGTTATTTTGTTCGCATGTGTTTGGACATTGGTCTTATGGGCTCGTGAATGGATGTTTACGGGATTCCCATGGAATCCAATTGCTAATATCACAATGCCAATGCCTGTGATTGCAAACTCAATGGCTTTGTGTGGGGCGTTGGGATTGAGTTTTATTATTGTTGCGATTATTTCCAGTGTGGTTGAGGTGTTAAGAAATCGAAAATCTGTTGGGGCATGGGGCGCGTTTGTGTTTGCTTTCTTGCTGTTGTGTGCAAGTGCTGCGGTGGGGTATGTAAATATGAAATATGCGGATACGGGTGTAGAAGGCGAAATGCCAATTGTGCGTATTGTTCAGCCGGCGGTTTCCCAATCACAAAAGGCAACACACAGTCGTGCACAGGTATTAGAAAATGCAGAACGTAATGTTCGGCATATGATGGCATTGGCAATGTCACCTGGTGATCCAGATATTGTAATTTTTCCAGAGACCGCATATCCATTTGCCTTAAGGCCAGGTGATAGGTTAGATATTGCACAAATGTTGGGGCGTCCTGTGATTGCTGGTGCGAACACGATTGATGCAGGAAATATTTTTAATTCAATGGTTATAGCCAGGGCAAATGGTGAAATTCAGCAGATTTATAGCAAGTCGCATTTGGTGCCATTTGGTGAGTATAGACCACTTGGGTTTTTACCGGCGTCTATTGATTTGACACCTGGTAATGGTGCAGAAATTATTGATGTAGAAGGCTTTGTATTTGCACCTGCGATTTGTTATGAGGTTGTTTTCTCGGATTCATTGGTGCCAGATGATGCGGGTGGATTGTTCGCAATAGTAAATATTACAAATGATACGTGGTTTGGAAATACGCCAGGTGTGTATCAGCATTTAGATATGGTGCGTAGATATGCCATAGAATCAGGTTTGCCTGTTATAAGGGCGAATTATTCGGGTATAAGTGCGTTTGTATCGCCAGATGGTTCTATTATGTCCAGTTTGCCTGTTGGTGAAAGTGGTGTATTAGATGGCATGGTATTTGGTGCCCATATGACACCATATCGTGTTATTGGCTTAAATTATTGGATGATAATCATTTTGTTGGTTTCAATTGTGGGATTGGTTGCGTTTGGCAAGGAAAAATAATGTTTTATTTTTCGGCAATGCGTAAAATCATTTGATTTAATATCCAAACACGTATCGCAGATGACAGATTGGTTCCCTGGGGGCGTGTTTGGTCAATTTCATTGATTATTGTTGCGACAGGTTTGCCTGCACGAATAGATAGGGCGTGTAATGCGTCAATAAACTCTGGCTCTAATGTTATGCTGGTTTGATGCCCTGATAAAGATACAGATATTTTTTTCATATTTAAAATTTCCCTGCGATTAAACAATCTGTCATTGCCCGATATGGATCATCGTATTTGCGTAATGGGGTTAATGTTAAATTGTCTAGCATATAACATATGCCAAATGCGTCGAATGCAAACCAAAACAAGTCATTGCGACCAAATATGGTTTTGCCCATTATTTGTGGTATTGACGACATGTCATCATTGATTTGCAGAATTGTTGGTACAGGGTAACGGATGCCTTGGGGGATTTCGTTTGGACCAAAAATATATCCATTGCCCAGATTTATTGCACCAGTTATGCTGTATATTTCGTTCAAAAATGCGGGTAACATTGCACGACGTCTTTGTTGCAGTGCCGTACTGGTTAATGCAATTTGATTTTGTGTGATGGGTGCGAAAGTTATCGCCCCACGAGATTTCATTGCAGATATAAACTCACTTGCTGTCATAATAGACGGGTCCTTGGTATCTGTTACATATCGCGTCCGCCAGCCAATTGTGCACCCATTTGTGCCAATCTGTCTTCGGTTGCGTTTCCACCGTCACCACCACCAGCGGTATGTGCAGGTAGATATATTTTTTTTGATGGGTTGGGTAGCCATACTGTTTTGTTGCCTGATTGGCTGATTATAAATCGGTCCATGTTATATGCGTGTGGGAATGTCCAACACATGAACATATTATTGATGTCCAGTTCCCCCCCCCATGCAAGTGGAATGCGAAAACGAATGGATATGTTTTGTGGCAAGGCATGGCCCATAATAATATTCATAAATTCGTCCTGGGTCAGGTTCATAAAAGCCAATGTTTCAACTGAATCGGTCAAAGATAACATGAATTGTTTGCACAGGTCTTTATAGCGTGCGAACCAATCTGGTGCGATTTTATGTGGGCGTGGGGTAAATTCAATCAATGGCAAATCAGACATGCCCAAATCTGCTATTTTTTTTTCTGCGGTGCCTTGGTTCAGTTGCATTAATTTTTCCCTAGGTAATCAACAACAGTTGATATATAGGCCGAAAATGCTTCGAAGTTTTCACGTTCATCTTCGTCCAATTGTGGATTTTTGTGTTCGTTCATATATTGACGCAGGGCGTCCGGTGTGTCAAATGTTAATATTCCTGGAACCTTTGGTGCAGATGCGTCTGTGGCAGAAACGACAAATGCATGGATGTCGATTTCGATATCTTCTAGTGTGTCCAGGAAGATGTCGTGTATTGTCGTGACAGCGTTTTGCATTGCTTCTGTAGAAATGCCAACAGCGCCAAGCCACAGTGTTTCATTGGCGCCAATGGCCAATAATGCAATTTTAACATTCCCAATTCTGGGTGTTTCCTTGGTTGTGTAATCTGCAGATTCAAAAATATCACGTAATTCAGGCCAGTTTTGTTGGATGGGGGCGCCTGCCTGTTCAGATGGCAGTTTCCATGTCGTATTTGTTGGCAGGTTCAGGCGTGCAGGGCGTGATAACATGGATTCTGGTATAATTTGTGTGGGGGTTGTGGGTGGTGTTAATTGGTCGTCGTTTTGTTGTGTGTTTTGTGGTTGTGGCGGTGTTGGCTGTTCTGTTTGAGCGGTGTTGGTTTCCAGATGTTGTGTTGGTGTGTTTTGTGTGGCCAATGGTGTAGTGGCGTTTTGCTTGTTTTCTGTCTTGTTTGTGGTGGCACGTGGTTTGTTTAATACATAAAGTCCGCCGATTGTAACAATAACGGCCAATACCAGGGATAAATAGAATGATGTTTGTACCGGTGCCTGTGTGGCCTGCATATACGCCAGGTGACGCCAATGTGCCCCAGAAAATAGATTAAAGCCGAATCGAATGTTGAACCAGAAGCATGTGCCCAGGGTTGCAACAACCACCCATAATGTGGATAGTAAAATATTGTCTAATTTATCTCTCATTGTGATTATAATTGTACCATATTTGTGATAAAGTATAAAGCGTTATGATGGATGAAAGTGTTATTTTTGATTCTTTTGCAGAGGTTGCAGCCATGTGGTGTCCTGCTGATTTAGAGGCGGGTGATTTGGCACGGGCGACAGAAAATCTTATAGGGCAGGGATTAAGTATTGTATCTGTGGTGCCTTCTGCGGTACCTGTTATATGGCCATGGCTGGAACAACATGATGTAAAGATTCTGGCACGTTTTTATATGGAGGATAAACAAATAGTTGAGAAACAGCTGTCAGATTTGACAATGCGTATTAATGATGCGTTGCGACGTGGGGCACATGGGGCCCAGGTGTTTGTAGATGTGGAATCACTGACAGAGTTAGTTGAACAAACATATGTTGTTCGTGACGATTTATTCTTTAATAAAGACTTGGTTATTGGATTGGATATTTTAGGTGTTGGACCATTTGATTGGGAAAAATTGTATGCGAACTTACGTAAGATAAATGCGTCTGCGGTTGCGTTCGTATTGCCACAAGATACGGGCAAGGATTCTATGATTGTGGGGCAAGTTTTTGCGATGTTGAATGCGTGGGATGCGTCAAATAACTTTGATGTTCATTTGGTTTTTGGCCAGAATTTCATGCGTATAGAGCAAGTTTTACGTATGATAAAAAATATGCGTCCTGAATTAGTAGAACGCACAAGGGTTTTTATGAGTTTCTAAGAACAAGATATTTTGGTTCTGTTGTTCCGGCTTTGTTTTTATGTTGGTATCGTGTTTGGATAATTTCCATATTTGGAATTGTGGCTATAAGATTTGTGGACCGTACTTGTTCTAAAATCCAGTCAAAATATTCCCAATGATCTGTGCCGATTATTATTTCGCCATCGGTGGATAAGTTTTTTGATAATGTTTTTAAAAAATCAGCAGATAATAAACGGCGTTTTTCATGTCTGGCCTTGGGCCATGGGTCGGGATGCAATACCCAGATTTGTTCAAATTTCGAATCGGTTTGACGTAAAAAATCACGTACGTCATCTGCCCAAATGCGAATGCCATTATATTCATCCAGAACCCGATTCGTTTTTTCGTCTGTTATTGCAGATAGCAAGGATGCCACGCCGTTCATAAATGGTTCGGCACCAATAATGATTTTGTCGGGATTGTTTCGTGCCAAATCACGTACGTGTTCGCCCGCCCCAAAGCCGATTTCTAATATATGTCCTGTGGTTGGTTTTAGTGTTGGCAACAATTCGTCAATCAATGTTTGTTGGCGAATTGATAATTTTTTGCCGTGTCGACGGCCAAATGTTCTTATTTCTTGTTTTTCCATAGTTTTAGTATAGAATTGTGTTTTATAAAATACAAGGAATATATAGATATGCCGGATTATCCAAAGCGGATTGCAGATTTTGATTTTGAATTTGATATGTACAAGCCATCGGCATCTTTTGATGTTGCACGTGATTTATATGATGTTGTGAATAAGAATCGTGATTTTTTTCGTCCTTGGTTGGGATGGGTTGATTTTGTTCGTTCGCCAGAGGATGAATTTGAAGTGGCTAAGATGTTGGCGCGTGCAGATACGAACAAGTATTTGTTGTATGAAAATATGCGTTTGCGTGGGATGGTTGGTACTGTGCGTGAAGATAAGGCAAACCGTACGGTTGAAATTGGTTATTGGTTGGACAAAAATGCCAATGGGCGTGGTATTATGACACGTGCAGTAGAACGGGTTCAGGATTTAGCGTTTGAAGTCGGTGGTGCGGACCGCATAGAGATTCGATGTGCCACAGAAAATAGGGCGTCACGTGCAATTCCAGAAAGATTGAACTTTAATTTGGATGGTATTTTGCGTCGGGCAGAAGTGTTACCTGGTGGTATTGTGCATGATATTGCAGTTTATTCGAAATTGAGACAAGAATGGCAAAAGGGAAAGTAAAATGAGAAATGGTTTATCAAAAGATTTAATTGCGCGCGTGTTGGGTGCAGCACCAAAATATACAATTGCAGAACTGGAAGAGAAGTTTCCTGCACGCAACTTGCCGGATGGTGCATTTGTGACTCGCTTTGCCCCCAGTCCAACAGGGTATATGCATATTGGTGGTTTGTATGGTGCGTTGATTGATTGTAAACTGGCATCGCAGTCGGGTGGTGTGTTTATGTTGCGTATCGAAGATACTGATACCAAGCGTGAAGTTGCAGATGCGGTTCGTATTATTAACGAATCGATGAACCGATTTGGTTTGGCTTATAATAATGATGAAAAGTATGGTCCATATTATCAATCACAACGTAAAGATGTTTATCATTCTGTTGTGGCGTATTTGTTAGAAAATGGTTTGGCGTATCCATGCTTTTTAAGTGCAAGCGATATGGAACAGATTCGCGAGAATCAAAAATCTGCTGGATTCCCAACAGGGATTTATGGTGAATTTGCACGTGATAGAAACTTAAGTGAAGAAGAAATAATTGCCCATTTGGATAATGGTGAAATACCGTCTATACGCATGTATTCTGGGGGAAATCCAGAACAACGTATATTCTGTAAAGATGCAGTTCGTGGTTCAATTGGGTTCCCAGAAAACAATGAAGATATTGTCTTAATTAAATCAAATGATGGGTTGCCAACATATCATTTTGCACATTTATGCGATGATCATTTTATGCGTACAACACATGTTATTCGTGGTGAAGAATGGTTGCCGTCATTGCCATTGCATGTACAGATGTTTCGTATGATGGGGTGGAATGCACCATTATATATTCATACGTCCACGATTGATAAGATTGATGAAGAAACGGGTAAGCAACGCAAGTTGTCAAAACGCAAAGATCCAGAGGCAAATGTTGCATTTTTCTTAGAGGCAGGCTGGCCGGTTGAGGCTGTGATTGAATATCTGGGTAATATCGCTGCGTCTGGGTATGAAGAAGCCAAGATGAAGGGGCAGGTGAAGTCTTTCTGGGATTATGAAATGCGTGCAAAAAAGATTCCAATGTCGGGTGCATTATTTGATATGAAGAAATTGGAATGGTGGGCGAAAGAGTTTATTGGGTCGTTGCCTGTGCCAGAATTGGTTAGTCGTGTCGCCCAATGGGCAAATGAATATGGAACGGATGTCAATAAAATGCAGGTTGCAGATGCGCAATATTTGACAGGTGTTTTGGGAATTGAACGTGATAATCCAAAACGTGTACGCAAGGACTTTGTAACATGGTCACAGACATTGGAAAGTGTTGCGTTCTTCTGGGATGAATTATTTGTTCCAAGTACGGAATATGAATTTAACAAGGATGTATTAAAAGCATTCTTGGAAACGTATAACGAATCGGATGATAAAGATGCCTGGTGGGCGAAAATTGTTGCAGTTGCAGAAAATACAGGTGTTAAAAACGGTGATGTTGCAATGAATCTGCGTGTCGCTTTGTCGGGTCGTACAAATACACCAGATTTGTATTCTATTATGGTTGTAATGGGTGGCGAACGTGTTAAGTCACGAATTGAGGGGGTGTTAAAATGATTGTTTCAAAGCGAGACAGAATTAAGGCGGTAAAAAAAGATGAGCATGCCTCAAAGTTGTTGAAGGTTTTGCGTGCAACAGGCTTGTTTCGTTGGGAAAAGCCAAGCACGCATGCAGAAGAAGTAGTTAATATTTTAACGCATGGGATTGGGATTGGTTTGGCTGTCGCAGCCCTGACATTGTTGGTTGTGTTCGCTGGAATTAAGGGTGATGCATGGGCGATTGTGTCATGTGCGATTTTTGGTGTGACAATGATAACCTTGTATTTTGGGTCAACAATGTGTCATGCAACAATCGGTAAAAAGGGCGAGTGCTTTTTTGAGGTGTGGGATAGTGTCGCGATTTATGCTTTGATTGCGGGTACGTATACACCATTTTTGTTGGTGAATCTGCGTGGGCTTATTGGTTGGATTGTGTTTGGAATCTTGTGGGGGATTGTTTTGTTTGGCTCGTATATGAAGATTCGTAATCCAAAACAGCAACCAAAATGGATGGTGGCATTATATGTTGCGATGGGGTGGACGTTATTGTTCATATTGCCGGCGATGATACGCAGTATCCCGGAACGTGGGTTGTGGTTTATTTTGGCGGGTGGTTTGTCTTATACGATTGGTGTTATATTCTATTTATGGCGTCGTATGAAGTTTTCACATGCGGTATGGCATTTATTCGTAATTGCTGGTAGTGTGTGCTTCTTTTTTGCAGTACTGTTTGGGTGTATCTTGGATTTATAATTTTATGCAGAAAACATGCGTATACAGCAGATTGTATAGAGTATAAAATAAATAAAAATCCCACCGAAAGGTGGGATTTTGTTTTAGTTTTTACGGGCTTCGTATTCTTCTTGTTCTTCAACTGTCATTGTGGCCAGTGGACGTGCCATCATGCGTTGAATCCCGATTTCATCGCCAGATACAACACTGAATCCATATGAGCCGTTGGCGATTCGATCAATTGCTGCGTTTACCTTTTGCAGTAATTTGTTGTTGCGGTCTGACATACGCAAATCCATTGTAATATCTTGGTTGTATGTTGCGTTGTCTGTTTCGTCGCCAACACCGACTGCCTCGGTTTTATCAGCCAGACGGACAGCGTTTAATACAGAGTCACGTTCGTGCATTAATTCTTCACGTTGTGCAGTTAGGATACGATAGAAGTATGCTAACTGGTTTGGACACATGTATGGTTCTGTCTTTTTTGGTTTATAGTTAGATGGTAATTCTAGTGTTTTGTAATCTGCTTGTTTTGCCATTGTTTAGCCCTTTAATTCTTGTACCCATGCCAGTACTGTTTCTTCGTCCATGACACCTGTGCGTGCTTCGATCAATTCGCCGTCTTTGAATGCCAGAATAGATGGAATGCTGCGAATGCCGTATTTAGCGGGTGTGCGACGATTTGTTTCATCAATTTCAAATTTTACAAATTTCGCATCTGTGGTTTTGTCGGATGCATTTTCAAAAATTGGGCCAAACATACGACATGGACCGCACCATGATGCCCAAAAGTCGACCAATGTGATACCTGTGCCGATTGTGCTGTCAAAAGTTGTGTCGTTTGCATGTAATACCGCCATATGATTCTCCTTTCTTCTATGATTGATATTTGGCAAAAGTGTATTATAATCAGCCTAAAATGCAAGAGAAATCATACATGAATGAATTCATATATTTGGATGCATCTGCGACATATCAAAAACCACAGTCGGTTATAGATGCACAAGTGGATTTTTTGGAAAATCACTATGCAAATGCGGGACGTGGGGTTTGTGCCGTTGCAGTTGCAGTTGATGAAATGGTTGGACGTGTTCGCCGGCATGTGGCGGATTTCATGAATACGCGTCCTGACAGTATTGTTTTTACATCTGGAACAACCGCATCAATGAACATGATTGTGCATATGTTGGATATTACGCCAGATACCATGGTTGCGGTGTCAGATTTAGATCATCATAGTGCACGATTGCCATTTGTTATGTCAGGGGGCAGGGTTTGCATGTGTCCGCTGGATAATAATTTGAATTATGATTTAGATAAGGTTCCGTATGCGGATATTTTGATTCTTAGTGCGATGTCTAATGTTATTGGTGTTGCACAAAAAATCCCAGAAATCGTGCGTATAGCACGTGAGAAAAATCCAAGTGTTGTTGTGGTGGTTGATTGTGCACAATATGTTGTTCACGAAAAAATTGATGCGGACGCATGGGGGGCAGACTTTATTTGCTGGTCTGGTCACAAGATTGGTGCGGATACAGGATTAGGGGTTATGTATATAAGAAATCCAGACTTGTATATGCCTGTGAATTTCGGTGGGGGGATGGTTAATCGTGTGATTGGTGATGTGGTGGATTTGGTGAGTGGACCAGAAAAGTTTGAGGCAGGTACTTTACCTTTGACCCAGATTGCGGGTTTAGGTGTGGCGATTGATGCGTTGGTGAATAACCGTCCAAATATGGATTTGATAAGGTATATGTATGGTGAATTGGCCCAGATTCCAGGTGTACGTTTGTTGTCCAAAAACGAATCGGCGATATTGACTTTTGTTGTTGAAGGTATGCATCCGTTGGATTTAGGGATGTTGATTGGTGCGAATGGCGTTTGTGTGCGTGCCGGTAACATGTGTGCCACATGGATTCATGAAAGGTTAGGGATTGCGGGCTCTGTACGTGTATCTGTTGGTGGGTATAATACGATGCAGGATGTGGTGCGTTTTGTCGAGATAATAAGAGATATTGTAAAATGACATTTTCAAAAGATGATATTGTTGCAGCATTGAAAACGGTGTTTGATCCTGAAATCCCTGTTAATATTTGGGATTTGGGCTTGATATATGATATTGATATTCAAGATGTGCAGGTGGTGTTACAGATGACTTTTACCAGTCCAACGTGTCCCATGATGGAAGAATTGTTAGAACAGGTGCGTCAGGTTGCCCAAAATGTAACCGGTGATGTTCCAGTGCGTGTGGATTTGGTTTGGGATCCGCCATGGGATTTGACACGTATGTCAGACCAAGCAAGGATTGAATTAGATTTGACCAATGAGGGGTGGTAGTAGTTATGCACTGGGAAGAAATAAAATCTGTTCTATCGATGCTGGATAATCCTGTGGATAGGTTGGAAATGTTGATGGATTTTGGTGCACGTTTAGATGTGGTGCCGGATACAGCAGAGTGTACTGAAATTGTGGGGTGTTCATCTTTTGTGCAGATTTGTCGTGATGGAAATCGGTTTTATGGACGTGCTGATTCGGCGATTGTACGTGGTATTGTTGCGATTATTATTTCAATGGTTGATGGTAAAACGCCGGAACAGATTAAAAATCTGGACATTGCGAACGAATTTGATAAATTGAACTTGAATCTGGGGGCAGGACGTTTAAATGGCCTGAATTCAATGATTCGTTTTTTACATAATTTATGATAAAATGCATTGTCAGGGACCGGGGGTAGAGAATATGCAAGATGATGAAAAAATGTTGCAGTTTGGTGTATGGGCAATTGGTTGTGTTTTATTGGCAACCGTAGTTTTGCAGGTTGCGTTTCGTACCCAAAATCGTCAAATAAATCGTGTGCGACGTCAAATTGTTGAAACTCAGCAACAAATTGCTGTGGCAGAAGCAGGGTTTGCATCGTTGGTACGTCCAGAGGTGTTACGAAATATGGTGGTTAGTATTTCCCCAAAGGTTGAACCAATCAGTTTTAATAAGTCTGTATCAGTTAATGAATTACCAATAAAAGAAAGTTTGTAATGTTTGAAATTGGAAAGGATATTTTAAAGCATGGTTTTGCAGGTGTGCGTGGCGATATTGTTGGTAGTCGTCGTTTGTGGTTCATGAATTTTGCATTTCTGTGTATGTTTTGTGTGTTTATTGGTAGAACATTGCAATTGGGATTTCAGGGAACAGAAAGGTCAAGATTGGCGGGTGTTGATGAACAATGGGATGTTCAGCGTGCAGATATTGTTGATAGAAATGGTGATATATTGGCCAAGAATGTCGAATCGGGACACATTATCTTGCGTAATCGTGCAGTACGTGAAAAGGATAGAGAGGCGGTTGCACAAACGATCCATCGTGCGTTGCCGTACGAATATTCTTTGGCCCAAGCAATAGAATTGGTTAATTCAGATAGGCGTTTTATTAGATTGAAAAAGTATGCCAGTGATGCCCAACGTGAAATTATTGCAAAGGCTAAGTTGGAAGGTTTGGAAATTGAAAAGATTCAAACCAGAAAATATCCAAAACGCAGACTGTTTTCACATGTTGTTGGATTTGTCGGTGCCGAAGGTAATGGGTTAGAGGGGGCAGAACGGGTATATAATGATTATTTAACCGAAAACAAAGATCCGTTAAGATTGTCGGTTGATTCACGTATACAGTCTGTTTTCTATGACCAGTTGTCATATGCAATGCAAAAATATCAAACCAAGGCTGCGATGGGCATGTTGATGAATTCGCGTACAGGTGAAATTATTGCGATGGTGTCTTTGCCAGATTATGATCCAGAAAACTTGCGAGCAGATCCGGTTGCAAATCGGGCCTTTAAGCCAATGCGTAGCGTTTTTGAATTGGGGTCTATCTTTAAGATATTTAATACGGCGTTGGCGTTGGAAAATGGTATTGAGCCAACAAAAGAATATTATGTGGCAAAACCGTTCCCGATTTATGACAAGAATGGCAGGTTGGCCAAGAATATTACCGATATTCGTAGTTTTAAGCCCCCACGCCCCAGTATAAATGTAGAAGAAATTATGATGCATTCTTGTAATGTGGGTAGTGCACAAATTGCCTTGGAATTGCCTGATGGGGCACAGAAAGAGTTTTTTGAGCGGTTGCATATGGACAAGGCTTTGACCTTGGAATTTGGGCGTACAGAGAACAGTATTCCACAACGCAAATGGGGGCCGGTTGAACGTGCAACGGTTGCATATGGTCAGGGGTATGCGGTAACACCGATGCATTTGATGTTGGCTGTTAATGCGGTGACAAATGGTGGTATTTATATTTATCCGACATTGCAAAAGCGTAGTGTTGGGGTTGTTCGTGGTGAACGTGTGTTGGCGGATGAGATTTCTGCAAAATTACGTCCAATTATGTTGCGTGTCGCAGAAGAGACTAGTGGTAAGCAGGCACGTGTTGCGGGTATCCAAATTGGTGGAAAAACATCAACCGCGGAAAAATATACAAATGGTCGAATTGACCATAATCGCAATGTTACGGCCTTTGTTGGGGTGTTCCCAGCACATGCACCACAATATACAATTTTGATTGTGTTAGATGAACCGCATGGTACCAAGGAATCTTGGGGGTGGCGTACGGCGGCATGGAATGCGGTGCCGACAACGGGTAAGATTTTAAACAGTATACTGCCGTTGCTATTTGAATAATTTTTGATTATAATGCACTTGATAATAAAAAAAAGAGTCAAGTGTGAGAAAGATAGTTGAGAAATCCATGCTGGGTAAGGCATGGGTGGTGGCTGATGATGGTGTGGAAAATAATTCGGGCGACTTGTTAACAACAATATTAGCAGGGCGTGGTATACATACAGCAGAAGACACCAGAAAGTTTTTGAATCCTAGTATAAAAGAGTATATGCCAAATCCGTCTGTTTTGCAGGATATGGATCGGGCGGCCGGTATTATCGCAGATGCGATACAGGCAGGGCATAAAATTGCAATCTATGGTGATTATGACGTGGATGGGATTACATCAACGGCGGTATTTGTTAAATACTTGCGTATGCTTGGTGTTGATGTGGTTTGGCATCTGCCAACACGTGAAGGCGAAGGTTATGGTTTGAATAATGAGGCCATTGAAGATATTGTCAATGATGGCGTGCGTTTGCTGATAACAGTTGACTGTGGGATTAGTGGTGTTGATGAGGTTGCGTTTGCCAAGGAACGTGGTTTGCAGGTTGTTGTAACGGATCACCATTCCCCAGATAATATTTTGCCGAATGCGGATGCGGTTGTAAATCCAAAACGTGCGGATGATACATCGGGACTGACATATTTAGCGGGTGTTGGGGTTGCGTTTTTGACGTTGGTGGCGGTTAATCGTGAACTGAAATTACGCGGTGCGGGTGTTGATAATTCTGCGTTGATGGATTTGTTGGATTTGGTCGCATTGGGGACTATATGTGACACAATGTCATTGGTTGGATTAAATCGTGCGTTTGTTTCAACGGGGGTAAAGGTCTTGGATTTGCGGCAAAATCTGGGGTTGCGGATTTTGATGGATGTGGCGGGGATTAAAAAAACATCTGTGTATGCGGTTGGATTTGCCTTGGGCCCACGATTAAATGCCGCAGGTAGATTAGATTCTGCGACACCTGCGCTGGAATTGTTGCTGACAGATAATCCTTTGATTGCGCATGATTTGGCGAATAAATTGCATGTTATGAATCAAGAACGAATCGATATTCAAAATGCGATTATGTTGCGTGCGACAGAAATGGCGGAAAGATGTTGTGCGTCCGGACGTTGCAGTTTATTTGTTTGTGGTGAAAATTGGCATGGCGGTGTTATGGGGATTATTGCGGGCAGGCTAAAAGATAAATATAATTTGCCGTCCTGTGTTGCGACCAAGGCTGATGGTGTTATTAATGGTTCAGGTCGTTCAATTGCAGGGGTTGATTTAGGTAAGATTATACATGACGCATTGGCCAATGGTATTGTCAGTGAAGGTGGTGGACATGCGGCGGCGGCAGGTTTTTCTTTGGACGAAGATAAAGAAGAAGAGTTTTGTCGTTTCTTGGAAAATGCAGTGTTGGAACAATTGAATGGTGAAATGCCGGCACCTGAAATCGTTGTGGATGCAGAAATGGATGCAGGTGGTGCAACGATGCGATTGGTGAATAAATTAAAAAGTTTAGAGCCGTTGGGACAGGGAAATCCAGAACCAACACTGGTGTTATATGGGGCGCGTTTGTCGCATGTAACGGTTATGGGGTCGGGGGCACATTTGCGTGGTTCGGTTGCGACCAGTACAGGAAAATATTTGCAGTTCGTCGGATTTAATATGGTTGGAACACCTGTTGGTAACTTTTTACTAGACGATGCGAATACAAATACTAAAATAATGTTGTTAGGTAAGTTAAAAGAAAATGAGTATAACGGCAGGGTTAGTGCGCAATTTTTCTTGGAAGATATTGCAATATAAAATGGAATGTTATGGAACAGAAGATACAAGTTTTTTTGGAACGTCTTGGTAAAGCCAAATCTGTTGTGATTATGGGGCACAAGAATCCAGATGGTGATTCGTTGTGCAGTGTGTTGGCATTGGCGAACTTAATTGAGCAGAACTTTGGCATTGTGCCGGTCTGTTTGTATGATGGAAACTTGCCAGACTCATTGGATAATGTGCCATTGCGTTCCCGTATTAAATATTTTGAACGTGTTGATATGACCCAGCCATTTGATATGGCGATTGTTATGGATTATGGAAATCCAGTGCATATTGGCGGTGGCCGACCTGCAGTTGACAAGGCAGGATTTGTTGTTGAAATTGATCATCATAAAAACGATAACACAATTGGTGATTTGTGTATTAATGATGAAACGGTGCCTGCGGTTGCGGTAATTGTATATAATATTATGCAATATGCGGATTGGAATATGGATTCGTATACGGCGGATTTGTTGGCTTTGGGGATTTTGACTGATACGGGTAATTTCAAGTTTGTTCGCAATGGCGAAGTTTTACGTATTATGGCGGATTTGGTAGATAGTGGCGTTAATATTCGTGATTTAATTGAATTGATGAATAATAAACCACGTAAGTCTGTTCAGGTAGAGGCACGTGCCGCCACAAATGCAGAGTTCTTTTATCATGGTCGTTTGGCATTGGCGACAATTCCAAGAAAAGATTATAAATATTTGGACGGTAGGGGCGAGATGGTGTTGAATTTGTTGGGACAAATTCAAGGTGTAGATTATATTGTGCTGATGAAGGAACAAAAGGCTGAGCAGATTGGTTTGTCGATTCGCAGTCGTAAAAAATCAATTAATCATATTGCAGAGGCGTTTGGCGGCGGTGGACATGAACGTGCCGCCGGTGCAATCGTGCGTGATAGTTTGGAAAATGTGCGTGCACGTGTTCTAGAATTATTCAAGGAGGAATAAGAGAGATGAAAAAGTTTTTGTGTGCATGTTTGTTTATGTTGGTGTCGCTATCTGTATATGCGGATGTTGATAACAAACTGGTAGCCAAGGCAGAAGAATATTTGAATTCTGTGACCGGATTGACGGGGGATTTTGTACAGACTGCAAATGGCAAGCAACAGTCTGGTGAATTTTCTATGTTGCGTCCGGGGCGTGTTCGCTTGGATTATGACAATATGCCAATTCAGTTGATTGCAGATGGTCAGGATTTGTATTTTTTTGATAGGTCTTTGGATCAAATTACGACTGTGCCAATTACCAGTACGCCTGCTGGAATCTTGATTCGAAAAAATATTAATTTGACCAATGCGGATATTAATGTTGTTGAAACAACTGATTTTAAAACCGCGTTTGCATTAAAGATGAACTTGCGTGGTCAAGAAGGGTTGGGCAATATGACGGTTGTTTTTGATAAAAATCCTGTACGGTTGGCATCTTGGTCTGTGGTTGATGCAACAGGGGCCAAAACAGATGTTGTATTCAAAGGATTAAAAGAAAAAACAAACTTTGGAAAGAATTATTTTCAAATTCAACGTCATAAAACCATCAGTACCAGTGGTGGTGACGATTATTATGATTAAAATACTATGTTTGGGATAAGTTGGGCAGAGTTTTTAGTTGTCTTGTTGGTTGCGATTTTGGTCGTGCCTGCACGCATGTGGCCAGATGTTGCACGGGTTTTGGCACGTATAGTCCGATTCGTTCGTGGGGTTATTTGGAAAGTAACGGATGCGTCTGAAAACCTGAGACAGCAAATTGAGTTAGAACAGCCAATTGATGAAATTATTCAAACGACTACAGATGATGTGCTGGATACTATATCTACGGTATTACCCAGAAATAAAAAGGCATCAATGTCTAAACGTAAGAAAGGTGATGCCAAATGAAAAAAATGACATTGTTACAGCATTTTACAGAATTGCGACGTAGGATTTTGTGGATTGCGTTGTGGTTTCTGGGTGCTTTTATCATGGGGTGGGTGTTGTCGCCAATGATTCAGCAATTTTTAACAGGGCCATTGTTGTCGGTTTGGCCAGACGGAGCGTTGATTTATTCTGGGTTAACGGATGGATTGATGATACAGTTTTCTTTGGCGGGATTGTTTGCGTTATTGGTTGTTTTGCCTGTGGTATTGTGGCATGTTTGGGCATTTGTTGCACCGGGCTTAAAACAAAATGAGAAAAGATTTATTTGGCCAATTTTGATTATGTCGCCATTGTTGTTTTTATTGGGGGCGGGTTTTGCTTTTTTCTTTTTGTTGCCGGTTGTGTTTAAGTTCTTTGTGGAATTGAATCAATCTGCACCTGTGCCAGCAGTGTTGTTGCCGGCGGTACGTGATTACTTGGGTTTTGCAATTGGGTTGCTAAAGGTTTTTGGTGTGGCATTTCAGTTGCCTTTGTTATTGGTGTTGTTGAATCGCATTGGTGTTTTATCACGTGCACGTGCCGTTGCGATGCGTAGATACGCGATTGTTTTAATTGTTATAGTGGCGGCGATTTTAACACCACCGGATATTGTATCCCAAATTATGTTGGCTGTGCCGATGTGGGGATTGTTTGAAATTAGTATTTTGTTTATGCGTCATGACTGATTTTATGTTATAATGGTTGTGTGAAAAAAATCATCTGGATTTTTGTTGCTGTGTTGTTAACGCAAACTGCGTGTGATTTGCAACCACGTATTGTGTCGTTGCCTGATTCTGTTGGCGATTTTATTTCGGAGCGCTATCCAGCAATGTTGGCAGATCCAGATAAGTTCCCAGAAATCTATAATTCTGCGGTAACAGACTATGGTGTTTATGCATCCCCAGATTTGTATGGAACGGATGTGGCAGAAGATTATGTTGTGTATGCATCTGTTGATGATTATATTATTCCACCCCAGGTTCATGAAATATCAGATTCGGGTGAAGTACAGGTTGAGAAAACAGAAAATGACGTGCAAGTGACAGATAAGACTGTTGCAACGGTGGATGATTATATTTTGGTGCCAATGTATGGTGAAACCGGGGTGCAGCGGGCATCTGGTCAGGTTGTAGATACATTGGAAATTAATAAACCAATTGATGGTGTTCGTTCTGCGACACGTGTTGAATTGACAAACATTACGGTTGGACCGGGGGATACGTTATATTCTTTGTCGCGTAAGTATTCTGTGCCGGTTAATGATTTGGCAGTTATGAATGATTTACAGGCACCATTTAATTTGGTGGTTGGTCAAAAGATTCGTGTTCCAAATTTGGCCAAGGTTCCTGTATCGGTTGTTCCAAAACAGGCATCAAATGGTGGGAAAAAAGCAGAAGCCACCAAGACGGAAACTAAAACCGCTGTGGCAGTGGATAATAAGGTGTCAAAAAATGTGACAACTGTAAAGACAAATGTTGTTACAGAGCCAGTTAAACAAAAGAAAATATCATCTGATCCGTCTAAGAAGTTGCCGGTAATAAATGCACGTTCATCATCTAAGTTTACATGGCCAGTGCGTGGGAAAATATTGTCAAATTATGGGGCAAAGATGAATGGATTGTTTAATGATGGGATAAATATTGGTGCAGTACGTGGTGCGTCTGTTGTGGCGGCGGAAAATGGCGTTGTTGCATATGCCGGTAACGAGGTTAAGGGGATGGGAAACTTGGTTATTATGCAACATGACGGTGGTTGGATGACGGTTTACGCACATATGGATTCTATGACTGTGCGTCGTGGTGCCAAGGTAAGCGTTGGGAAAAAAATCGGCACTGTTGGTGAGACGGGCAAGGTGGATAGTCCACAGTTGCATTTTGAAATTAGAAAAGGAACAAAAGCGTATAATCCTGTTTCTTATTTGAAAAAATAATGGGCACGATGTGCCTGTTTTTTATGAATAGTATCAAATCAAGTTTTTATTGTTGTTTTGATATCATGGATATTAAACAAAAGGGATTTGATATGAAAAAAGTATTTTTTGTTTTGTGTATCATCTTGGTTGTACTGATAATTGTTTGGCTGATAATTCAGTTGTCCAGACGTACGATGACCAGTCCAACAGGTGAGTATCGGGCATCCAATAGTGATACCGAGATAACAATCTATGATATGGGTGAATTAGAAAAGCGTGCAGGGCAGGTTATGCCAAGTGCCGGCTTTGATTATGTGCGTGGTGGTGCAGAGACCGAGAAAACAATGCGTAGAAATACGCTTGCGTTCGATTCGGTGGATATTTATCCACGTGTGCTGACAGGTGTTGAAAACCCAAATATTAGAACCAGTATTTTGGGAATTGATATATCTATGCCTGTAATTGTGGCACCGGCGGCGGCACATGGGTTGGCACATGTGTCCGCAGAGGCAGGCAGTGCCCATGGGGCAGCGGTTGCGGGTACTATAATGAGTGTTAGTACATATGCCAGTTCTGCTATGGCAGATATCGCATTGGCAGGTCATGGGGCACCACAGTGGTTTCAGTTGTATTTGAGCAAGGATGAACAAGCAAACAGAACCTTGATTCGTCAGGCTGAGGCTTTGGGGTATCGTGCGGTTATATTGACTGTTGATGCACCTGTTGGTGGAAACAGGGTGCGAGATTTGCGAAATAAGTTCAAGTTCCCATTAGACTTGCCAAATGTGCCAAAGAAAAGTGGTCCGACCAAAGGGCGTGGAATAGGTGATATATTTGCTGCGGCAAAAAATGACATGATTCCTTATGATATTATGTGGGTAAAGTCTGAAACCCGTTTGCCTGTTATTGTCAAAGGGATTATGCATCCAGATGACGCAGAAATTGCGATATTGGCGGGTGCAGATGCAATATGGGTTTCTAATCATGGGGGGCGACAATTGGATGGTGCATCGGCATCATTTGACGTGTTGCCAGAAATTGCACGACGTGTGAATAAACGAGTTCCCATAATTTTTGATGGTGGTATTCGTCGTGGTCAGCATATATTCAAGGCAATTGCCAGTGGGGCAGATGTGGTTGCAATTGGACGGCCGATTATATATGGATTAGCATTGGGGGGATGGCGTGGTGTTGTGTCTGTGCTGGATTATTTAAAAAATGATTTGAGACGCGTGATGACGTTGGCAGGAACACAAACAATTGAAGATATAAAACAAGTAAAATTACGTCCTAGATGTGTGCAGATACAATAATAAAACCGCCATGTGGCGGTTTTATTATAAAAACTTGCATTTTGTAGAAATTATGTCTATAATAGTGGCCGTTACGGTTCTGGATGCGTAGCTCAGTTGGTAGAGCAACTGACTCTTAATCAGTGGGTCCAGGGTTCGAGTCCCTGCGCGTCCACCAGAAATATACGGTCATGATTGTGGCCGTTTTTTATTATTTTATCGATTCGTTTTCAGGGAATCATACCTATATAAATGTATCTCGGCTGTTGGTAGAATTAAGGTGTTGACATGAAACATCAAATAAAATTAATAACCAAAAAGGAGAACACATGAAAAAAGTAGCAATGTCGGCATTGGCGGTGCTGGTCGCATGTCCAGCCTTTGCAATTAATCATCCAGACCAGGGTAGCAGTTGGCAAATGTGGGGTATGGATCCATATATCGGTTTGAGGGGTGGAATGAGCTATACAAACCTGAATTATAAATATGACAAGAATAAAGAATCTATGACAGATTTTATTTTTCAAGGTCGTGCAGCAATGGGTTTAGAGGTTTGTGATACGGTTCGTTCAGAATTGGAATGGTCTTATTATGGAAAGATGTCTGATCGTGAAAACTTTGGCGTGGCAGGCAGTGTTGATGTAGAAACCAAGTTGCAAACAGTGTTGTGGAACAATTATTTGGAATTTGGTGAATATAAAATGGTTCGACCATTTGTTGGCATGGGTGTTGGTATGGGATTTGCAGATATAAAACGTCATGGCAGTTTGGTCCCACATCATAGTGAAAGCAAAACACGATTTGCTGGCGATCTTACAATGGGTATGACGTTTGATATGGAACGTTTTGCGGTTGATGTCGCAGCACGTTATACATACGTTGATGTCCAGTCAGGGTTGCATAATTTTGGCGGTGATGTTGGTATTAGATTTATGTTCTAGTCCGTATTGCAATAAAAATCCCCCATCTTGGGGGATTTTTATGGTCAAGTTTTTTATATTAATTTTGCCAACGCTAATTTGTTTAAGAATCCTTGTTCGATTGCACTAAGCAATGAATTCATGCCTTCGTTAGTTTCGTTGTCATTTTGCAGTTCTTCTAGGTGGGAAATAATTTTTTCACAGGATTTTACCAGGTCACGATTAACCATTTTTGGGTTTAGTATGTCGGCTTTGAAAAAAACTGTTTTATCCATTGCCATAAAATAACTTTCGGCGATTTCATCAACCCATGTATCAATGTCTTCGGTTAATCTGTCGAATAACAGATGTTGTGAATATTTTTCTGTGGTCCAGTGATTAATCTTGCATGCATATTTGAATGCAATCAGGTGTTGTAGTAGTTCGTACATGTTTTATCCTTTTGGTTTGTACATGGCAATAGGCTATCAAAAACATATGTTGGTGATAAACAGGATTGAAGTCAAAAAATGTGCTATACGCATGAAATCCTAAGTTTTTTTGGGTATTCTTACCTGGGGAAAATGTTTTTTTGATGTTGTAGAATATGCAGTGTGACCACAATCAAACAAAGGAGAAATCTATGAAAAACATAACAAATAAAATACTGTTGCTGGCATCTTTGTTGGGTGCTGTTTTTGTCTTGTCTGGGTGCATGATGGAATGTCCGGGCAAGCGTCATCATCATAAACAAATGGACCGTATGCAACCTGTAGAGGTTATAGAGGAAACAGATGCGATTGTTGTTTATCAGGTGTATGAAAATACAGATGTTAATAGTGTGTATGCTAAAATGTATACTCACAGCAGTCGTGGTGGCGAATCCAAGATGGGCCATATAAAATTCAAGGATACAGATGATGGTGTGAAGATGATGGTTGATTTGAAGGATATGCGTCCAGGTGTTAAGTATAATCTAAGGCTGTATCAGTGCGAATCATGTCATAATGATGTTAAGTGTTGTAATGCATCAAAGCGTTTTAATATCAAGTTCCCAATGTTGCAGGCTGGGAAATCTGGTCGTATAAATCAAACATATATGATTCAGGGGGTTAGTGCTGCGCAACTGAATGGGGCAAATGTGTATTTGGAACGTGATGGTGGATATAGAGCCGGTTGGGGCAAATTAGATAAATAAACGTGCATTATGTTTGAAATAAATACCCTGATATCAATCAGGGTATTTTTTGTTGCTGTATATATTTTGATGGTGTTATGATTTATGTTGTGTAGCGTAATGAAAAGAATATGCCGTTTGTTCCTTATGTTTTTGTGCGCCATTAATGGTGGTGTACTTTATGCATTTGATGACGTGTATTCTGGGAATGTTTTTATTGATTCTGATTTTGTTGTTGGGGCAGGGGCGGTTTTTAAGCCAGATGCCTTGTATATATCAAATAGTGTTAATATCTTGAATAATGGTTTATTTGATACGGATATTTATTTGTGTGATGGATGTGATGTATATATCCGAAATAAAGGGGATTTTACTGCGTCTATGAACGGGGGTGGCAGGGCTTATCAGTTGGTGGTCGGTAGAGATGATATGAATCCAATAGATATTGCTAGTGAATACTTTTTGTTGGTTCAAGGGGTAAATCATTTATTATTGGATGATATTTATGGTGTGGCAGGTACGGCCGATAAAATTATTATTCGTGATTCTGTTATTGATTTATCTGCAATAGATGCGTCTGAGAATTATGTGTTGGAATTGGATGGTAGTATCGTCTTATACCAGGGTGGTTTGGTGGATATTTTTAGTGGCCCGGTGTTGCATAATGTAACAGGTGATGCAGATATTGTTTTGGTTACAGATATAAAGAATCCTTTGTTTGTAGATGTAGCGTATATTGATGATGGGGCCCTGTATGTTAAGCGGGTTCGGGAAACGGATTACATTAAGGTTTTAGGGACAGGTATTGGGGATTATTTAAATGATGTGCGTGTTGAGGGTTCAGGTGACAAATTGCTTGGTATGTTGGATACTGTGACGGATATGTCCGCTTTGTATGATGTATTAGACGATTCGGTGCGTTTGAATCCAAACAAATTGTTAGAGCCAGTACGTATTATAACTGCGTTGGATGGTTTTGATTTTGCACTGTTGTCTGGGGGACTGGCAAGGGCATCTGTAATTTCGACAAGTGATTTTGTTTCTTATAATTTTTCCAGCGTAGTATTGGGGGATGTTGGTGATCTGAAAATTGGGTTGGGTGTCAAGGTTGGTGAATTATATTATTCGTCTTATGTGGATGCATTTGATGGGTTGTATTATGGGATAAAGTTATATGCTGATTATGCGATGGCTAGAAATACATTTGTGCGTGGTTTGTTTGGAATTAAAAACTTTGAGTTTGATGTTGGAGAAGTTCTGTATGATGGTCATCGTATAAATAATCCAAATGTGTTGTCGTTACATGCGTTGCTGGATTATGGGATAAAGTATCAGGTTGATGATAAAATAAACATTGCACCATTTGTTGGTGGTGGGGTGAATCTGTATAGATTGGAATCTTTTGAAGATTTTGATTTTGTTGTGCGTACTGGTATTGGTGTGGGGTATGCCTATCAAATGCATGCAATCAATTATGATTACAAAATGAATGTTATATTAAATACATTGGGTGAATCAGGTGTGCAATTTGATGCCAGTTTTTGGTCAGTATATGATAATGCTGGTGGCAACATAGGTGCATCTATTTTGCGTGCCATGGATGTAACTACGTATGAATTGACAGTTGGTGCCAGGATTTATTTTTGATTGATTAATCAATAAACTTTCCACGCAGGGATGCCTTGTTGGCGGCTGTGATTTTTATCTTTGCCAATTCTGGTGCGTTGTCACAAAATTCAACAATGCATTGTTGCATAAATGGTGTGCGATAGACCAGATGACGGCCGGTTTTATCTGGACCTTCTAGTAAGCAGTCCAATGTGGTATCAATGCACGATTCGTTAAAATTACGCTGAACATCATTAAGGTATGTGTCCAGTTTTGCCAGACGTTCTGCCTTGATATTTTCTGGGATTTGATCTGGCATCAGGGCAGCAGCTGTGTGTGGACGTGGTGAATATTTGAACGAATATGAATTGATATATTTGATTTGTTCTGCGATTCGCATTGTTTGTTCAAAATCTTCATCTGTTTCGCCGGGAAATCCAACGATAAAGTCTGATGAAATTTGAATGTCAGGACGTGCCAGTTTTAGTTTGCGAATAATGTCTGTGTATAATTCCAAACTGTATGGGCGATTCATGCGTGTTAAGACATTTTGTGAGCCGCTTTGGATTGGCATGTTCAAGAAAGGTAACAACTTTGGTTCTGTACGGAACATGTCAATCAAGTCGTCTGTCATTTCGGTTGGATAACTGGATGTAAAGCGTATACGCATGATTTCTGGGATTTTTGCGGTTTCACGAATCAGGTCAGACAGACGGTATAGTTTACCGTTTTCGTCTGTGTATTTATATCCGTTTACATTTTGCCCAAGGAAGCATATTTCAATTGCACCAGTTTTTGCTGCGTGAATTGTATCTGTCATTACCGATTCGAAAGAGCGTGATAATTCACGACCACGTGTATATGGAACAATGCAGTATGTGCATACATGGTTGCAACCTTCTTGGATTGGTATATATGCGACACGTGGACTGCGTTCCATTTGTGGCAGTTCATCAAACTTTTCTAGACCACCTAAATCAATATTTAATAGACGTGCATCTGGGTTCTCTAAGATTTGTGGTAATTTATGATATGATTGTGGGCCCAGGACAAAATTAAGGTCTGGGATTCTGCGAAATGCGGTTGCACCCGCTTCACGTGCAACACATCCAACAATTCCGAATAGGGCGGTTGTTTTTTTTGCACGACGAATACGTCCCAATGCGGAAAAGACTTTATCGGTTGCCTTGGCACGAACAGCACATGTGTTTAATATGATGATGTCGGCATCTGAAACATTGTTTGTTTGTTCCAGACCATGATGCGACAGCATCGCGGCGATACGCCATCCATCATATACATTCATTTGGCAGCCAAAGGTTTGGATAAAGAATTTCTTCATATTCGTATGTCTTATTTATGTTTGATTCGCATGTTTTTTATGTGTCGCATTTGTTGTGATTGGATATGTTTTGCGACATGGTTATAATAGAGAATGCGATGTCGATAATCTTGATTCAATATTTTTGATTGTGCCTCAGCATGTGACATTTGACGGACTATTTTTTCATAGTCGTTCATGACATTGTCACCCAATAACGAATCAAGAAAATCGACAAAGTGTCCCATGTTTATTTCTTTTTTGTGCGTTCGCCACGAACTTTGGCAGTACGGGCAGCACGTGTTTTTTTGAATTGTTCATGTGCACGTTTGATTTCAATTGGTGTTTCTGGAACTTCGACTGTGCCGTACTTTACACCTGTGATGGAATCATTTTCAACAATACCTACTACTTTTACCATATTTGCTCCTTTTGGTTATTTATGCTAATTTATTTCTTAAAATTTCGTTTACGACGGCTGGGTTGGCGGTGCCACCTGTTTTCTTCATAACATTGCCTACAAAGAATCCAAGTAAGCCGACTTTGCCTGATTTATATTGTTCGACCTGTGATGGGTTTGCATTGATGACTTCGTCAACAATTGCTTCGATTGCGCCAGTGTCGGTCATTTGTTTCATGCCGAATTTGTCTGCAATTTCACGTGGTGTGCCAACTTCGCTATCTAACATTTTGATAAATATTTCTTTGGCCTGTTTGCCGTTGATTGTGTTTTCGGCAATCATATCGACCAGTTCTGCTAAATCTGTTGGTGTAATAATACGCATTTCATCAACAGTGCCAGATTTTTGATTTTTTACATCCCAATTTTCTGGGTGGGCAAACAGTTCACTTATCATCCAGTTCGCAACGGATTTTGCACGTTTTGCATCACCACCAACAGCGGTATCATACCATTTAGATATGTCGGTTGTTTCAGTTAGTCGTGCAGCATCATATTCGGAAAGCCCGAAATCATGCGTATAGCGGGCACGTGTTGCAGATGGCAGTTCAGGTAATGTGCGGCGAATGTTTTCAATTTGTTCATCAGTGATATGAACCAGTAATAAATCCGGATCTGGAAAATAACGATAGTCCAGGGCATCTTCTTTGCTGCGCATTACGGATGTTGTGCCTTCGCCTTGGTTGTATCGCATGGTGTCTTGGGTGACGGTGTCGCCGTTTTCATATGCCTCGATTTGGCGGCGTGCTTCGTATTCAATGGCGGTTTTAATAAATTTGAATGACACCATGTTTTTGGTTTCTGTGCGTGTACGGAATGTTGTTTCGCCAACACGACGGACGGATACATTTACGTCTGCACGCATTGAGCCTTCTTCCATGTTTGCCTTGGATACGCCCAGGGCACGTGCGATTTCACGAATTTCACGCAGATAACGTTCGGCTTCGTCTGGGGATGTGATATAAGAATTGTTATCTGGATTTTTTGTGTCCAGGAAAGTAACAATTTCTAACAACGCTACACCGGTACGGTTATAGTCAGCAAAAGATTTTGTTGGGTGTACATCGTGTTTTAATTTACCTGCGTCTTGTTCCAAGTGTGCGCGTTCAATCAAAATCTTTTTTGGATTTCCATCGTCGCCCATGATTTCAACCCAGCCACGACCGACAACCGGTGGTTCGTCTGCAGGTTGTGAGATTTGATACCCTTGGGGCAGGTCAGGATAGAAATATTGTTTACGGGCAAAACGACTGGTCTTGGAAATTTCGGCGTTTAACCCCAGTCCCATGCGAATCGCTTGCTCTACACAGTATTTATTTAATACTGGTAACATTCCAGGCATTGCAACGTCAACCATAGATACCTGAGTGTTTGGGGCAATTGTTGGGTTATAGTCAGCAGATGCACCACTGAATAATTTCGATTCGGATAGTACTTCGATATGTGTTTCCAGGCCAATTACTAATTCCCAATCGCCTGTTTTGCCTTTTATTGTAAACATTTTATCTTTTTCCCTTGCTTTTTTATTTTTAGTATTTTATTATTTGTCCCGCAGTTGGCTAGGTAGCTCAGTTGGTAGAGCAAGGGACTGAAAATCCCTGTGTCGGCGGTTCGATTCCGTCCCTAGCCACCATCTCCTTTCTAGCGACCGTTGTGGTCGTTTTTTTATTGTCAAAAGAGATGGTGCGATAATTCATTTTTATTTCCCCATAATTACTGTTGGGCGGTTGTCAATGTTTGCTGCGGCTTCTATATGTTTTGCCAACTGCAGAACACGCATGTCGTCAAAACGACGGCCTACAACTTGCATTCCCAATGGCAGGCCATTTGTTGCCAGACCGCATGGTACGCTGCATGCAGGAACACCGGCCAGATTCATTGCGACTGTGAATAAATCTAATGCATAGTATTCCAATGGCGACAGGTCTGCATTTAATGGCATTGCAGTGCCTGCACTGGCTGGGCATACAATCAAGTCACATTGTTCAAATGCAGTGTTAAAACTGTCTGCAATCATACGGCGAACGCGTGCGGCTTGCATGAAATATACGTCATACGATTCGCTGCTTAATACCGCTGTGCCGATAATCATACGACGTTTTACTTCATCTCCAAAGCCTGCGGCACGTGTCTTCTTAAATGTGTCATAGATGTCACGACCTTCGACACGCAGACCATAACGCATACCATCATAGCGTGCCAAATTCGAAGATGCTTCGGCAGGGGCGATGATATAGTATGCCGCCAATGCATCCAGAATGTTTGGAATTGATACTTCGACAATTTCTGCACCCATAGATTTCAGGTCTGCAATACGTTTTTCAAATAAGTCTTTCATGTCAGCAGAGATTTGAACATCTGCAAATTCTTTGATAATGCCAACACGTAATTTTTTGCCTTCGCCCAATACAGGTGTTAAAGGTGCGTTGCATGTGAAATTGTTTTGTGCACTGGTTGAATCTTTGTCATCGTGACCTGCCATTGCGGATAATAATAATGCTGTATCATCAACAGTACGTGCGATTGGGCCAGGCGTGTCTAATGAAGACGCAAAGGCAACACACCCCCAACGTGAACACAGGCCATATGTTGGTTTCATACCAACCATACCTGTGATTGCAGATGGGAAACGAATTGAACCACCGGTGTCTGTGCCGGTTGCACCTAATGCCAGACCGCCTGCAACAGCAGATGTTGAACCGCCTGATGAACCACCTGCGGTTAATTGTTTTTCCATTTGCCATGGGTTTATTGGTGCACCAAAAAAACTGGTCTTGCTGAAAGTACCCATTGCAAATTCGTCCAGATTTGCTTTACCTAGTAGAACTGTGCCGGCATCTATGAATTTTTGTGAAACAGTTGATTCATATTCAGGCACAAAGTTTTCCAGCATACGTGATGCCGCAGTTGTGCGAATGCCACGTGTTGCGAACAAGTCCTTCATTGCAATTGGAATCCCGTCCAGGGGCAGGGCGTTGCCAGATGCACGTCTGGCATCAGATGCAGCCGCATCCGCCATTGCACGTTCAGGTGTGACGGTGATATAGCAATTTAAATCTGCGCCATATTGTTCAATACGGTTCAAATAGGCACGTGTTAATTCAACAGCAGATATTTCACCGCTGTTCAGTTTTGCCAATGCTTCGGTCAATGTTAAGTTTATCATTTTGCTCACTTTCCGTTTTTGTTGTTTTTATTTTTGTTTGGCAATTATGTTTGCCAAGAAATCTGTTTTTACAATGTTAGTTAATGTGCAACCAATGTTTACAGGTATTTTTGAAATGACGTTCACTTTGTCACCGTATTGATACGATTTGGTGCGGGTCACAGGTGCAATAACGCCAATTTTGATGCTGGGGATGGCGGGGGTAATTGTGCCTGTTTGTTTGTCTTTTTTTGCGGGTACTGCCAAGGTGTGATATATTTCAAGTTGAAATGCGGCATCGCGCCATTCGCATACGTCAAGACGTGTATCCAGTGGATAGATATTGTTATGTGTATCTATCTTGTACTGTTGTGTCTGGGCCTTGATAGTATATCTTGATTTTTGCATTATGGGACCTTTATTTTTGTTTGGTGTATTTGTCGGCAAAAATTATAGACCAGACATTGTCACGCATAAATGTATCTTGGCATTTACCAGCAGATGCACGTTTGATGCATTCTTTGATTTTGTCAGATGGGCGTACCGAATATATTTTGTTGTTGCGGATGTAGATACTGGGTTGAAAGGCCTTGCACGACATAGTGGATTTTGCCATGTCGCAGATTATTTCAAATTCCATATCTGCACCATTTTTTGATACATCGTATGTAAAATATGCGTGTAGATTTGATAGGCATTCTGATTGTGTTTGTGCAACGGCCAGTTTGTCCAAAATCTGGATTGCCTGTATGGCGGAAATTGGGGCACCAACCGGTTTGGTGGCACCACTAGGTTTAGAACCAAAAAAAGTTTGTACAGTATTTTGGGTCATGTTTGTTTACCGTTGTTTGCAATATGTATCGGGCCATATTGTGGCACAGATTGACGGACGTGCTGCATTGCATTCACATTGTCCACGTGACATGCGTCCAATGCAGGCACGCAGTTTGTTGTGTGGTAATATATGTTCAATGCGGCATTGTGCGATTTTGTTGCATGGTGATGTTCCGTTGCCAAATTTGCCAATAATCCACACGTGGTTATGTGTTATAAATGATGCGTTAAAATGTAGACATGAATTATCATCAAACTTTGTTGAGTTGATTTTTTTGACCATTTCATGTGCCACATCATATGCCACAGGTTCGCTGAGTGTATAGGATGTGCCAATTATTGGATCCAAGAAAGATATCTTTACATTTTGTTTCATGGATTTGCCTTTTTTTATTTTTGTTTCGTGTTTCCGTAATATTGTGGAAATAATAATGTGCCAATGGTTTGGCGAATGAAGTCATCTTGGCATTTGCCAGAACGCAGATTGTTTGCACAACGTTTGATTTTTTGTACCTCTGTCATGCGTTTGTTTGGTTTACCACAATGTGGATTCCTGTCTGGATAAAACATTCCGTCTAATTCTAGGGCTTGATAACGAAGTCCCTTAGCAGGTTTGTGGCCAAAACGTGTTCTGTCTGTAAACTGTAATGTCATAGAACAAATACATGCATCTGGCCCAGGGGTGGCATTATCAAATGTATCCAGCAGTTGTTTTGCTTGATCTATGGATATGTCACCAAGAAGTGCAACAGGGGCCGCAAAGCTTTCATATGGTTCATATGCGACAAATGTGACAGGAATATTTTTTTCAGACTGTGACATTATTTATTCCCCATCCATAACCTTTGGTACTGCGAAATATCCACGCGATGTGCCTGCATTGTCAGGCGTGTTGGCCAATACCAAATCACGAATGTTGCCATCTGTGACAATGTCGGCACGCATTGGTAATTGGTGTTCAGATGGGTTCAATAATGGCTCAATGTCGGTTGTGTCAATTTTTTGTAATTTGTCCAACCATTCAACCACCGAGTCAATGTTCATCTGGGCCAGTTTGTCGTCTGGGATTTCAATTTTTACCAGGTCAGCGAATTTTTGTAATTGTTGCTTGCTAAATGCCATTTTCAATCCTATTATTTATAAAGTAAAGGAATTATACAATGATTTTGCCAGATTTCAAGGCTTTTCCGCGTGTGGGACGTGTTTTAGGGATTGACTGGGGTGGACGTAGAATTGGTGTCGCTGTCAGTAGTCCAACACGTGATTTTGTTTTTATGCGTGACGCGATTGTTTTGCCACGTGGGGCACAGAATCATGCGCAGTTGGTTCGTGATATGGCACATGCGGAAGATGTGGTTGGGATTATTGTTGGTCTGCCATTGTATCCAGATGGTGGGGAATCTGAGACAACGAAAATGGTTCGCGGTTTTGTTGAAGTGTTGTCAGGGATTACAGATTTGCCGATTTGTTTTATAGAAGAAAACTTAACGTCTGTGTCCGCACAAGAGGAAATGGGGCGTGTTCGTGTGCGTGATTTAAAGGAAAAACTGGACTCTAGATCTGCGTGTGTGATACTGGAAAATGCAATCGCAATGATAAATCGGGCTGAATAAAAAAGCCCGATTTTTATGCGTATAGCATTATTTTTTAGCTGTTGTATTTTAGTCGTTCTTGTCAGGAATGTTTCCATCGGTGGATAACAATACGGCAATCCAACGTGTGGAATCAAATTGGGCGCATGTGATGTATAGTGCAACCAATAGAGGGACACTAAAGAACATGCCTGCAATACCCCATATCATTCCCCAAACAACCAGATTAATTAAAATGGCCAATGTAGATAGGTTTAGTGTTTTGCCAGTTAATTTTGGTTCTATTATATTGCCGAACAGTATTTGTAGCCCGATTAACCCAATTGCTGTTAATAATGGTTGTTGCAGCGTTGGGGCAGATGCCAACGTATAAAGAATTGGCAGTCCGCATGCAATGAATGCGCCGATTGTTGGAATGTAACTGGTTATAAATACAATGAACGCCCATACGCCAGCAAACTCTACGTCCAGAATATAAAGCCATGCAAATGATGCAAAACCTGTTATGGCGGAAATAGATGTTTTTACAAACAAGTATTTCTTCATATTTGTATCAATGCTGTCCAATATATAGCGCAGTTTTTTTGACTGGCGTTTGGATGGGAACATTGCATTGAATTTTTTGTTAAATGTACTTTGCTCTACAAACATGAAAATCATGTATACCAGAACCATACCAAATGATGCTGCGATTCCTGCGATTGAAGAGCCGATATTAGTCGCCATTTTAGTAATGTTTGGTATCATGTTGGTATCAAAATGCAGCCCCATGGAGTTAGATAGGTATGTCCCCAGGTGTGACAAGCGTTCTTGGATTGCAGGTAATGATCCGGCAAGTTCTGAAAACATTGGGCGGATTTGCGTTATAAACAAGTATCCAATTAATATGACGGTTGCCAGTGTGCCCAGATATGCAATTCCATTGTAAATGTGGTTCAGGTATTTATGATCTGTATGTGGTAACGCCTTGCGATAATAATCAGATGTTGCGTTCATCAAGTACCATAAAAAACCAGCAATTAAAAATGGTATCAGTATGGAACGTGCAACCCACAGTATTAGTACGGTTGCACTAAAGATTATTATTCCGTTCATGTCTTAGTCCTGGTTGGTGTCGATTATTTCAATCGTTTCTGGTGTTATTTGATTTTGATTGTCAATGATTTGTGGTTCATTCGCACGTATGGATATCATAAAGATAAATGCGATAATCATTGCAATATTAAAACCAATAGCCATGTGCATATATGAGCCTGATATGTTTTTTTCAAACTTTTTAACACCGATTTGTAATAGCCATAATCCGAATATTGTTGCAAATGCAAATGTTAACAGTGTTGAATATGCACCCATATAGAAATGCGCGATTAGTACTGTGCATATGAAAGCAGTGATTAATGTGCGTTTGCGTGCAAGCAACCAATCGGTTAATGTATTATACCATTTGGATTTTATTGTTATGTTGTTTTGTTTGTCGTCCTTGGTATTTAAAAAATACCCTGGTATCCATGTTGCAGCAAAGCCAAATGGCATGCATGCAAAGATTTTCCACTTTGGAATGCCAATGGTGTGTGCACGCAAGAACTTTGCGTATATATTGGATATGATGACGCCGATAAAGAACAGAGATATAACAAGTAATAATGCGACAGTTAGAATTGCCAGTGTTGGGTTATGTTTAGCAAGACGCATCATGCTAAAAAATACTATTGTTTGATATTTTGCGATGGGTACAAATGACAAAAATAGAAAAATTATTAGTGTCATCAGTTGTGCGTTATGTACGCCAACAAAGGATTTTTTATTGATATTTGTATGTGGTAAACCACGTATTTGTAATGCGATTCCTAAAATCAGGGATGTCAGCATCAGGGTTGCAATATGTGATTTAGGTGGTGTTGTGTTTGGGGAAAATAAGTCCAGACCCAAAATATATAGTCCTGCAACCAATATCAATAGTCCAAATGTTATGACGGCAAATTTTAATGGTGATGTTATTGTCCAGGTTGTTATTTTATTTTTTGGCATGTGGTGTTTCCCCTTTGGTTATTTGCTTTATTGTATCATAATTTGACCGCCAGATAAAGTTGTTGTGTTGGTTGGTGCTATCATGTTGGTAAAGTCTGGCTGATGTGATATTGTGATGAATGTTGTGTTTGGCATATTCTTGATAGTGTCCGCAATTAATTGTTTGGTTGCGGTGTCTGCACCAGAATCTGGTTCATCAAGTATTGCCAGTTTGGGTTTGGTCATTAACAAGTGTAACAGCATTAGGCGTTTGCGTTCGCCACCTGAAAAACCAACGTTTATACTGCGGTTTAGCCATTCACGTGGAATGTTTAATTGTTCACGTGCGTTGTCCAGTGATTGCATAAATTCGCCCATCGGCAGGTCGTGGCCTGTTTGAAAATGGGAATGTGCAATACAAGAATGTTTTAGGAAACTGATAACGGACAGTCCTGGGATTTCTGGGACATGTTGTGCGCCTAAAAATATTCCCATCAGGGCACGTGTTGTTGCGTTTTCATTGGTAATGTTGCGATTGTCAAACAAGATTTCGCCAGATGTGATTGTGTATTCTGGGTTGCCGGCAATGCATTGTGCCAACGTTGATTTGCCAGAACCATTGTGACCTGCTAATAGATGGCGTGCCCCCTGTGCGATATCTAGGGAAATATTACTTAACAGTTCTTTGTTGGCAAATTTTACAGATAAGTTTTTTATGTGTAGCATTGTATTAGTCCTTTGATAATGCCATTTGTATCAGTTGTTTTGATTCAACCAGAAACTCCATCGGCAGACGTGATAGTACGGGTGTTGCGCTGGCACCTATAATCAAGGCGATTGCAGAATCTGTATCGATTCCTGCCATGTTAAGATAATTTAATGTTGCCTGGTCTATGGTTCCGGTTGTGGCCTCGTGCGATTGATGATTGTGTTGACCGTTATGTGTAATTCGGGGCAGGGTGTTTGCGGTTGCTAAATCACCAATAAGGCGACTGTCGCATTTTGAGGCGTTTGTGCAATGTGAACCGCTGAATGATACCAGACTGCGGAATGTTTGTGTTGATGCGTCCGTTGCAATGCCATATGAAACAATATTGGATTTGGTGTGGTTCCCAATATGAATCATTTTTGTCCCGGTATCTGCCATTTGGCCACCGCGTGTGATGGATAGTGAATAAAAATCGCTGAATGAATTATCCCCGTATAGGATTGTTGATGGGTATTTCCAGGTTAGGGCGCTGCCGACTTCGACCTGGGTCCAGAGTAGTTTTGCATTATCGTAACATTTACCACGTTTTGTTACAAAGTTTAATATGCCACCCGTTTGTTGTGTGCCGTCAAATGAGCCAGTGTACCAGTTTTGTACGGTCGCATATTTGACAGTGGCGTTATCCATGACGACAATTTCTACGACCCCACTATGCAGTTGATGGTTTGGGCGGCGTGGGGCACTGCATCCTTCCATATATGTAACTTCGGCACCTGTGTCTGCAATAATCAGTGTGCGTTCAAATTGGCCGATTTTCGCGGTTTCAATTCTAAAAAAACTGGCCAAATCAATTGGACATTTGGTGTTTGGTGGAATGTATACAAATGTGCCGTCTGAAAATACGGCTGCATTAAGGCATGCATAAAAGTTATCTGTGGCGGGGACGACATGACCCAGATATTTTTTTACTAAATCAGGGTGTTTTTGAACGGCGTCTGCAAATGGTAAAAATATTATCCCCAGTTCGTTTAATTTGTCGGTGTAGGATGTGTGTACGGATCGGCTGTCTATTACTGTGTCGGTTGCCATTCCCATCAGGGCACGTTTTTCGGCCTCTGGCAGGCCCATCTTGTCATATACAGATTCCAAGTCGGAATTGTCAATTGGGGCCGGTTCGTTGTAATAATTTAATTCGTCATAATTTATTTCTGGGTATTCCAGTTCTGCCCAGCGTGGTTCTGTCATTTTTTGCCAGGCATTAAATGCGTCAATACGCCATTGCAATAGCCAATCTGGTTCATTGCGTAGTTTTGAGATTTCACGTATAAGATTTTCGGTCAGTTTTGCCATTGTGTATTGTTATCCGCCTTGGGTGGCCAGTTGTTTTGCCTGGGCAAAAAACGTTAGTGATTGTCCCAACAGGCCATCGGTAAAGGTATTAGATAGCAAACCATCTGGTTCGGTTGTTGTCAAGTGGTGCAGGAAATTATCTGCACGACGCATATAGTTGTCGATACTACGTGCAACTTCGGAATCTAGTTTTATTGCACGACGTAATTTTTCCAGTGCAAATGGATTTTTTGCATATTCGTCCATTATTGCGCCCAATGCGCGCCACAGTGGGTGTTCGGGGGTGTTGCGTGGCATAATGTCGATTGTTGCCATGATTGGTATCAGGTTTTGCAGTAAATCTTGATAAATCATTTCAGCGTGTTCGGCAACGGCGTTTGTTGCAGATTTATTTTTTAGTACAGATTGCATTTTTACAATCAGGGCGTATTGGTGGTCTTGGGTTTTGTTGATATTGGCGATTTGGCAGTGCAGGCGATAGATATACCATAATACAGTGCCAGATAATACAGTTGTTAACCCCAGTAATGCTAAGATAATTGCGTTTTGCATATTTTATTGCCCCCATCAATAGTTGTTTTCTGGGATAGTATAACATCTTTTTTCGATTCGTGCGATATCATGATTTTTGTGTTTTGTGTTTTTGGTTGTTGTGTGTTTTTAGGTCTTGCACAGATTCGGTCAAATTGTTATAATAACTTTAATTAAAGGATAATTCTAGGTAAAGGAAGGCCGGTATGTTCCGTAAAATTTTAATTGTTGCAATGTTTGCGACTGCGGTTGGTTATTGTTATGCGGGTGAATTGCCCCAGGTTGTCACGTCTGAATTGTTTGGTGGGCAGGATGCTTATGTGGCCTATGACGAAGGGGTGGATTGGCAGGTTGACCAGATGGATCAACAAGTTGAATTGATGCAAGATTATCAGCAAGATTATCAAATGGTTCAGGATGTGCCGGCATGGCCATTGGCGGGTTCGGATGCGGATGTAGAAATTGCAATGCAGGATGGTTGGGTTTCTAACAAAAAATCAAATGATAATATTCGTATTGTGTCCAAGGTTGGTGCGGATTTAGTCGTTGAAAATAATTTTAATTTGGGTGCGCGTGGTGCGTTTGCTGGTTGGTCTGGTGGTGCGAATATGTTGCATGGTAATCAAATACCGGTTGGTTTTGCAGATGATTGTGGTGGTTCTTCTGAAATGCCTTTGTTGCATCGCGAAGTTTTAGAAGATGATGGTGGAAATGTTTTGGCAGTATCACGCAGTGGTCGAAAAACGTGTGGACGATTTGCAGACGGTTATGATGCGTTCGCGGTTCGTAATGGTATGAAGGTTTCGACAACTGGAACAACAGGTTCTATTACAGAGGTTGGTGATATTGTTGTTGTTAATTCTGTTGAATTGGATGAAGGTGGACAGGTTTTGGCCGATGGTGTTGCGGTTGCGGAATCTGGTCGTATGGTTTCTGATGGGGTTGTTATGTCAGATGATGGTACTGTTTATGTTAAAGAGGGCAAGGAAGTTTCATCTGATGCATTGGCAACAGTTGTTGAAGAAATGAATATGGAAATCGAAGTTGATGAATCTGCAGATGCAGAAGCACCGGCGGTTGTAACAGATCAGGTTCGTTCGTGGGTTGTTGCGAATGGTCAAACATTGCGTGAAGTGTTGCAATCATGGTGTGATAAAGAAGGTTGGGATTTGGTCTGGACGACACCACGTGAATACCCGATTGAGGCCAGTGCTGTGTTCAAGGGACGTTTTGTTGATGTTGCATCTGCGTTGGTTCGTAATTTTGGTCGTGCGACCCCTGTGCCATATGCCAAGTTTTATAAGGGGAATCGGGTATTGGTAATATCAACAACAGAAGAATAAAAACAGCTGTCGTAGGGAGAAATAAAGATGAGAAAGTCATTAAATTTTTTGATTGTGTGCGGTATTGTCTTAGCGACTGTGACTGGATGTGCAAAGCGTGAATCTGCACAGGTGGCGGCATCTGTTGATAATGATTTTATAAATGCGTATGATGCGTTTGAAATGGCAAAGAATCCACGTGCCAAGGTGGCCAGTGGTGATACTGTTTCCATGTCCGAAGGTGTTTGGTTGGGGAATAAATCCATGGTTTTGGAACATCGTAATAATTTGCCATCAAAGTTTGAGACAGACACAGGTATTACGATTTTGTTGAATGAATCTGTTTCTTTGCAGGTTTTGGCAAATGATATTTATTCTATTACGGGAATACCGGTTAAGATTGATGGTCAGGTATCTGCAGATAAATTAAGAAAGTTGGTAAATGTTGCATATACAGGTAAACTGTCTGGTTTGTTAAGTCAGGTTGCAACAGATTTAGATTTGTTGTGGTACTATGACAAGAACGCGATTGTTTTTTATGAAACAGAAACCAAGACATTTACATTATATGCCCTGGGGACCGAGGTTGCATACCAAACATCTGTATCAACAGATAATTCAAATGAAGTATCTTTGGAATCTACGTTAAAGGAATGGGACGAAGTAGAGAAGGCGATATCTTCTATTATTGGCAAGGCGGATAATGCGGACTTTACCGTATCACGCAGTTTGGGAACAATTACGGTTACAGCATCGCCATCTGTTTTGGCACGTGTTGGTGAATATATTGAACGCCAGAACAAGCGTTTAAGTCAATTGGTGACAATTGATGTCAAGGTTTTGCAGGTTACAATTTCAAATGATTCTGCATTTGGTTTAAATTTGGCGGCGGCGATTAATTCAACGTCTGGTTTGAATATCGTTGCGAATCCAAAAAATAATTTGGCATCGACCGAGGCCAGTTCCATGAACATTGCGGTTCTGTCTAATACTGTATCTGCACTGACAGGGGCGACACATATGGAAAATGGCACTTTGTTTGAAGGTGCATATACGAATGATCAGATTATGAATGGGTCGTTATCTGGTGCTGCAGGCAGTAATGCCTTGATAGAAGCATTGGCCAAGCAGGGCAAGGTGTCATTGGTTACCAATGTTGGTGTGACGACACGTTCAAATCGTGTTGCACCGGTCAGCAATACACGTACAACGGGTTATATTAAGCGATTTGAATCACGCAACTTTACGACTGTTGAATCCAGCACCGTTGACCAAGACGATTTAGAAACAGGGTTTACAATGCAGTTGTTGCCAAATGTTTTGGAAAATGGTCGCATATTGTTGTTGTTCCGTATGTCGGTTCGTGAATTGTTGCGTATGTCAACCCAGACCATTGGTGAAGTGACCCTGCAATTGCCAGAGGTTGAAGAACGCAGTTTCATGCAAGAGGTTATTATGGAATCTGGGCAAATGTTGGTTGTGTCTGG